>JAFTAX010000031.1 GCA_017458445.1 Ruminococcus sp. | reverse complement strand
TGACAACTCAGGACCATACTTTTTCTTAATCTTGCGAATGTCATCATTTCTCTGGTTGAGATAGTCATATCTCTTAGGGTCAACATTCAGCTTATCAAGCGTTGCCGACAGCTCTGTTGCAATGTCCGCAAGCTCAATGCCTGCTGACAAAAGCCTGTCATGCAACGGCTCAAGCTTTTCATAAATCTCTGTATACTCATCAAGCGACTGCTCTGCCTGCTTTGCAAGATCAGCTGCTCCCGATGTGTCATCATCGCCCTCGAGCAGCTTTACGGCATTATATATTGCCTCGGAAATAACTACCGCATTTTTTGAAACCTCAAGCTCTCTGGCTATTTCCTCGTCCTCATTTTCCTTGAGTCTCAGCTGTTCGATTTCATCAATCGTCTGCTCAAGCTGATTTATTTGATAAGCTCTTTGATTAGCGTCAAGCTTTATCTTGTTTATCTTTCTTGCAACAGCCTGTAGCTCACGAAATGACTGCCTGTAATCAGCAATATATTCCTCAGCATCAGCAAAGCTGTCAAGGATATGTATATGCTGGTCTTGTGCAAGTAAAATCTGGTTGTCATGCTGTCCGTGAATATTAACAAGCGTATCGCCAAGTTCCCTCAACACCGCAACATTCACGCTTCGTGAGTTTACCCTTGCAACACTTCCGCCGTCCGAGCTTATTTCTCTTGTCAAAAACAGCTCTCCGTCATCACAGGTAATGCCAAGCTCTCTGAGCTTGTCCAGCGTGTTCTTATCAAGAGAAGTAAACCTTGCGGAAATAATCGCCTTGTCAGTACCCGTGCGGACAATATCCTTAGTTACTCTCTGCCCGAGAATAGCGTTGATACCGTTTATAAGGATAGATTTTCCTGCACCTGTTTCACCTGTAAACACATTGAGCTTATCTGTAAAATCTATCGTTGCTTTTTCTATTACTGCTAAATTTTCAATATACAGCTCTTTTAGCATAATTACCTTTCCAATCTATCTGAGATAGCTTCCTTATGAATTTGCAGTCAGAATTGTATTAAGCTCTTTGACAAGCCTTACTGCATCACGCTCTGTACGCACGAGAATAAATATCGTATCATCTCCTGCAAGTGTACCGACTACGTTATCTATCGTTGCATCACCAAGCATTGCACAAACTGCCTGAGCCATACCGTTATGGCACTTTAAAACAACCGTATTTGCCGAATAATCTATACTCTTTACCGCATTTGCAAAAATGCCGTTATTCATTCTGCTGTTTCGCTTGAGCGTTTCCCTTTTGAGTGAGGGAACGCTGTACATATAATCTCCGGCAGGTGAAATAGTCTTTATTAATGCAAGTTCCTTGATATCCCTTGAAACTGTCGCCTGAGTTACATCAAAGCCTTCCTTTTTCAGCTCGTCCTGCAAATCCTGCTGTGTGTTTATAACCTTTTCATCAATTATTTTGAGAATAAGTGCCTGTCTTTTTGCTTTCATCTATTAAACCTACCTTTCATTCATTTACTCGTTGTCGTCCGCAGGCTTTTTAAGCGGCTGCATCAGCTTTTCATTAACCGATGTAAAAAAGCTGCCGCCTGCAATGTCAATTATCTCAATGTAGCAATCGCTTTTTGCTACCTCAACTTTGTCCTCGTTGCAAAGCTTGTAAACAGCATTTCCGTCAACGTTTACAAACGTATGTCCGTTGTTGTTGCACCTGCTTTTAATCTCGATTACACTCTCTGGTGACAGCACAACCGAACGTGCAAAAAGCGTGTGTGCACAAATCTGTGTGTATTCAATGCACTCAAGCTCAGGCTCGATAATCGGACCGCCAGCCGACATTGAATAAGCAGTTGCACCAGTTGGCGTTGAGAATATTACACCGTCTGCCCGCAGCGACGAAATCGTCTTGCCGTCCTTTGCAACCTGAAAATCCGCAATCTTGCAGTCATCACATTTTGATATCACAACATCATTAAGTGCCGTAAACTGCATAGCATCTCTGCCCTCAGGCATCACCTTGACCGACAGCATCATGCGTCTGCTTTTAGTGTATTCACCCTTGCAAAGACGGCAAAGCAGGTCAGTCTGATTATGCTCAAGCGATGTCATAAATCCAAGCCTGCCACAGTTAATGCCAAGTATCGGCTTTTTGTTTTCTGCAGCAATTTTCGCACACTTGAGTATCGTTCCGTCACCGCCTATTACAACGATAACATCACAGTCTTTTACACACAAATCCTCATCGTCAAAAGTTATACATTCAAAGCGTGAAAAGCTGTCCTTGTATTTTTTATCCATGCAAAGCTCAGCACCGCAGCTGTCAAGCACCTTTAGTGCCTTTGCAGTGTATTCTTCGCAGTTTTGTTTATCAAGATTAGGAAAAATGTAGATCTTCAACGCACTGTTTCCTTTCTGTATAATCTAAGCTTTGCCACTCGCATTTTCAAAAGCCGAATTGACAAACGCCTTTATGTCATAAGCCATGCTTTTTTGCCCGTCTGCTTTCTTTAAATGCACAAGATATTCAATATTTCCGTCACCGCCTGTAATCGCTGACGGTGCAAGTCCGCAGACCGCAAGCTCCATGTCCTTAAAAAAGCTGACAAGCTCTGTCAGCACTCTGACATGGTCCTTTTTATCCCTGACAATGCCCTTCTTGCTGAGTGATTGCTTTCCTGCTTCAAACTGCGGCTTAATAAGCATTACCATATCTCCACTGTCTGCAAGACAATCCTTCACAGCAGGTATCACAAGTCTTAGTGATATAAATGACAAATCACCACAGATAAATTCAATCGGCTCATCGAAAAACTCAGGGCTGATATCCCTGACATTAACGCCTTCGCAGTTTATCACTCTTGAATCATCAACAAGCTCCTGTGCAAGCTGTCCATGCCCGACATCAATTGCGTACACTTTCTTTGCACCCTGCATGAGAAGCACCTGCGTAAAGCCACCAGTTGACGCACCAAGGTCTGCACAGCATTTGTCTGTGACGTTTAAATCAAAGCTTTCAAAAGCACCCTTGAGCTTTAATGCACCTCTGCCGACATAGCCTGTGTCGTCAGACACGGTTACTTTTGCACCGTCACAAACGCTCTCAGCAGGCTTTTTTATAACCACGCCGTCAACCAACACACAGCCGTTTTGTATAAGCTCTTTTGCCTTTGCCCTGCTTTTTACAAGCGATTTTTCAACGAGAAAAACGTCAAGTCTTTTACTCATAGCTTTAAAAACCCTGTAATCTGTTCTGCCATTTTTTGCGGCGACAATCCAAGCTCATCAAGCAAATCAGCAGGCTTTCCGTGCTTTACAAAATCGTCAATAGCAATCGGTGCAACGTTGTTGCAAAGTGCCGCATATTTCTCTGAAATCGAGCCGTGATAATAAGACTCCTCAAAGAAAAATACCAGCTTATAGCTTGAAATTATATCAATTATCTCATCTTCAATCGGGAAGATTTTTATAAGCTTTAACGTATCGCAGTCAATGTGATTATTTTTTAGTATCTCGCAGGCTTTTTGCACGTTCTGGTAAAGCCGTCCGTATGTAACAATCAGCACACCGTTTCCGTTGTCGTTATATTCATAAAATGTGTTGACATTATAGTTTCTCGCAGCCGAGTTGTCATTGCCTCTCGGATATCTCACGGCAACGATACCGCTGTCCTTGTAGACTGCTTTTCTAAGGCAGGCTCTCAGCTCATCATAACAGGACGGTGAGTATATCGTCGTGTTCGGTATCGTTGTAAGAAATGATACATCAAAGATACCCTGATGTGTTTCGCCGTCTTCACCGACAATGCCTGCTCTGTCAACGCCGATAACCGCATGAGTATTGCATATCGCAAGGTCATGTATAAGCTGGTCGTATCCTCTTTGCAGAAATGACGAATACACCGCAAAAACAGGTATCATGCCAAGTGACGCAAGCCCACCGCAGAATGTAACCGCATGGCCTTCTGCGATTCCAACGTCAAAGAATCTTTTCGGGAATGCCTTAGCAAAATACTGCAAGCCAGTTCCATACTTCATGGCAGCCGTTATCGCACAAATCTTGTCATTTTCATGCCCAAGCTCTGTAAGTTCCTTGCCGAAAACAGACGAATAGCTGTCTGATGCCACAACGTCAGGGTTGCCTGTTGCAATCTCAAAAGAGCCGATTCCGTGAAATTCGCCAGGGTTGTCCTCAGCAGGTGCATAGCCCTTGCCCTTGATTGTGTTTACATGCACTAAAACTGGTCTTTGCATAGATTTTACAAGCTTTAAGCCCTGCTCCAGTTCCTCTAAATCATGCCCGTCAAGCGGACCTACATATTCAAGCCCCAAGTCCTCAAACATCGTGCTGTGCAAAACAGCATTCTTAAATGCATTCTTTGAGCCTCTGATTGCCTTTTTAAGCGGTCTGCCGAGCAGTGGCGTCTTGTCAAGTGTTCTCTCAACAACGCTCTTTGTTTTATGATAGCCCTCTTTTGTTCTGATACTTGATAAGTACCTTGCGACACTGCCGACATTTCTCGATATCGACATCTCGTTGTGGTTGAGTATTATAACTAAGTTAGTGTCACTTTTTCCTGCATTATTCAGTCCCTCGTAGACCATGCCGCCCGTGAACGCACCATCGCCTAAAATTGCAACAGCATGATGCGGATTGCCCTCGATTTTCATAGCGGTTGCAATACCAAGTGCAGCCGACACAGAATTAGAGCTGTGTCCGCTGATAAATGCATCATGCACCGATTCATCAGGTCTGCAAAAGCCTGATATTCCGTCCTCCTGCCTTAGCGTGTGGAATCTACCAGCTCTGCCTGTGAGAATCTTGTGCGTATATGACTGGTGTCCAACGTCCCAGACTATCTTGTCCTCAGGCGACTGAAAAACTCTGTGCACAGCAAGCGACAGCTCAACTGCACCGAGATTGGACGCTAAGTGTCCGCCATTTTTTGAAACAGTGTCAATCAGTGCCTTGCGAATATCTATACAAAGCGTTTTGCACTGATTCATCGACAGCTTTTTCAAGTCAGCAGGAAGATTCATTTTGTCAAGGTATGCTATATTGTTTTCAGACATCACAATGCCTCCGTTTTTAGCTTCTGCGTTTAAGCAAATCTTTTGTTAAATCACGCAGAAAATCATTGTCATCAAATTTTTCAAGATGCTGCAGTGCCTCTTGTGTAAGCTCGTCTGCAACGGCTTTTGATTTATCAAGCCCGAGCAGTGAAACATAAGTGCTTTTTTGCTTTTCATCATCACTGCCAATCGGTTTTCCAAGCTCCTCAAAGCTTCCCGTTACATCGAGAATATCATCAATAATCTGAAAGGCTCTGCCCAATGCACTCGCATAGTTTGCAGCAGCAGGAATCCTGTCAAAATCGCCGCCGAGTATAACTCCCATTACACACGCAGCTTCAATCAATGCACCTGTTTTATGCTCCTGCAAAATATCGAGCGTATCTATTGATATTTCCTTACCCTCAGACTCAAGGTCAATAACCTGTCCGCCAATCATGCCGTCAGAACCTACCGCACGGGAAAGCACTGATATAAGCATTACCGCCTTGTCAGGCTCTATCCTGCCCTCGAGTGCCGCATTCGCTATCACCTCAAACGCAAGCGTGTTAAGCGAATCACCTGCAAGCAGTGCGATACTCTCAGGAAACGCCTTGTGACATGACGGCATTCCACGCCTGTAATCATCATCGTCCATACAAGGCAGGTCATCATGTATAAGCGAGAATGTATGTATCATCTCTATTGTGCAGGCGATGTCCAAATATTTGGACACATCACCGCCGCACATTCTGCAAAATTCCAGCATGAGTACTGGTCTTAATCTCTTTCCGCCTGCCATGAGTGAGTATTCCATTGCTTCATAAATAACGCCCTGCGGTGAGTTTTTGTCCTTTGTGTAGTCTAAAAGCTTCTCTTCAATTTTCTCACAATATGTTTTAAGTATAAGCTGATTATTCTCAGTCATTATCGGTCAGTCCTTTCGCTTGTAAATATCAGTCAGGCTACTCTTTATTCTCGCCTTCCGAAAGGTTTTTAACCTGAAGTCGAGCCTCCTCGAGCGACTTTTTGCACTCAACCGACAGCTCCACGCCTTCTTTATATAAATCAAGGGCATCATCAAGAGAAAGCTTGTCCTCTTCCATAGCCTTTACTATCTCATCAAGTCTTTTTATTGAATCCTCAAAAGTCACAATAACCTTTCCTTTCGCTAAAGTATCTTTGCACTACGCTCAGTGTCCATAAACTTTATGCTTACAACATCGTCATAATCAAGCTCAGCACCGAGATATACAACCTTGCCCGCCTTGCTTGTGATAGTGTAGCCTCTCTCCAGCACATTAAGCGGACTTAGTGCTGCAAGCTGTGCATGAAATCTGTTGAGCTTGGCATCAGCCTGTGTTATCCTCTGACTAATCTGCATATCAAGCCTGTCACGGATTCTGAGCAGTTGTTCATAGTCCTTTTCAAGACGCTTTTCTGGTGAGTGCAGATGTATCCTGTGGACAGCGTCTTTAAGATACTGCTCACGCTTTGCGATATACCTCTCAAAGCTGTTTGTCAGCTTGTTTACCATACCGTCCAATGCACCTTTAAGCTCGTCCATTTCTGGTGTTGCAAGCTCTGCTGCTGCGGACGGTGTTGGTGCACGAAGGTCTGCTGCATAGTCAACAAGCGTTGTGTCGGTTTCATGTCCGACCGCCGTGATAACAGGTGTTTTACACTCGCTCACCGCCATAACTACAGCCTCACTGTTAAACGGCATAAGGTCCTCAATCGAGCCGCCGCCTCTTGCAAGAATAATTGTGTCTGCACCTGAATTATCCGCCTGTTTTAAGGCAATACTTATAGTGTCGGGTGCCTGCTCTCCCTGAACCTGTGCAGCATAAATCTCCACCTCACAAACAGGAAATCTACGCTCTAATATGTTGAGTATATCCCTGAGTGCCGCACCTGTAAGCGATGTTACAACCGCAAGCTTTTTCGGAAGATACGGTATCTCTTTTTTTCTGTCTGCATCAAAAATGCCCTGTTTTGAAAGCTTCTCCTTAAGCTGTTCAATCGCCGTGTGCAAAGCTCCTGCACCGACAGGCTGAATGTCAAACGCATAAATCTGATAAACGCCGTCACGCTCATAGACATCAATGTTACCGACTACCAGAACGCTCATTCCGTCCTCAACTTGAAACTTCAGCCTGATGACGTTATTTGCCCACATAACAGCCTTAATTGCACTGCCGTTATCCTTCAGCGTGAAATAGGCGTGTCCCGATTTATAGTGGATATTAAAATTGGAGATCTCGCCTTTAACGGCAACGCCCTTTAGCTTGATATCCGTTTTTATTCTATGTGCTATGTAATTGTTCAGCTGTGAAACTGTAAGTATCGAGCTCAATGGATCATACCCCTTTTCAACGCACAGTAAACCGCTGTTCCAACAGCATT
>JAFTAX010000030.1 GCA_017458445.1 Ruminococcus sp. | reverse complement strand
CGTACAGATTGTCGGAGCAGTCGTTGACGTGCGTTTTTCTAAGGACAGTCTGCCTGAGCTTCTGAATGCACTGGAAATTGAACTTAACGGCAAAAAGCTGGTGCTCGAAGTTGCACAGCATATCGGTGACGATGTTGTAAGATGTATCGCTATGAGTTCAACTGACGGCCTTGTAAGAGGTACAGAAGTTGTCGATACAGGCAGTGCAATCGCAGTTCCTGTAGGAAAAGAAACATTATCAAGAATGTTCAACCTGCTTGGTGACCCTGTTGATAATAAGCCAGCACCTGAAACAAAGGAACGCTGGGAGATACATAGAGAGCCGCCATCATATGAGGAGCAAAAGGCTTCAAATGAGGTGCTTGAAACAGGTATCAAGGTAGTTGACCTTATCGCACCATACCTCAAGGGTGGTAAGATTGGTCTGTTTGGCGGTGCAGGCGTTGGTAAAACAGTTCTTATTATGGAGCTTATCAACAACATCGCAAAACAGCATGGTGGTATTTCTGTTTTTACAGGCGTTGGAGAAAGAACCCGTGAAGGTAACGACCTCTATAACGAAATGATAGAATCAGGCGTTATTGATAAGACAGTCCTCGTGTATGGCCAGATGAACGAGCCACCAGGAGCAAGAATGAGAGTCGGACTCTCAGGTCTTACAATGGCAGAGTATTTCCGTGATGTCGAAGGACAGGACGTTCTTTTGTTTATCGACAATATCTTCAGATTTACACAGGCAGGTTCAGAGGTTTCAGCACTTCTCGGACGTATGCCGTCAGCCGTTGGTTATCAGCCAACTCTTGCAACAGAAATGGGTGTTCTACAGGAGAGAATCACATCAACAACAAAGGGTTCCATCACATCAGTACAGGCTGTATATGTGCCTGCCGATGACCTTACAGACCCTGCTCCTGCAACAACATTTGCCCACCTTGACGCAACAACAGTACTTTCAAGAAGTATCGCATCTTTGGGTATTTATCCAGCCGTTGATCCACTTGAGTCAAACTCAAGAATTCTCTCACCTGATGTTGTCGGAAACGAGCATTATCAGGTAGCAAGAGAAGTGCAGTCAATTCTCCAGAGATATAAGGAATTGCAGGATATCATTGCAATCATGGGTATGGATGAGTTGTCTGACGAGGATAAGCTCACAGTAAACCGTGCAAGAAAGATTCAGCGTTTCTTGTCGCAGCCGTTCTCTGTTGCCGAGCAGTTTACTGGTATGCAGGGTAAATATGTGCCAATCAAGGAAACAATCAGAGGCTTCAAGGAGATTATCGAAGGAAAGCATGATGACCTTCCTGAGTCAGCGTTCCTGTTTGTCGGTACAATTGACGAAGCTGTAGAAAAGGCTAAAAAGTCAGAAGAAAACTAAAGCTTAATAATACTAATCAATTATGGAGATTGAATTATGGCAACTTTCAAGCTTAGAATTGTTACTCCCGAAAAGGTGTTTTTTGAAGGTGATGTAACACAGATCATCACAACAACAGCTGAGGGAAATATTGGTGTAATGGCAGGTCATGTGCCTTATGTTGCAAATATCGTGCCATCAGCACTTAAAATTAAAGTGAATGATACTGATGATTTTCATACCGCAGCCGTATCAGGTGGTTTTGTAAACGTGTCAAAAGACGAAACTATCGTTGTAACATCAGCGGTAGAGTGGGCTGAGGATATCGATGTCGTCAGAGCACAGCATGCAAAGGAAGTTGCTGAACGCAGAATCAAAGAAAATGCAAGCAAAAAGGAATTTGAAAGAGCAGAGCAAAAGCTCAAAAGAGCAGTCAATCGTCTTTCAGTTTCAAAAAAATAAGAATAAAAGTCAAAGTCTGGCAAGCATTTGCTCAGGCTTTGGCTTATTTTTTTAATTTGTTAAAAGTTATTGATAATTATTAAAAATACACAAATAGTAATAATCATAGCAAATTACTTTTTTATAATTGTTAGATTTTATTTTTTTGGCGAAAAAAATGTTGAATTTTGTCATACCATTTGATATAATGTTACATGGATAAAAGTGCAAGTAAGCATGAAAAAACCTTTGTCCGACAATAATCGGATAAGTGAAATAGATAGCATATTCATAAACTTGTGGAAAGGCAAGGGTATACTTTATGAATTTTGAAGGGATATTTTTATTGCTTGGTGGCATAGCCCTGTTTTTATACGGTATAAACTTTATGTCAGCAAGCCTGAAGGAAGCTGCAGGCGATAAGTTGAGATCAGTGCTGTCAAAAATGACAGGCAACGGTGCAGTTTCAGTATTGGTAGGAACCGGTACAACAGCACTTATTCAAAGCTCTGGTGCAACAAGCGTAATGGCGATAGGTTTTGTAAACGCAGGAATGCTTAGCGTGTCACAATCGCTTTATATCATGCTCGGTGCAAATATCGGTACAACAATCACAGCACAGATTATTGCGTTTAAGGTCGAAACGATAGCACCACTTATTCTCTTTGTGGGAATGATTCTCTATAACTATATAAAATCACGAATAGTTAATAGAATCGGTGGCGTAATACTCGGCTTTGGTATGCTTTTTGTCGGCATCTATCTTATAAAACTGTCAACAGATATGTTGCATCTCGATAAGATTATGTGCGACTTCCTTAACAATTTCACAAACCCATTACTAAGCGTTTTGTTTGGCGTTGTGTTCACATCTGTAATCCAGTCATCATCAGCGTCAATCGGTATCCTGCAGGTACTTATGAGTTCATCTGCAGTCGCAGCAGGAATGGGACTGAAAGAAGTTATCTATATCATAATCGGTATGAATATCGGTGCTATAGCGCCAGTAATTTTAGCCTCATTCTCAGGCAATAAAACCTGCCGTCAGGCAGCAGTCGCAGGCGTACTTGCAAAAGTATTTGGTTCAGCGTTCTTTATAGTACTCTACCTCTGCCTGCCAATTATGTACAACTGGATAGTAGATCTGACGCCAAACGATGTTTCGCGTCAGATAGCAAATATGCACCTGCTGTTCAATATAGTTTCAACAATATGCGTGTTCCCGTGCGTTAATGCAATAACAAGACTAGTTGAAAAGCTGATTCCACAGGATACAGCGGACGAGTTCAGCAGCGAGAAGCTTTTGTACCTCAACCCTGACGTAATGTCAAACCCACCTGTAGCAGTTGTACAGGCAAAGCAGGAGCTTATCCGTATGGCAACTCTCACATATAACAATTT
>JAFTAX010000029.1 GCA_017458445.1 Ruminococcus sp. | reverse complement strand
TGTGCAGGCATGGCAAAGGGCAAGACATGGTTTAAAGTGCCTGCTGCAATAAAGTTTAATATAACAGGTAAGCTTCCGAAATACTCTGCTGCAAAGGACGTTATCTTGCACATTATCGGCAAGATTGGCGTTGACGGAGCATTATACAAGTCAATGGAATTCTCAGGCGACGGTCTTAAAAATCTCTCTATGGAAGACAGACTCTGCATGGCTAATATGGCTATTGAAGCAGGTGCAAAGAATGGTATCTTTGCTGTTGACGAGGTAACTCTTGACTACATCAAGGACAAGGTTACAAAGGATTATAAGGTTTATGAAGCTGATGCTGAATATGAAGCTGTTTATGACATCTGCCTTGACGATATAAAGCCAACGGTTGCTTTTCCTCATCTCCCTGAAAATGCAAAGACATTTGATGAGATTGACAACGTTAAGATTGATCAGGTCGTAATCGGTTCATGTACAAACGGCAGAATCGAAGACATCAGATGTGCAGCAGAAATACTCAAAGGCAAAAAGGTTGCTGACCATGTAAGATGTATTATAATCCCTGCGACACAGAAGGTTTACCTGCAGGCTATGCAGGAAGGCTTGCTTGAAATATTCATCAATGCAGGCTGTGCAGTTTCAACACCAACCTGCGGTCCTTGTCTTGGCGGACACATGGGTATTCTTGCAAAGGGCGAGAGAGCTGTTGCAACAACAAACAGAAACTTTGTCGGACGTATGGGACACCCTGAATCTGAAGTGTATCTTGCTTCACCTTATGTTGCTGCTGCATCAGCAATTACAGGCAAAATCTCACAGCCATCAGAAGTAATATAACTAATTACCCGTGTATGAAAGGACGATTATAATGAAAGCTACAGGTATTGTACATAAATATGGAGATAACGTTGACACAGACGTTATCATTCCTGCAAGATATCTCAACACCGCAGACCACAAGGAGCTTGCTGCGCACTGCATGGAAGATATCGACATAGATTTTACAAAAAAAGTCAAGGACGGCGACATCATGGTTGCTGAAAGCAATTTTGGCTGTGGTTCTTCCCGTGAACACGCACCAATCGCTATCAAAGCTAGCGGAATCTCATGCGTTATTGCAAAGACTTTTGCAAGAATTTTCTATAGAAACGCAATCAACATCGGACTTCCGATTATTGAATGTCCTGAAGCTGCTGAAAAGATTAACGCAGGTGATGAGGTTGAAATTGACTTTGACACAGGCGTTATCACAAACAAGACAAAGAATGAAACCTATCAGGGTACAGCATTCCCAGAGTTTTTGATTAACATAATCAACAGCAACGGATTGCTCAACTCACTGAAAGACTAAACAAAAAACTCCCGAATTAATATTCGGGAGTTTTTTTGATTACTTTTCTTTTTTGCCATATAAAACCGCGTCATTGAAAACTTTGTATATGTCAGGGTGCTTTTTCTGTGACCTTATCGGTCGCAAGTCAAGGTTCGTTAAACAATGCTCTGATTTGCAAACTGCCGAGAGCTTCCCTGCCGTTGCGTTATAAACCTCATACTCAACCGTCATCTTGCAACCATTGAAAGATGTAATGGTTGGATAAACCTCAAAGGTATCGCCGAACTTCAGCGGATATTTGTAATGGCACTCAACCGACAATGCAGGAATCATAACACCCTCAGACTCCATTCTGTCGAACGAATACCCAGCTTTATCGAGCATATCAATTCTTGTTTCTTCAAGCCATCTTACATAATTAGAATGATGAACAATGCCCATATTATCCGTTTCATAGTAGTAAACTTTTCTTGTATATTTATAATTTTCGATATAGTTCATAGCACTATCTCCTCTCTTATCAATACCATTATACAACAATATTGAATAAATATCAACTAATATTGCGTTTTTTAATATTATATGGTATAATAATTAAGTATGTAAAGTTTTAAAGAAAGGACGGGTTATAATGGACATATCCAAAGGCGATATTCTCGTTATGAAGAAAAAGCACCCATGCGGTGACAATAAAATGCTTGTACTGCGTTCAGGTATGGACTTTAAGCTGAGATGCAACGGCTGCGGACGTGAATTCATGATACCCCGCAGCAAAGCAGAAAAGAATGTAAAGACTGTTATAAAAGAGGCAGAATCATAGCTTTGCATATTCATTTTTCCGACGACTATAATACATAAAAGGAGATTTAAATATGTTTGAAAAAATAAAAGCTTTAGAAGATAAATTCAATGAAATAAACGAAAGACTTATGCAGCCTGACGTGGTAAACGACCACGACCAGTACACTGCCCTTATGAAAGAATACCGCAATCTTCAGCCGATTGTAGAAAAATTCAAGGAATACAAAAAGGCAAAAGACGCAAACGAAGAAGCACTTGAACTGCTCGATGCAGGCGGACTTGACAAGGATTTCAAAGAAATGGTGCAGGACCAGCTTGATGAGAGCAAAAAGTCAATGGAAGAGCTGAGTGAAGAGCTGAAAATCCTGCTCCTGCCAAAAGACCCTAATGATGAAAAGAACGTCATTGTTGAAATCAGAGGCGGTGCAGGTGGTGAAGAGGCAGCACTTTTTGCAAACTCGCTTTACAGAATGTACACTCTCTATGCAGCATCAAAAGGCTGGAATATAGAGGTTATGAACGCAAACGAGACAGAGCTTGGCGGCTATAAGGAAATATCATTTTCAATCGAAGGTGCAGGTGCATATTCACGCTTTAAGTATGAAAGTGGTGTGCACAGAGTACAACGTGTGCCTGAAACTGAGTCACAAGGCAGAGTTCACACATCAACAGTTACAGTTGCAGTTTTGCCTGAAGCTGATGAAGTTGAGCTTGATTTAAACGAAGAAAAAGACCTCAAGATTGACGTTTTCCGCTCATCTGGTGCAGGCGGTCAGCATATCAACAAGACCTCGTCCGCAATCAGAATCACTCACATTCCTACAGGTATGGTAGTCGAGTGTCAGGACGAACGTTCACAGCACAAAAACAAGGATAAAGCTCTGCGAGTTTTGCGTTCAAGGCTTCTTGACATCAAGCAGGCAGAACATGACAGCAAGATTGCTTCCGAACGTCGTTCACAGGTCGGCACAGGTGACCGTTCAGAGCGTATCCGCACATACAACTACCCTGAAGGAAGAATATCAGACCACAGAATCGGTCTAACCATTTATCGTCTTGAATACATTCTAAACGGAAATCTTGACGAAGTAATTGACGCTTTGGCAACGGCCGACCAGGCAGCCAAGCTTGCAGCTCAGGAAGAAGCATAAAATGAAATACAACACACAAGTAATAGACAACAGCAAACGATCAATAGCCAAAGCAGCTGACCTATTAACAAACGGTGAGGTTGTGGGAATCCCTACAGAAACCGTATATGGACTGGCTGGAAATGCATTTGATGAGAACGCTGTCAGCAAGATTTTTATTGCTAAAGGCAGACCGTCAGACAATCCGCTTATTGTCCACATTTCGTCAATCGATATGCTTGACGGACTTGTTGAGAACGTACCAGAGCTTGCGAAAAAATGTGCAGAAGAATTCTGGCCAGGGCCTTTGACAATGGTACTCAAAAAGACAGATAGAATTCCTGACATAACAAGCGGCGGACTTGATACTGTCGGCATCAGAATGCCGTCCCACAAGACAGCAAGGGCAATAATCGACAAATGTAAGCTGCCACTCGCCGCACCGTCAGCGAACCTTTCAGGCAGCCCGTCACCGACAACCGCACAGCACGTTTTAAATGACATGGACGGACGTATTCCATGCATTGTTGACGGCGGATATTCTCCTGTAGGTGTTGAATCAACCGTTATAGCATTTGAAGAAAACGCAATAAAGCTTTTGCGACCAGGATTCATCTCGGTTGACGACTTAAAGACGATTACAGATAACGTCCTTGTTGACAAGGGCGTGCTGACTATGCTCAAAAATGACGCTGTCGTTGCTTCCCCTGGTATGAAATATAAGCACTACTCTCCTTCGGCTGATGTCGTGCTGATTGACAGTGATTGTGACAGCTTCAAAGAATATGTTGCAAACCATTCAGACAAAGATACCTGGTGCATGGTCTTTAGTGACAGCGACCTTGACGGTGTTGACATACCTTGCATATCTTATGGCACTACCGACACCGAGCAGGCACACCAGCTTTTTGATGTGTTGCGAAAGCTTGATGATGTCGGTGCAAAAAAGGTCTACGCACGTTGTCCGAGCAAGACTGGTGTAGGGCTTGCGGTCTATAACCGTATGCTCAGAGCATCAGGATTTCAGGTGATTAAACTATGAGAGATTATATAATCTGTGGGCTTACAGGTCAAAGCGGTGCTGGAAAAACCACCGTTTCAAACGCATTCAAAGACGGCGGCTTTGCAATAATTAACTGCGATGAAATATCAAAAAATGTGACAAATTCAGGCAGCGACTGCAACAAAGAGCTGGCTCTGCTTTTTCCACAATGCTTTGATGAGAGCTACACGCTTGACAGGCAAAAAATGGCTGAAATTGTATTCAATGATAAAGGAAGCCTTGCTACGCTCAACAAGACGATTTTCCCGTATATCACAAGAGAAATTGTTATGCAAATCGGGAAGCTTGCAAATCAGGGGAAAAAATATATCCTGCTTGATGCTCCAACGCTGTTTGAAGCTAAGGCCGACAGCTTGTGCGATGTTATAATAAGCTGTATTGCGAATAAGGATATCCGTGCAAAACGCATAGCTATGAGGGATAACATCTCCGAAGAGCTTATTGCAAGCAGGTTTGACTCGCAAAAAGATGAGCAGTTTTTTATCGACCACTCAGATTATGTAATCGAGAACAACGGTGATATGAACTCTGCTATTTTGAGAGTAAATGAGATAATTGAAAGTATAAAGAGGAAAATAAATGGCTAAAACCAAAAGGCGAAAAACCCGTATAAAAAAAGCTCCGTTCATAATAATATTTATAATGTTAGCGGTAGCAATCATTTTTCATTCATGTGATTTTGATAGTATTTTTGAAAAGGCGAAAGAGCTAAGTCCAAGCTCATTTACATACCCTGTAAAATATCAAAAGTATGTTATAAAATATTCAACCGAATATGACATTGACCCGAGATTTGTTTATGCTGTAATAAACACCGAGAGCCACTTCAATCCAAAGGCAACGTCAGATGTTGGAGCAAGAGGCTTGATGCAGCTTATGGAAGACGCTTACGACTGGGTAAAATACAGCCTGAATGACACAAGGAATCACACCTATGATGATATGTACAAACCAGAGCTTAATATTCAATACGGTACATATATGCTAAAATACCTTTATGATAAATACGGCTCTTATGAACTTACAGCAGCCGCATATCACGGTGGTATGGGCTCGGTAGACAGCTGGATTTCAGAGGGCACAATTAATCCTGATAATTTCAAGCTCAGTGATGTGCCGTCAGATGTTACAGCAAATTACATACATAAGGTTATGAAAGCTTATAATAAATATAAAGAAAAGTCTAAGGAGGAGATTTATAATGGATAAAAAGGTAAAAACTCACGGCGAAAAGCTTGAAGAAAAGCTGATTGCAAATCACAAGCACGGCGGACTTATTCTGTCTGAAGAAAAGCTAAAAAAGGCTGACAAGTTCTCAGACGGCTATAAGGCTTTTCTTGACAAGGCAAAAACAGAACGTGAAGCTGTTTGTGAAGCAGTAGCAGCAGCGTTGAAGCATGGCTTTGAAGAGTATGTTCCAGGCAAAAAATATGCCGAAGGCGAGAAGTTTTATTTTGTAAACAGAGGAAAAGCTGTAATTCTTACAGTCATGGGCAAAAAGCCACTTTCAGATGGTATCCGTCTTGCCGCTGCACACATCGACTCACCAAGACTTGACTTGAAGCAAAATCCACTTTATGAAGATCAGGAGATTGCTCTTTTCAAAACCCATTATTACGGTGGAATAAAGAAATACCAGTGGACAGCGATTCCGCTTGCACTCCACGGCGTAGTCATAAAAGCAGACGGTGAACAGGTCACAGTCAACATCGGCGAAGATAAAAAGGACCCTGTTTTCTGCGTTACAGACCTGCTTCCACATCTTGCAACAGCACAGATGAAAAGAACACCTGCCGAGCTTATCAAAGGCGAAGAACTAAATATTCTTGTTGGCTCACGTCCTTTTAAAGATGACAAGGTATCAAACAAGGTTAAGCTGAATATAATGTCAATTCTCAACAAGAAATATGGCATAGTTGAGGACGATTTCATCTCAGCCGAGCTTGAAGCTGTGCCACAGTTTAAGGCAAGCGATGTAGGCTTTGACAGAAGCATGGTCGGTGCATATGGTCAGGACGACAGAGTTTGTGCATACACTGCCCTCGAAGCTATACTCAAATGCAAAAATCCAAAACATACCTGCATGACGGTCCTAACCGACAAGGAAGAAACAGGTAGTGACGGCAACACAGGTCTTAACAGCTCTTACCTGCCATACTTTATTTCAAACCTTGCAAAGACTTACGGCCTTGAGGGATATAATGTCATCTCAGCATCAGAATGCCTGTCAGCAGACGTAAACGCAGCAGTTGACCCGACATTCCCAGATGTAACTGAGATAAGAAACGCATCAAAAATCAACTATGGCGTTGTTGCAACAAAGTTCACAGGCTCAAGAGGCAAATCAGGCACATCAGACGCATCAGCTGAGTTTGTCGGCAGAGTAAGACGCTTGTTTGATAAGAATGATGTAATCTGGCAGACAGGTGAGCTTGGCAAGGTCGATATGGGTGGTGGCGGAACAGTCGCTCAGTATATCGCAAATCTCGATATGGACGTAATAGATGTCGGCGTGCCTGTGCTTTCAATG
>JAFTAX010000003.1 GCA_017458445.1 Ruminococcus sp. | reverse complement strand
TTTATCATTCTTTTCAATAATATACCTCCTTTCTCTGAGGTAGTATGCTAAGGAAAGTCTAAATCGTGTAAGCATTTTTGTATGGAATATGGTTTTGGTCAAGTATGCTTTTTATATATTCGGGAGTGTCTTTTATTCTTATTGAATAGCCACAGCCTGAGCCAGTATTCTTTGGCGTTTTTTCTATTTCGCAGTAGATTCTTTTGTTGTTAAGCAAGGTTTTTGCCTTCATAGCGTATGTTATTGAAGTCATAGCAATCAATGTCTTTCTCACATATATTACACCTCTTTGCTTTTTAAAAATGGTAATAGCAAGGACATTATTACTATATGCACACATAAAGTCTTGTGTTAAATTTTTCGACATTTATTTCACAAGCGAGTACAGGGTGTAAATAATATTAATAAATTTAAAACAATGTATAATTACCATTTACAAATAAGAGCAGTTGTGTTATAATATAAAGCGTGAAAGTTTGTAATCTTAAAGGAGGAGTTAAAAGTGCAGAAAGCATATCTTATTTTGGAAAACGGTACTATTTTTGAAGGTAAGAGCTTCGGTGCACAGGGCGAAGTAATTGGTGAAATAGTTTTTACAACTGCAATGACTGGCTATCTTGAAACTTTGACAGACCCAAGTTATTACGGTCAGATTGTTGTTCAAACTTTTCCTCTTATTGGTAACTATGGCGTTATTCCCGCTGATTTTGAAAGTAAAATTCCGCATGTAAAGGCGTATATCGTTAGAGATTGGTGTCAGGAGCCTAGCAACTTTCGTTGTGAGGGTGATCTTGACACTTTTTTAAAGCAGAATAATATAGTCGGGCTATATGGAATTGACACTCGTGCGCTAACAAAAATAGTGCGTGAATCGGGTGTTATGAATGGCAAGATTGTAACTGAGGGTTCGGGCTTTGCTTTTGATGATTTAAAGAATTATACAATCGTTGATGCAGTAAAGAACACAACCTGCGATAAAGAACAGGTGTTCAAACCTGAAGGCGAAACAAAAAGAAAAGTATGTCTTTTTGATTTTGGTGCAAAGGACAATATCAGACGTGAGCTTGTAAAGCGTGGCTGTGAGGTAACAGTTCTGCCTGCTTATACCAAGACAGAAAGAGTTCTTGAGCTTAATCCTGACGGCATAATGCTTTCTAACGGACCAGGTGATCCGGCAGAGAATGTTGAGATTATCGAGGAGCTTAAAAAGCTTTGTGAAAAGAAGATACCTACATTTGGAATCTGTCTTGGGCATCAGCTGCTTGCTCTTTCACAGGGCGGTAAGACTGAAAAGCTCAAATATGGACACAGAGGTGCAAATCAGCCTGCAACTGAGGTTGAAACAGGCAGAGTATACATCACAAGCCAGAACCATGGATATGCAGTTATTAATGATTCTATGGGTGATAATGCAAAGATTGCGTTTGTCAATGCAAACGACGGCACTTGCGAAGGCATAACATATACAAATATGCCTGCATTTTCTGTGCAGTTCCACCCTGAAGCTTGCGGTGGACCTCTTGATACAGGCTTTTTGTTCGACAAGTTTGTAAAGCTAATTGATGATAATAAATAATATTCCAAGAAAGGATTGAATATCGTGCCTTTAAATAAAGATATAAAACGAGTGCTTGTAATAGGTTCAGGTCCGATAGTTATCGGTCAGGCAGCTGAGTTTGACTATGCCGGAACACAGGCTTGCCGTGCACTGAAAGAAGAAGGTCTTGAGGTTATACTTATCAACTCAAATCCTGCTACTATCATGACTGATAATGCTATGGCAGACAAAATCTATATTGAGCCTTTAACACTCGAAACAGTAAAGCGTGTTATAAAGAAAGAAAAGCCTGACAGTCTTTTGTCTACACTTGGCGGACAGACAGGTCTTACAATATCAATGCAGCTTGCAAAAGAAGGCTTCCTTGAAAAGCAGGGTGTAAAGCTTCTTGGTGCAAATCCTGAAACTATTGACAAGGCTGAAGACAGACAGATGTTTAAGGATACAATGGAGTCAATCGGACAGCCATGTATTCCGTCTTTGGTAGTCAACACAGTTGAGGAAGCTGTTGATTTTGCAAATCAGCAGGGAATAGGCTATCCTCTTATTATCCGTCCTGCATTTACACTTGGCGGTACAGGCGGCGGTATTGTAAACAACGAAGAAGAGCTTCGTGAAATCACAAGAAACGGTCTTTATCTATCACCAATCACTCAGGTGCTTGTTGAGAAGTGTATCGCAGGCTGGAAGGAAATCGAGTTTGAGGTAATGAGAGATGCAAAGGGCAACGTTATCACCGTCTGCTCAATGGAAAACTTTGACCCTGTCGGCGTACATACTGGTGACTCAATAGTTATTGCTCCTGCTGTAACGCTTGCAGATAAAGAGTATCAGATGCTCCGTTCAGCAGCTCTCAAGATAATTGATACACTTGAAGTAGAAGGTGGCTGTAACTGTCAGTTTGCACTCAATCCTGACAGCTTTGAATATGCAGTAATTGAAGTTAACCCTCGTGTGTCACGTTCATCAGCGCTTGCTTCAAAAGCAACAGGTTATCCTATCGCTAAGGTTGCAGCTAAAATTGCAATCGGATATACACTTGATGAAATCAAAAACGCAGTTACAGGCAAGACTTATGCTTGCTTTGAGCCTGCACTTGACTATGTAGTAGTTAAGTTGCCTAAGTGGCCTTTTGATAAGTTTGTTTATGCAAAAAGAACTCTTGGCACACAGATGAAGGCTACAGGTGAAGTTATGGCAATCGGCACAACCTTTGAGCAGGCTATCATGAAAGCTGTAAGAGGTGCAGAGATTGGACATGACTGCCTTATCTCACCAAAAATGCTCGATCTTTCTGACGATGAGATTGACAAGAGATTATATAACTGTAATGACGAACGTCTGTTCGTTGTTTATGAAGCACTCAGACGTGGAGTCAGTGTTGACAAGATTCACGAGATAACAAAGATTGATGAGTGGTTCCTAAATAAGCTTTGCAAGCTTATTGACGTTGAAAAGGAAATGGCAAAAGGCGAGCTTCCTTATGAGCTTTATGAAACAGCTAAGAAGCTTGGTTATCCTGATAAGGTAATCGAGAGAATTTCAGGCTGCAAGATCGAAAAGCCTTTGAATGCTGTATATAAAATGGTTGATACTTGTGCTGCTGAGTTTTCAGCTCAGACTCCTTATTTCTATTCAACATACGATAAAGATGATGAAGCATCAGAGTTTATCGCAAACAAAAACTCAGGCAACAAGACTGTTATCGTGTTCGGTTCAGGTCCGATCAGAATCGGACAGGGTATCGAGTTTGACTATGCATCAGTCCATTGTGTGTGGGCATTAAAAGAGCACGGCTTTGACGTTGTTATCGTAAATAATAACCCTGAAACAGTATCAACAGACTTTGATACAGCTGACAGACTATATTTTGAGCCGCTGACTAACGAAGATGTAATGAACATCATCAAGATTGAAAAGCCTTATGGCGTAGTTGTTGCATTCGGTGGCCAGACAGCTATCAAACTCACAAAGCACCTGTCAGAAAACGGCGTTAATATCCTTGGTACACCACCAGATTCAATTGACGCTGCTGAGGACAGAGAGCGTTTTGATGAGCTTCTTGAAAAGCTGCAGATTAAACGTCCTGTAGGATATACTGTCATGACAACAGAAGAAGCATTGGAAACAGCAAACAGAGTTGGCTATCCTGTCCTTATGAGACCTTCATATGTTCTTGGCGGACAGAATATGATTATCGCATTCAACGATGACGACATCAAGGAATATATGGCAATTATTCTTGCTCAGGAAATCGAGAATCCAATCCTTATAGACAAATACCTCATGGGTACTGAAATTGAAATCGATGCTATATGTGACGGCGAGGATATCCTCATTCCAGGTATCATGGAACACGTTGAGCGTGCCGGAATCCATAGTGGTGACTCAATTGCCGTTTATCCTGCATGGAATGTATCGGATAAGCTGCTTGACAGAATAGTTGACTGTTCAAAACGACTTGCACTTTCTCTTAACACTAAGGGACTTGTAAATATCCAGTATCTTATCTATCAGGATGAGCTTTATGTAATCGAGGTTAACCCACGTTCATCAAGAACAATACCATATATCTCAAAAGTAACAGGCGTTCCTATGGTTGACCTTGCAACAAAGGCAATGCTCGGCGAAAAGCTTGCAGATATGGGCTATGGAACAGGACTTTATCCAAATTCACCTTATGTTGCAGTAAAGGTTCCTGTATTCTCATTTGAAAAGCTCATTGACGTTGATAACCACTTAGGACCTGAGATGAAGTCAACTGGTGAAGTACTTGCTGTTGCAAATTCACTCGAAGAGTCACTTTATAAAGGACTTACAGCTGCAGGCTATAAGCTTGGCAAAAAAGGCGGAGTACTTATTACTGTTCGTGACTCCGACAAGAGAGAAATCCCGCAGACAGCAAAGCTTTTCTATGACCTTGGATTTAAGATTTACTCAACAAAAGGTACAGCTGAAGTGCTTAATAATCATGGAATACCAGCTGAAGCAGTTGCTAAAATCCATGAGTCAGATGAAAACACACTGACACTTATCGAAAGCGGAAAGATAGCATATGTTATCTCTACATCTTCAAAGGGACGTATTCCAACAAGAGATTCAGTTAAGATCAGAAGAAAAACAGTTGAGCGTAATATTCCATGCTTAACATCAATTGATACAGCAAACGCAATCGCAGCTTCAATCAGAAGTAAATACAGCGAGTTATCAACCGAGATTGTTGATATCAACAACATGAGAACTGAGAAAAATCTCGTTCACTTCACAAAAATGCAGGGCTGCGGTAACGACTATATCTACTTTAATTGCTTTAACCAGAGAATTGACAACCCAGAAGGATTGGCACTCAGACTATCTGACCGTCACTTTGGCATCGGTGCAGACGGCGTTATCCTTATCTGCAAATCAGATGTTGCTGACGGCAAGATGAGAATGTTCAATCTGGACGGTTCTGAGGGTAAAATGTGCGGAAACGGTGTTCGCTGTGTTGCTAAGTTTATGAGAGATAACGGACTTGTTGACAAGGACGACATTACAGTTGAAACACTCAGCGGTATCATCAAAGTCAGTCTCGAGCGTCACTATGGTGAGGTTTGCGGTGCAACTGTAGATATGGGCAAGGCAATTCTTGATCCAAAGCAGATTCCTGTTGCACTTGAGCCTGATGAAAACGGTGCAATCGTTGACCGCAAGGTTAATATCAGCGGTACTGATTATAATATTACCTGCGTTTCAATGGGTAATCCACATTGTGTTGTGTTTATGGATAATGTTGACGGTCTTGATATTGAAAAGGTCGGACCTGAATTTGAGTTTAACAGCATTTTCCCTGAACGTGTAAACGCAGAGTTTATCAAGGTTATTGATGATACAACGCTTAAGATGAGAGTCTGGGAAAGAGGTTCAGGTGAAACAATGGCTTGCGGAACAGGTGCTTGTGCCGCAGTTACCGCTGCTGTACTTAACGGTTATTGTCCGAAAGATACCGATATAACAGTAATGCTTTTGGGTGGAACATTGAAGATTCGTTATACTGAT
>JAFTAX010000028.1 GCA_017458445.1 Ruminococcus sp. | reverse complement strand
TATGGACCTTTCACACAGGTTAACACAGAGTATCCACTCGAGTTCGGTGATGTTTCACAGTATTCTGAGGTAAAGGTTGTTGTAGACATCAAGTATGCAAAGGAATGCAAGCTTATGTCATCTCAGGATAGTGAGATTATAAAGACTGACGACTACAAAGAAGGCGAAGGTCAGATGGTTTATGACTTCAAGACCAACAACCGTGTAGGCAGAAACGACTTTGATCTCACAGCTATGAGCATCACATTCGGTCAGGAAAGATCAACAGATCCGACATCTGTATCAGTAAGCGTTTACGCTAAATAATCAAATAAGCGAATAGCTTTATAAAAGAATTAGCCTCCTGCTGATTATTCTCAGCAGGAGGCTTTTTGTGTCTTGATATATGATTATTTAATCAAAGTAAAACAGCTCTTCAAATTTCTTGTCAAGAGCAATGCAAAGCACCAATGCAAGCTTCGCAGTCGGGCAGAACTGCAAAGTTTCAATTGAGCTTATTGTGTTTCGTGAAACGCCGACCAGCTCAGCAAGTGCAGCCTGTGACAAGCCTTGTTCGGCTCGTATCTCTTTAAGTCGGTTTTTTAATATCAGTTCGTTGTCCATATCAGCCCTCTCTATCCTACAAGATCAATAATGTACATAACCAGTAACCAAACCGCCAGCAAAAGCTCAATAAGCCCGAAAACAAGCTCGTGTTTCTTTTTCAGCTTAAAATACTTTGTCAGCAGAGTTGTACCTGTTATCGTCATATACACCGCCCAGATTGCAAAGACAACTCTGCCGGTGAATTGTGACAATATTCCTTCAAGGAGAAGAATGACAAAGCACATCATACCGCCAGCGAATGCTGCAATCTGTCCTGCCTTTGCGAGTGCCGCAGCCTCACGCTCATCATTGCCTTTGTTTTCTTTTCTGCTTTTCTCTAAAATTTCATCTCTGGTCATAATAATACCTCCTGACTGTGATTTTTTGACAAGTATACTTGTCATCTCTACAGCTTCATTATACTACTGCCAAGTTTACTTGTCAAGAGATTGGAGAAAAATTTGTAGTATAAATCTACTTAAATATTTACACATTAAAGGAAGATAAAACTTAAAACACGAGAACTAATATTATTTGGTAGCTTTAGTCGATTAACAAGCCTTTTTGCAGAACACTGCCGAAAACTTCTTTTTATTTTTCATAAAATCACTTGAAAAAAACGTGATTGTGTGGTATGATAATTATATCTAACAGATTGTGTTTTGAGCTTGTAAAAACATGGTCTTTTATAATCTATGAAAGGAATGCAGCTATATATAATGAAACCGATGAATAAGACCGCATTAAGACTAAAAAAAGCAAAATACCAACAGTTAGTCATATCTTTAAGCTGTATGCTCCTTTTAGTATTTTCATTTGGCTGGATGGTGAGAGCTACCGTTCACACAGATAAGGCGATTGTTAAAGACGACACTTCAAAGGTTACACAGGTTGAAGCAAAAAAAGATAAGGTCAAAAAAGACAGCTCGAATAAAATAGCAGAAAGTGCTAAAGATAATAAAGGTAAAGACAAAAAGTCTGATGACGAAAGCACAGACGAGGACAGCAGTCTTGTTGAAACTGATGATGATTTTGGCGATGCTGCATTTGTCGGTGACTCTCGTACAGTCGGACTTGAGATGAATACAGACAAACCAAAGGCAAGCTTTTATGCGTCAATAGGTCTGAACGTCAGCACAGCACTGACAGACAACGCCGTAACGCTCGATAACGGTAACGAGGGTACGGTTATGCAGGCGATGAAGCAGAAAAAGTATAAGCGTATATTTGTAATGTTTGGTATCAATGAGCTTGGTTGGCCATATCCTGATGTTTTTGTAAAAGAGTATGAAGAGCTTGTCAACCAGATAAAAGAGGCTCAGCCTGACGCAAAGATTTATGTGCAGTCGATTCTGCCGGTTTCATATCTTGCGGCAAACACAAACTCGGTATTTACAAATGAGAACATAGATAAATTCAACGAGTATGTCCAGAAGGTTGCTAAGGATACAAAAACAGAGTATCTCGATGTAGCGTCAGCTTTTAAGGACGAAAACGGTGCATTACCTGTTGAAGCGTCAACTGACGGAATCCACTTTATCAGAGAGTATTGTATCGAGTGGATGAATTATCTTGCAGAAAACACATAATTAATATAGATAAAGGAAGGTATGAGAATATGAAAATCAGAAAAACATTGTGTCTTGTAATGGCTGTGGCAACGGTGTGCTGTATGGCTCTTGCTTCTTGCGGTGACGAAAACACTGCCGAGAGTAAGGCTGAAAAGACAGCAACAAATGTTAGTATGGACGTTGTTGAAACAGCAGATAAGCTTAAAGATGACATTGAGTATAAGGACACGCTCAACGAGCTTCCTGAAAGCAAGATAGAGAAGCTTTTTGGGCTTGCAACGACTGATTATGTCAAGGGCAAGGTTTATGTAGGTTCAGGCGGAGCAACAGCAGAAGAGATTGCCTGCTTTGAAGCAAAGGATAGTGACGGTGCAGCTAACATTAAGGCAGCACTTGAGAACAGAATAGAGTCACAGAAAAAAGCTTTTGAGAATTATCAGCCTCAGGAGATGGATAAGCTTAACGATCCTGTACTGGTTGTAAAAGATAAGTATGTGCTGATGTGTGTTTCAGATGACAACGCAAAAGCTCAGGAGATAATCGGATAAGAAAAAACTATTGACAGGAGAATAAAAACTAAATGCTTTTTAGTAGTATTACATTTTTATTTGCATTTCTGGCATTAGTATTACTATTGTATTTTATCGTCCCTCGCAAAATGAAAAACTTTGTGCTGCTTATTTTCAGCCTGGTTTTCTATGCCTGGGGCGAAGCTGTGTATATAGTACTAATGCTGGCAGCTATTGTTGTTGCATATATCACAGGCATTTTTGCAGATAAAAACCGAAGCTCAAATAGAATAGCGTTTGTGTCGGTGCTGGCAGCGGTCGTGTGGAATATCGGTCTGCTTTTGTTTTTTAAGTATACCGACTTTTTCATCACAAACACGAACAGCCTGTTCGGTTTGAATATCAAGCTGCTCGGGCTTGCTTTGCCAATCGGTATTTCGTTTTACAGCTTTCAGGCACTCTCGTATGTCATTGACGTTTACAGAGGCGAGGTTAAATCGCAGCGAAACTTTATCACGCTTGCAACATATATATCCCTGTTTCCACAGCTTATTGCAGGACCGATTGTAAGATATCAGACAATTGAGAAGCAGCTTATAAGCAGACAGGAAACAGCGGACAAGTTTGCAAAGGGTGTAAAAAGATTTGCTGTCGGTCTTGGTAAAAAAGTACTGCTTGCAAACAACATCGGCTTTTTGTTCTCCGAGATTTCAGGCACACCGCAATCAGAGCTTAGCTTAACAGCGAGCTGGCTTGGAATACTTGCTTATACATTCCAGATTTACTTTGATTTCAGCGGATATTCCGATATGGCAATCGGGCTTGGCAAGATGTTCGGCTTTGATTTCCTTGAAAACTTCAATTATCCATATATCTCAAAATCAATTACTGACTTCTGGAGAAGATGGCATATTTCTCTCTCATCATGGTTCAGAGATTATGTTTATATTCCGCTTGGTGGCAACAGAAAAGGTCTGCCAAGACAGTGTTTAAACATCATGATAGTATGGTTTTTGACAGGCTTCTGGCATGGTGCAAACTGGAACTTCATGATATGGGGCTTATATTTTGGCGTGATTTTGCTTATTGAGAAGATCTTTCTCGGAAAGCTGCTCGATAAGATACCGACAATTTTCAAGCATATCTATGCACTGATTCTGATTGTTGTCGGCTGGGGCATATTTGCTTATGAGGACACAGGTGCACTTATAAACAACCTCAAGAATATGTTCTATATTAACAAGCTTCCGATGATTAACGATAAAACTGTTTTCTGGTTGACACAGTATGCGGTAACTTTTGTTATACTCATAATTGCTTCAACGCCGCTCGGCAAAAAGGTCGGCGAGAAGCTTGAAAAGAAGATACCGACAGTTTATAGCTGTGTTATCACCCCAGTGATTACGCTTGCTTTGCTTGTAGTGTCAACAGCATACCTTGCAAGCAATTCGTTTAACCCATTTTTGTATTTCAGATTCTAAAGTCTGAAAAATGAAAGGTAAGACAAATCCATGAAAAACTATCAAAAAATAAGCAGCCGAATAATGATTGCTGTTTTTGTGCTTTTCATATTCGGCTTTGCAATAGCGGGACTTATAAGCCCTGACAGAGAGTTTTCAGAGATGGAAAACCGAAACCTTGCACAGTTTCCGAAGTTTTCATTTAAGGCTCTCAAATCGGGTGATTATACTGCGGGTATTGAAAGCTATATGTCCGACCAGGTTTTCTTAAAGGACAAGCTTGTGGCTTTGAAAACCGACTGCGAGAGAGCAGTGCTTAAAAGCAGCCAGAACGGTGTCTATCTTTGCAGTGACGGCTATTATCTCCAGCAGTATATTGAAAACAAGGCACAGATTGACAAGAACATCGGCTTTATAAATGATTTTGCAGAGAGCTTAAATGATGTCGAGTGCGATTTTATCCTTGCGCCGAATGCCGTTAGCGTGCTGTCAAACAAGCTCCCGAAGTTTGCGGTAAATGATAATCAGCTTGACTCAATCAAGCATATAAAGAGTACGCTTAGCAGTAAGGTTGAGCTTTTCAGTGCGTATGATACTCTGAAGGCAAAGGCTGACAAAAACGAGCAGGTTTATTATAAGACCGACCACCACTGGAACGACAATGGTGCAAAATCAACCTTTGAAGCATATCTCTCATCAAAAGGTGAAACGCCTGCTGAGCTTGATTTTGACAAAACAATCAGGCGTGACGATTTTTATGGCACGCTTTATTCAAAAGCGCCGTCAGCATTCACAAAGCCCGATACAATGATTCTGCCTGACCACAAGGACAAAACGCACTATGTCGAGTATGTCAACGAAAAGAAAACAAAAGGCTCGATAATTGACAAGAGCTTTATTGACAAAAAGGACAAGTATGCAGCGTTTCTTGGCGGTAACTTTGCAAGAGTGAACATCAAGTCTGCAAACAGTGCTGAGGATAAAAAGGTGCTGATACTCAAAGACTCTTATGCAAACTGTATGATACCATATCTTGCTGACCAGTACAGCGACCTTACAATAATTGATATGAGATATTATCATTTTGAAGAGCAGACTGTGTCCGAACTTGTGAAAAACGAGGGCATCGACAGGGTTATTATGATTTATAATATGGACTTTATAAATTCTGATGATAACTTCCTGTGGCTTGAATAAAAGCAAAACAAACAGCCTCTTATGGTGTAAAAACCATAAGAGGCTTATATTTTTGTGTATTAACCTTTTGCGTCATACCAGCTGTGGCCGATGTTAACATCAACAGTCATCGGAACAGCAAGGTCAACTGCGTTTTCCATCTCTTCTTTCAGGATTTCTGCTGCCTTCTGAGCGTCCTTTTCACTCGCTTCAAGAATAAGCTCGTCATGCACCTGCAATATAAGATGTGCATCAAGCTGTTCTGCAAAAAGCCTGTTATAGACCTTTACCATAGCGATTTTGATAATGTCCGCAGCAGCACCCTGTATTGGTGCGTTCATTGCCGCACGCTTACCAAACGCCTGTATCATCTTGTTTTTTGCAGTAAGCTCAGGGATATATCTTCGTCTGCCAAAAAGGGTAGTGACATAGCCGTCTTTTTCACCGTTTTTGACCGTTTCGTCCATAAATTCGCTTACCTTTGGATAGTTGTCGAGGTAGCTTTGGATATACCTCTTTGCATCAGCAACAGTAACGCCGATGTCCTTTGAAAGCGAAAATGCACCGATTCCATAGATAATGCCGAAGTTTACAGCCTTTGCAGCAGAACGCATCTCAGGCGTTACGAAATCTTCAGGCAGGTCAAAAACCTGTGCGGCAGTACTGCGGTGAATGTCCTTGCCTTCCTTGAAAGCTGCCTGCATATTTTCATCACCGCAAACAGAAGCCAGCACTCTCAGCTCAATCTGGCTGTAGTCTGCGTCCACAAGCGAACAGCCGTCCTCTGCGACAAAAAACTTGCGCATATTCCTGCCGATTTCTTTTCTTACAGGAATGTTTTGCATATTAGGCTCGGTTGATGAAATTCTGCCTGTTCGGGTTTCTGTCTGCTTGAAAACAGAGTGAACCCTGCCGTCAGCATCTATTTCCTTCAAAAGCCCTTCAACATAAGTTGAATTAAGCTTAGTCAGCGTGCGATATTCAATAATCAGCGGAATAATAGGGTGCTTTGATGAGAGCGACTCCAAAACGTCAGCATTCGTTGAATAGCCCGTCTTGGTTTTCTTTTTAACAGGGAGTTTTAAATCTTCAAAAAGCACCTGTCCCAATTGCTTTGTTGATGATATGTTAAACTCTTTTTCGGCGTTAGTGTAAATCTGGCTGGTAATGTTTTCAATATCCTTTGAAAGCTGTTCGCCGAAGGCCTTAATACCCTCAATATCTGCCTTTACGCCATACACCTCCATTGAAGCTAACACCTCACAAAGTGGCAGCTCAATGTCATAGTAAAGCTTGTCCATTTGTGTCAGCTCAAGCTGTTTTTCAAGGCAGATATGAAGTGCATTCAGGCTTGATATATCAGCAAGCTCTTTCATGTCGCTGCGATAG
Source organism: Ruminococcus sp. (assembly GCA_017458445.1). Classification (GTDB taxonomy): domain Bacteria; phylum Bacillota; class Clostridia; order Oscillospirales; family Ruminococcaceae; genus FB2012. The sequence continues at coordinate 695 of JAFTAX010000028.1, read as the reverse complement.
AGAACGTTATAAGCTAAACAGAGATTTTCCACCGTGTATTCTGTCGCCTGAGAGTTTAGAAGATAGCCTGCAAGGTCGCAAGCAAAGATAAGGTTTTCAAGATTGTTATTGTGTGAGAATGCAGACTTGTGAGCAAGCTTTCCCTCAAAGCAGATCTTTTTGCATGGCGTTGCAAAAAACTGCTGTGTCAGAGCCTCATCATCACAAAGATAAACCGTGTCATCAATGAAAACCTGTAGCGAATTAGTGTCAAATATAAAACAGCACTCTGCGTTCTCGTTAAATAGTGCTATATCGTCCGTGGTGAACTGTTTGCTCTCATATTTCGGCAGATCTTTCAGCACAGTTTTTTGCTCGGTAACAGCCTCATCAGCCGTTGTGCCTGTGCCAGTAAGTCCAAGTCTGTCAAGCAGTTTGTTCATTTCAAGCCTTGCCAAAAGCTGACGTGCCTTGTCGTTATCACGCTCACCTATTTTGTATGTGTCAGGTGTCTTATCAATCGGCACATCAAGGCAAATCGTTGCAAGAAACCTGCTGTCATAAGCGTCCTGCTGACCTGACTCAAGCTTTGTGCGAACACTGTTTGTAAGCCCCATGTTATCGAGGTTTTCATATATACTCTCAAGCGAGCCTTGCTTTTGAATAAGGCTGAGAGCCGTTTTCTCACCGATGCCCTTAACGCCTGAAATGTTGTC
>JAFTAX010000027.1 GCA_017458445.1 Ruminococcus sp. | reverse complement strand
TGTTATCTTACATTGAAATTCATTGCTAAGTTTTCCAATATCGTGAAGTAAAGCCACTAACCTGCATACTCTTTGTGCTGTATTGATGCTTTCATCCAGATTGGTATCTTTTTTCAATTGCCTTGCTATGTATTCTCTATCATGTTGTGAAATCCAAAGTAAAAACAATCTATCCATAACAGCAGCCGTGTCGAAAGAATGAGTAACAAAAGAAAGCCATTTGCTATTATCTTCTCGACAACTTTTAGCAGCCATTTTCAATAAAGCATTCATATGAGATTATCACCTTCTTCCACTTTTTGATAATATTATACATCTGCAAAGATTAAATGTCAATATATTTTATTTATAATTACCAAATAATGTACTTTTTAATAACATTTTCTTACAATTCACTTTCTTTAACATATTTTTCGACGCTATCAATTTGTCATTCACCAACATCTTGATTATATAATGACATTCAGTTGTCTAACTCAAAAATTAAAGTCAGTTTATCATCCTCTCGCTTTTTCCTCACGATTGTTTTGCAAAAGTCATTACCAGTCTCATATATCGCACCGCTATCTACATTACCGTGTTTGATAATGTCCAGTTTATCCTTATTTTTGCGAGCAAAACCTGCAACAGAATCTATTGAAAACAAATTAATCATATCAGCATCTCCAAAAACTATTTTTATCCATTATATCACGCCAATTATATTTTGTGGTAACATTTTTTGGACAGTTAAAATATATACATATTATTCAATTAAATTATTGTCTATAACATATTATGTATATAAAACCAAAGGGAACCTCTCAAGGTTCCCTTTTTTACTATTTAACATACACACTAACAATCTCGCCGATATAAGATGTGTGATAATCATTATCAGGATACCATGCTGATACCGCACCCTTGTCAGCAAAGCAATCCTCGCTCATGTCCTGTGCATAAGCCTTCTTGCAAACTACAACAGTTTTAGCCTGCTCGAACGACACAGAACCGTCAATACAAATCGGCTTAAGCCCCGTTTCCTTTTCCTTATCAACATCTCTGCCACTGTACTTTCCACAGTATAATAGAGCCGACCGCATATCCTCGTCAAAGAAACTTAACGTGAAATAGTCCGAATTGTCAATAAATTCTTTTGTGTATCTCTGTGGTCTGATAACAGCCATAACAGCAGGCTTGCCCCAGATAATTCCCATAAAGCCCCACGAAGCCGTCATCGTGTTCCAGGAACTTTCATCACCAGCAGTAACCAGCATCCAGTCCTTGCCGATCATCTTAAATGGGTTAAATCCAGCTGCCTCAATTTCTTCAGTAGTGAGCTTTTTAAAACCAAGCGCTTCCATATTTGCATTTGCCATGTTCATTCCAGCCTTTCTATAATAATTTTCATATATATTATATCTTAAATTTTCCCAATTTTCAAGGGGATTTATTACCATTTTTCTTGCATTTTCATGTAACTTGTGCTATAATAATTTTGTATATACAGTATTTCATAAGCTCAATAATCCGTATCCTAACGCATTATTTTAGCAAAAGATACAGTCAGAACTTGATAAATGTATAAAATCATGTATATTTTTGTGTTTTATGCGTCATTTTGCTTAATTTTCTGTATATTTTGCAAAATTATTAAGTTTTTCTATTGACAACATGAAATAAACACTGTATAATAGAATGTATCATGAATAGTCTATGCTGACTATTTCAAAAAAATAACACGGAGGAATAAAAAAATGGCAAAAGAGATTAAAAAAGTTGTTTTAGCATATTCAGGCGGACTTGATACTTCAATCATAATCCCATGGTTGAAAGAAAACTACAACAACTGTGAGGTTATCGCAGTTTCAGGTGACGTAGGACAGGGTACAGAGCTTGACGGACTTGAAGAAAAGGCTATCAAGACAGGTGCTTCAAAGCTCTACATCGAAGACCTGAAAGAAGAGTTTATTCAGGAATATGTTTACCCAACAGTACAGGCTGGTGCTGTTTATGAAAACAGATATCTACTCGGTACATCATTTGCAAGACCAATCATTGCAAAGAGAATTGCTGAAATCGCAATCAAAGAAGGTGCTGACGCTATCTGCCACGGCTGTACAGGTAAAGGTAACGACCAGGTAAGATTTGAGCTTGCAATCAAGGCATTTGCACCTGATATGGAAATCATCGCTCCATGGAGAGTATGGGATCTTAAATCAAGAGAACAGGAAATCGAATATGCCGAGGCTCATAACATTCCTCTTAAGATAAACAGAGAAACAAACTACTCAAAGGATAAGAACCTCTGGCACCTTTCACACGAAGGACTTGACCTTGAGGACCCTGCTAACGAGCCACAGTATGAAAAACCTGGCTTCCTTGAAATGGGCGTGTCACCAATTGATGCTCCTGATAAGCCAACATACATTACAATCCATTTTGAAAAAGGTATTCCAACAAAGCTTGACGGCAAAGAGCTAAACGGCGTTGAAATGGTCGCAGCTCTCAATAAGCTTGGTGGCGAAAATGGTATCGGTCTTGCAGACCTCGTTGAAAACCGTCTTGTCGGCATGAAGTCAAGAGGCGTTTATGAAACTCCGGGCGGAACAATTCTTTATCACGCTCACGAAGTTCTGGAAACAATCACAATCGACAAGGAAACTGCAAGAATCAAGCAGTATCTCGGCATCAAGTTTGCTGACATCGTATACAACGGCCAGTGGTACACTCCTCTGCGTGAAGCATTGACAGCATTTGTTGACGAAACACAAAAGACTGTTACAGGCGATGTAAAGCTCAAGCTCTATAAGGGCAACATCATCAACGCAGGCGTAACTTCACCATACACACTTTATGATGAAGAAGTTGCAACATTCGATGAGGACGAGGTTTACAACCAGGCAGATTCTGCTGGATTCATCAACCTCTTTGGCTTGCCAATCAAGGTTCGTGCAAAGCTCGAAGAAAAGAGAAACAACAAATAATAAAAGATAATAGCATTATTAGGGCAGGATAATTATGCATCAGTACAATTATTTGGACTGTTTAGCTGATTGTTTTGCCCATGCATTTTTACATTGATTTTGAAAGGAATGTAATCTATGGCAGACAAAATGTGGGCTGGAAGATTCACAAAGGAAATTGATGAGCGTGTAAACGACTTTAATTCGTCCATTTCCTTTGACGCAAGAATGTACAAGCAGGACATCGAAGGATCAGTTGCTCATGCAACAATGCTTGGCGAATGTGGAATAATCCCAAAGGAAGAAAGCAAAGCTATAATAAAAGGTCTTAAAGGCATTTTAAAAGACATTGACAACGGCGATTTGCACTTTGACCCGACTGCTGAGGACGTTCATATGTTTATTGAAGCAGAGCTAACTTCCCGTCTTGGCGATGCTGGAAAAAGGCTTCACACCGCACGTTCAAGAAACGACCAGGTAGCCCTTGATATAAGAATGTATCTCAAAACAGAAATTGCCGAGATTATAGATTTAGTCAAAGAGCTGATTGAAGTGCTTTGTAATCTTGCGGAAAAGAACCTCACCACAGTTATGCCTGGTTACACTCACCTTCAGCGAGCTCAGCCGATTACATTTGCTCATCATCTCATGGCATATGCACAAATGCTGCTGCGTGACCTCGGCAGACTGAGTGACACATACAAGCGTACAAACATCATGCCTTTGGGCAGCGGTGCGTTGGCATCAACAACATACCCTATAAACAGACAGCGTGTCTGCGAACTGCTCGGCTTTGATGAGATTACACAAAATTCTCTTGACGGCGTATCTGACAGAGATTTCACGATAGAGCTTGCATCAGCAATTTCAATACTCATGATGCACCTTTCACGTTTCTCAGAAGAGATAGTTCTCTGGTGTTCATGGGAGTTCAAATTCATTGAGCTTGACGATGCTTATGCAACAGGCTCATCAATCATGCCACAGAAAAAGAACCCTGATATAACCGAGCTTATAAGAGGTAAAACAGGCCGTGTCTATGGCGACCTGACAACGCTTCTTACAATGATGAAAGGACTGTCGCTCGCATACAATAAGGATATGCAGGAAGACAAGGAAGCAATTTTTGACGCAATCGACACAGTCAAACTTTGCCTTGTGACTTTCATACCAATGATTGAAACAATGAAAGTGCTTCCTGAAAATATGCGAAACGCTGCTGCAAAAGGCTTTATAAACGCAACCGACTGTGCAGACTATCTTGTAAAGAAAGGTCTGCCGTTCAGGGACGCTTATAAGATTACAGGCACCCTCGTGCATACCTGCATCGAAAAGGATTTAACTCTTGAAACTCTGCCGCTTGAGGAGTATAAGGCTCTTTGTGAAACATTTGAAGAGGACGTATTCGATGCAATCAGCCTGGAAACCTGTGTTATGCAGAGAAAAGCACACGGTGGTCCTGCACCTGAATCAGTAAAGGCACAGATTGAATACACAAGGAACAAATTAGCATAATAAAGGAAAAATATTAATGAAAACAAAAGTATTTATAGACGGAAAAGAAGGCACAACAGGACTTCAGATTTTTGACAGATTTGAAGGCCGTGACGACCTTGATATTCTGACTATTGATGATGATAAAAGAAAAGACACAGCAGAGCGAAAAAGGCTGATAAATGAATCAGACATCACCTTTCTCTGCCTGCCTGATGCTGCCTCAATCGAAGCGGTAAGTCTTTGTGAAAACCCGAATACACGAATAATTGACGCATCAACTGCTCACAGAACAAATCCTGCATGGGACTATGGCTTCCCTGAGCTGTCGGACGAGCAAAGAGAAAAGATTAAAAACTCAAAGAGAGTCGCAAACCCGGGTTGCTATGCAAGCGGATTCATATCCCTTGTCTATCCGCTGGTTAAGGCAGGTGTGCTTCCTGATGACTACCCGCTTACCGCCCATGCCGTTTCAGGCTATAGCGGTGGTGGCAAGAAAATGATTGCCGCTATGGAGTCAGATACTAAAACAAAGGAAATGTACTCACCACGCCAGTATGCTCTTTCTCAGGCACATAAGCACCTGCCTGAAATGCAGTATGTCTGCGGACTGAAGCATAAACCAATGTTCAACCCGATTGTCGATGACTATTATAACGGCATGGTCGTGTCTGTGCCACTTATCACAAGAGCGTTGACAAAAGCCTATAAGCCAAAGGATATACACGAAATCCTGTCAGAGCATTATGCAAACCAGCAGTATCTCAAAGTAATGGAACTCGGAGGTACAACTACCCTGCCTGACGGCTTTCTTGCAGCAAACACTCTCGCAGGTACTAACGATATGCAAATATTTGTATTTGGCAATGATGAGCAGATACTGCTCTGCTCTCGTTTTGATAACCTCGGTAAAGGTGCAAGCGGTGCCGCAGTGCAAAACATGGATATAATGCTTGAAAAATAAATACTAAAGGAAAGAACAATGAAAGAATTCAAAGGATATCAGTACATAGACGGCGGTGTCTGTGCCGCAAAAGGCTTCAAAGCAAGCGGTGTTTACTGTGGAATAAAGGAGCCTGAAAGCGACAGTCCTCTGTCAAACAGCAAAAATGATATAGCACTAATAGTTTCAGACGAAATCTGCAACGCCGCTTGTGTATATACACAGAATAAGGTCAAGGGTGCACCAATCCTTGTAACAAAGCGAAACCTCGAAGCAACAGGCGGCAAGGCAAAAGCAGTTATAGTAAACTCAAAGAACGCCAACACCTGCAATGCAGACGGCGAGCAAAAAGCTGAGAGAATGTGCGAGCTTACAGCACAGGCACTCAGCATCAAGCCGGAACAGGTTATTGTCGCATCAACTGGTGTTATCGGTCAGATTCTGCCGATTGAGCCGATTGAAAAAGCTATGCCAAGGCTTGTTTTAGGGCTTTGTGTATGTGGCAACGAGGACGCTGCAACCGCAATCATGACGACCGACACAGTTAAAAAAGAAGTCGCAGTTGAGTTTGAGCTTGACGGCAAAACTTGTCATCTTGGCGGCATGGCAAAAGGCAGCGGCATGATTCATCCAAACATGGCAACAACCCTGAATTTCATCACAACCGATTGTGCCGTGTCAAAGGATATGCTTCAAAAAGCACTCAGCGACGTAGTCAAGATTACATACAACTGCCTGTCTGTTGACGGCGACCAGTCAACAAACGATATGGTCGCACTTATGGCAAACGGCATGGCAGGCAACGCTTTGATAGATGACGAGAACAAGGATTACGAAGTATTCAGGCAGGCACTTTATATCGTTATGATGAACATGACAAGAATGCTTGCGAAGGACGGCGAAGGTGCATCAAAGCTGCTTGAATGTACAGTTTCAGGTGCAGACGACCTTGACACTGCAATAACCGTTGCAAAAAGCGTTATCTGCTCACCACTCTTTAAGTGTGCGATGTTCGGAGCTGATGCAAACTGGGGCAGAATTCTCTGTGCAGTAGGCTATGCAGATGCCGAATTTGATATAAATAAAGTATCAGTCACACTCTCATCAAAAGCAGGAGAGATTCATGTCTGTGAAAACGGCTCAGGCATTGAATTCTCCGAAGATAAAGCAAAGCAAGTCCTGCTTGAAGACGAGATAACAATCTCAATCTCAATCGGTGACGGCAACTATCAGGCAACAGCATGGGGTTGCGATCTGACATACGATTATGTTAAAATAAACGGAGATTACAGATCATAATATAAAGGAATGATAATTATGAGTCAAATTGAAAATGTATCAAACAAGCTACGTTCACAGGTGCTGATTGACGCACTTCCTTTTATCCAGAAATACCACGACAAAATCGTTGTAATAAAATATGGCGGAAACGCTATGACAAACGACGAGCTGAAGCAAGCAGTAATGCAGGATATAGTCCTTCTGACAGAAGTCGGAATCAAGGTTGTTCTGGTGCATGGTGGCGGACCTGAGATTAATGCAATGCTTGACCGAGTAGGCATCGAGAGCAAGTTTATCGGCGGACTAAGATACACCGATAAAGAAACCATTGATATAGTAAAAATGGTACTGACAGGCAAGGTTAATAAGGAGCTTGTTTCAGCAATCCAGCTTCATGGCGGCAAGGCACTTGGACTTTGTGGCTGTGATGGCGAGATGATACTTGCCGAAAAGCTTCAGGGCGATATTGACTTGGGCTATGTCGGCGAGATTAAAAAGGTCTCAACAAAGCCAATTCTCGATGCATTAAACAACGGATATGTACCGATTATCTCAACCGTTGCAACATCAACAAACGGTCAGACATACAACATAAACGCCGATACAGCAGCCGCAAGAATTGCATCATGCCTGAGAGCTGAGAACCTTATTTTAATGACCGATATTCCAGGTCTTTTGCAGGATAAGGACGATGACTCAACACTCATTCCGACAGTCAATGTCAGCGAAGTGCCATACCTTAAAAATGCAGGCATAATAAGCGGCGGTATGATACCAAAAATTGATTGCTGTGTTGAAGCAGTAAGACGTGGTGTTAAAAAGACCACAATCATAGACGGCAGAGTTCCACACTCAATTCTAATTGAGCTTCTGACAAACGACGGTGTCGGCACACAGTTTATCTAATCGACAACTGAAAGGATTATAACATGAACACAATAGAAAGATTCAATAAAAACGTCATGGGAACCTACGGCAGATTTGACCTCGTGCTTGAGCATGGCGAAAAATGCACTGCCGTCAGCGAAGATGATAAAAAATATATAGACTTCGGCTCAGGAATCGGCACAAACAGCCTTGGCTTTTGCGACACAGAATGGGTTGACGCTGTCTGCACACAGGCAAAAAATATCCAGCACACCTCAAACTATTACTACACAAAAGTTCAGGCAGATTTTGCAAATAAGCTTTGTGGCTTAACAGGTTATAGCAAAATGTTTTTTGGTAATTCTGGTGCCGAAGCAAACGAATGTGCAATAAAACTTGCGAGAAAATATAGCTTTGATAAATACGGTGCCGATGCAGAGAGAAACATTATAATAACCCTGCAAAACAGCTTTCACGGCAGAACAATGGCAACACTGTCAGCAACTGGTCAGGACGTCTTTCACAACTACTTCTTCCCGTTTCTGCCAGGCTTTGTAAATGTCGAAGCCAATAATATAGAGGATTTAAAGAATAAACTTCATGAATATGAAGGCAAGATTTGTGCAGTTATGTTTGAATTTATACAAGGCGAAGGCGGTGTTATTCCGCTTGAGCAGAGCTTTGTCGACGCAATTTTTGATGAGTGTCAAAAGCGTGATATACTCACAATCGGCGATGAAGTCCAGACAGGTGTCGGAAGAACTGGCAAACTTTTGGCATCAGAACACTATGGCAAAAAGCCTGACATCACTACCCTTGCAAAAGGTCTTGCAGGTGGTGTTCCAATCGGCGTCTGCCTTGCAAATGAAAGATGCTGCGATGTCCTGACAAAAGGTACACACGGCTCAACCTTTGGCGGAAACCCGATCTCCTGTGCAGGCGGCAACGCCGTGCTTAATAAGGTTTCAGCGCCAGGCTTTCTCGATGAGGTCTTGAAAAAAGGCGACTATATAAGAGAAAAGCTGAGCGAGATTCCAGAGGTTCAGGACGTTGACGGACTCGGACTGATGATTGGTGTACGCCTTAAAACAAAAAAAGCAGCAGATATGTGCAAAGCCTGTCTTGACAACAACCTGCTTGTGCTGACTGCTAAGGATAAACTGAGATTTCTGCCACCGCTCACAATCAGATATGACGAGATTGACAAGGGCATGGAAATCTTAAAGAACGTACTAAAATAATAAAGGAGAAACATTATGAAACACTTGCTTAAAATGCTTGATATGTCAAAGGAAGAAATACTTGATATTTTAAACCTTGCTGACCAGCTTAAATATGAAAACAAGAACGGCATACCGCATCATATCCTCAAGGGTAAAACACTCGGCATGATTTTCCAGAAGTCATCAACCCGAACAAGAGTATCCTTTGAAACAGGTATGTACCAGCTCGGCGGTCAGGCACTCTTCCTGTCAAACCGTGACTTGCAGATTGGACGTGGCGAACCTGTACAGGATACTGCCCGTGTGCTTTCACGTTATCTTGACGGCATTATGATCCGTACATTCGAGCAAAAGGAAGTCGAGGACCTCGCTAAGTTCGGCTCAATCCCGATAATCAACGGTCTTACTGATTTTTGCCATCCATGTCAGGTGCTTGCGGACCTTATGACAATAAGAGAGATAAAAGGTCGCTTTGATGGGCTTAAGATGTGCTATATCGGCGACGGCAACAACATGGCAAATTCACTTATTGTCGGTGGACTTAAAGTCGGCATGAGCGTTTCAATTGCCTGCCCGAAGGACTATCAGCCTGATGATGAAGTGCTTGAATTCGCTAAAGAGTACGGTGATAAGTTCTCAATGACCGACATACCGCTTGAAGCTGCAAAGGACGCTGACGTGCTGTTCACTGACGTCTGGACATCTATGGGCGAAGAAGCCGAAACAGAAAAGCGTAAGATTGCATTTGAAGGCTACCAGATAAATGACGAGATAATGGCGGTTGCAAAGCCTGATGCTATGGTTCAGCATTGCCTGCCTGCACACCGTGAGGAAGAAATCACCGAGAAGGTTTTTGAAGCTCACGCAGATGAAATTTTTGAGGAAGCCGAAAACAGACTACACGCCCAGAAAGCCGTTATGGTAAAGGTTATGGGCGACTAAATAATTAATTAACACACTCCTGCGGTTTGTGCCGCAGGAGTTTTTTTTACAAAAATTTAATAGTTTTGGAACATTTGTTCTTGACAAAACGTATGTTCCATGCTATCATATAATTAGAAGAACATACATTCGATTATATTGGAGGTGGCATAATGGACAGGAATATCCTTCATATTGACATCAACAATTGTTATGCATCAATAGAGTGCCTTTTTCACCCTGAACTCGCAGGAAAGCCTGTAGCCGTTGCTGGTGAAACGGAAGAACGCCACGGAATAATACTTGCAAAAAACCAGATTGCAAAAGAATACGGCGTAAAAACAGGCGAAGTAATCTGGCAGGCAAAGCTAAAATGCCCTGACCTTGTGACACTGAAGCCACATTATGACCGCTATCTTGCATATTCAAAAGCGGCACATCTGATTTACGAACGATACACCGACAGGATTGAGCCTTTCGGGATTGACGAATGCTGGCTTGATGTCACTTGCACAAGGCGTGATATAAAAGAGGTCGCTGATGAGATAAGAGAAACGGTAAAAAAGGAGCTTGGGATAACCGTTTCAGTCGGTGCAAGCTTTAACAAAATTTTCGCAAAGCTCGGCTCAGATATGAAAAAGCCAGACGCAACAACAGTTATAACAAGGGAAAATTTCAGGGAAAAAGTGTGGTGTCTGCCTGCATCAGACCTGCTTTTTGTCGGGCGTGCAACAACACAAAAACTGCTCAGGCACGGCGTTTATACGATTGGCGATCTGGCAAAAACGCCTGTTGGCGTGCTTGAAAGCTGGCTTGGAAAATGGGGCGAGCATCTCCACATCTACGCAAACGGCCTGGACCAGAGCGTGATTCCACTTTTTACTGATGCCAAAGCACCCGTAAAATCGGTGTCAAACGGCACAACCGCCTACCGTGATTTAGAAAATGACGAGGACGTTCGGATACTGACCTTTGCACTGGCAGAAAGCGTTGCCTCAAGGCTTAGAAAAATCGGTCTTAAAGCAGGTGGCGTTACGATTACGCTCAAGGACAGCAAGTTTAGGTGTCATTCAAAGCAGTGCAAAATCAACGTCCAGAGCGATGACGGCAGAACGATTGCGACAACAGCTTTCAGGCTCTACAAGGAGCTTTTTGACTGGAGCGAAGGCGTGCCGATACGTTCGATTACGATTGGTGCGTTCAATCTTTACAGCAAGTTCTCCCCTGTTCAGCTCGATTTTAGCACTTCGCCTGCTATAATCAAACGCCGTGAAAGCCTTAATTCAGCGATAGATACGCTAAGAAAACGCTTTGGCTACACCTGCATAAACCGTGCGGTCGTGATGGGCGACGAGGGCTTTAAAAGCTTTGATGCAAGGCTGCAAAACCAGATTCACCCGGTCGGCTTTTCAAACGCAAAAAAAGCAGGAGCGTGATTGCTCCTGCTATTCGGTAATCGTGACAAACCGTCTGTATTCATTTAATGGCGAATATTCGCTGTTTGCACAAGTGTTTTGGAAAAGTACGGCGTTGTTTTCGAGCTTAACAATCCGCCTTGCATAGTCGGACGAATCCTCCAACGCCTTCAGAGAGGTGTCAACTGGCAGTTTACCGCCAGATTTTGCAAGCACCTCTGCACCTTTTTTGTTAAACGCAAGAACCCTTGCAAAAGGCGGTGCGGCAATGTCCGATTTTTTAGCACCCAAAACAAGCTGCATCGTGATTCTGCGAAGCCTTGCCATAATCACATTTCGGCTTTTGCAAATGGCGAAAAACTTGTCGAGAGTCTTCGGGCATTCAGCGATCGCATTTTTAATCTTGTCCGCAATTTCCGTTGAGCAGTCGGCAATCTGCAAAAGCTCGGATTTTTCGCATGAAGCAAGGCAAAAAAGCACCTGACGCTCGGCGTTTTTAATCGAAAAAGTCGGCACATTCTTCAGCGAATACGGGCAGAACTCATCAGCATTTTTGCCGTTTAACGCAAGCTCTCTGATAAGAGACGCCGAGGCAATTCCATTGGCATTTTGGGCGGTATCATGCTCAGCGAAAGCCCTTTTTATCGGCATAAAATTCAAATTCGGCAACAGCTCTTTTGCTGCCTTTATATACTCGATTGCGAGGGTATTGTTCGGGCTTTCGAGCACCTTTGCAACGTTATCACCTGCCAGCTTTTTCGCCGACTGGCACAACGCATCAGGGTAGCTCAAACCCTTTGACAGCATATCTTTTACAAGGCTGTTGCTTTTGAGCTGATAAGTTATGTCGGCAGCCTTTTTCAGCATTTCCAGAGCGTCAATTTCACACCCGAAAGCTATAGTGTTAACGACATTTTCGCCCAGTCCTGCAAGTATGCTGACCGCTGAGCGAGCAAAGGTTTCACCACTTGAACAGGAATATGGAAACGGAAGCTCAAGCACCAGATCAACGCCGTTTTCAACCGCTTTTTCTGCACGAAAATGCTTATCAAAAATTGCAATATCGCCTCGCTGGACAGCGGCACCACTCATTACTGCAACAACATGAGTAACGCCGTTTTGCCTGATTCTATCAATCATATATTTATGGCCGTTGTGGAACGGATTGTACTCGGAAACTATGCCTGCAACGTTCATTTGCACGGATTTTCCTCCTTTTTCTGCTTGAAACCTATAAAAATAACGCATTTAATTGTACAAAATGTAAATTTGTAACCATTCCTCTTGAAATAGGTTAAAAAAATTGATATAATAAGTATATTATATCAAGGAATAAAAGTCAACCTTTATCCTTGTTAAAAAACCGAGAGGAGAATTTACATAATGAAAATTTTAGTTGTAAACGCAGGTTCATCTTCACTTAAGTATCAGCTTCTTGATATGACTGATGAATCTGTTATTGCAAAGGGAAACTGTGACAGAATCGGAATTGACGGTCACATTTCTCACAAGACTGGTGATGGACGCAGCATTGAAGCAGACTGCAACTTCCCTACTCACACTGAAGCTTTCGAAAAGCTGGTTGAAGTCCTGACAAGCGGTGACGGCAAGGTTATTGACTCTATGGCTGAGGTTTCTGCTGTTGGACACCGTATTGTACATGGTGGTGAAATATTCAAGGAAACTTGTCTTGTAAATGATGAGATCATTGACAAGATTGACGATCTTGCTGAGCTTGCACCTGTTCACAATCACCCACACGCACTTGCACTCAGAGCTTGCAAGGAAGTTTTACCTGAAGGAACTCCACAGGTTGCTGTATTTGACACATCTTTCCACGCAACTATGCCAAGAAAGGCTTATCTCTATGGACTTCCTTATGACTGCTATGAAAAATTGCACGTCAGAAAATACGGCTTCCACGGCACAAGCCACAGATTTGTTTCAGCTGAGCTTGCAAAGGCACTTGGTAAAGACATCAAGGACCTCAAAATCGTATCATGCCATTTGGGAAACGGCTCATCTATCACTGCTGTTGACGGTGGAAAATCTGTTGACACATCGATGGGATTCACTCCGCTTGACGGACTTATCATGGGTACTCGCTGCGGTTCTATTGACCCGTCTGCTGTTGAATATGTTGCAAAGAAGCTCGGCCTTGCTCCTGACGAAATGACAGCTTACATGAACAAGAAGTCAGGCTTCCTCGGACTTTCTGGCATCAGCTCTGACAACAGAGATATTACTGCAGCTGCTGATTCTGGCAACGAGAGAGCTAAAATCGTTGGCGAGATATTCACATATCAGATTAAGAAATTCATCGGCTCTTATGCTGCTGCTATGAACGGTCTTGACGCTATTCTTTTCACTGGTGGTATCGGTGAAAACGCTGCTGATGTTCGTGCAAGCGTTTGCGAAGACATGGATATTTTCGGCATCAAGATTGACGCTGAAGCTAACAATGTCAGAGGAAAGCTCACAAAGATTTCAACTGATGATTCAAAGGTTCAGGTATGGATTGTTCCTACTAACGAAGAGCTTCTTATCGCAAGAGATACTCTCGAACTTGTGAGCAAATAATTGGACAGTTTGAATATGATAGTTCACATAAAAACACCCACCGTAATGGTGGGTGTTTTTGTTGTATGTATATAAGCGTGACTCTACCATCAACCTGCAGCTGCCTGAGGTATCGTGGAGCCTGGCGCGTCTGTATCCCTTCCGTCGCAAGAAGATGGTGGGTGAAGAGCGTTG
>JAFTAX010000026.1 GCA_017458445.1 Ruminococcus sp. | reverse complement strand
TACTTCAGGTAACAGAGGTGCAGTGCTTGAGCTTAAAAAGTAATCCGAAAGGAGATATGTCCGACAGGGCATAACCACTTATAATGACACTGTTAATTAAAAATGTTCACGCAATAGACCCGTCATCAAACCTCGATGATGTTGTTGACATCTATGCAGAAAACGGAGTTATAAAGAAAGTCGGTAAGGTCGATACTCAAGCCGACAGAATAATAGACGGCGAGTCAAAGCTTGTTGCATTCCCAGGCCTATTTGATATGCACGTCCATCTGCGTGATCCTGGCTTTACGCATAAAGAGGACATAATCACGGGCACAAATGCCGCTAAGGCTGGTGGTTTCACAGCCGTTGCCTGTATGCCGAACACAAAGCCAGTTGTCGACAATAAAGAAGTCGTTGACTATATACTCAAAAAAGCTGAGAGTACAGGTATCAATGTCTATCCAATCGGTTGCGTAACAAAGGGCATGAAAAGCTTGGAGCTTACCGATTTTGCAGAGCTGAAGGCTGCTGGCTGTGTCGCAATTTCCGATGACGGAAGACCAGTCGAGAACGCAGAGCTTATGCGTCAGGCAATTGAAAAATCAGGCGATTATGGTTTTACCGTGCTGTCACATTGCGAGGATCTGAACATCATAAACGGCGGAATCATTAATAAGGGCAATGTGTCAGAAAAGCTTCACGTCAAGGGCATGGACAGAGCGTCTGAGGATTATATAACCGCCCGTGAGATTGCGCTTGCAATGTCCTGCGACTCAAAAGTGCATATCTGCCACGTTTCAACAAAAGGCTCAGTGAATATAATCAAGGCAGCAAAAAAAGACGGTGTCAAGGTTACTTGCGAGACTGCTCCGCATTATTTTTCATATACCGATGAAAAGCTCTTAAGCCGTGATGCTGACTATAGAATGTCGCCACCGCTCAGAACTGATGAGGACAGGCTTGCGATTGAAAACGCCGTAATTGACGGCACAATTGATTGCATTATCACAGACCATGCTCCGCATACAGCCGACGAGAAAGCAGTTTTTGAAACTGCACCAAACGGCGTTGTCGGACTTGAAACATCGCTTGCGATGACGCTCACAAAGCTTTACCATACAGGCAAAATAAGCTTGTCAAAAATTGCAGAGCTGATGTCAGTGAACCCGAGAAAAATTCTTGGAATAGAGCCTGTGAAAATAAGCGAGGGAAGCAAATGCGACCTCACACTGTTTGATACTGATTACGAGTGGGAAGTAATACCAGATAAGCTTCATTCAAAGTCTAAGAATACAGTGTTTAAGCATGAAAAATGCAAAGGAAAAGTTATATACACTATCTGCAACGGCAATATTGTATTTGAACTATAAATTACACATAAAGGAGTTGCTTATATGTCATTTGACAGATTGATTGAAAGGATTGTACAAACACAAAATCCGTCAGTAGTCGGACTTGACCCAAAACTTGAATATGTACCAGATTTCATTATCAAGAAGAAGGTTAAAAAGTACGGCAAAACCCTGAAGGCTGCATCAAAGGCAATCTTGGAGTTTAATAAATGCATAATTGATGAAATCCATGATATCTGCCCGGCGATTAAGCCACAGGCAGCATACTACGAAATGTATGGATACGAGGGCGTAAAAACGCTTTATAAAACAATCCAGTACGCAAAAGAAAAGGGTATGTTTGTCATGACTGATGGCAAGCGTAATGACATTGGTGCAACTATGGAAGCCTATGCAACAGCACATCTCGGTCTGACCGATGTCTGCGGCGAAGAGATTTCAGCCTTTGGAGCTGATGCACTTACAGTCAACGGCTATCTCGGAACAGACGGAATCGCACCACTTCTTGAAAAGTGTAAGGCCTACGATAAGGGCATTTTCGTCCTTGTCAAGACTTCGAACAAGTCAAGCGGTGAGCTTCAGGATCTAAAGATTGGCAAAAAGACTGTCTATGCAACAATGGGCGAGCTTTGCGAAGGCTGGGGCGAGGATTATATGGGCAAGTATGGCTATTCATGCGTTGGTGCCGTTGTTGGTGCAACCTATCCAGAACAGCTTGCTGAGATGCGAAAAGCACTTCCTCATACATTCTTCTTAGTACCAGGCTATGGTGCACAGGGTGGCGGTGCAGAAGGCGTTGCAAAGGGCTTTGACGAAAACGGCCTTGGTGCAATTGTCAATTCTTCCCGTGGCGTTATGTGTGCATACAAAAAGGAAGAATGTGATGAGCATGATTTTGCAAAAGCAGCAAGACGTGAGGTAATCCGCATGAAAGAGGATATCATCTCATATCTTCCAAAAATTTCACTTGATTAAACTATACGGGCGATTAATTTCGCCCTTTTCTTTAATAAAAACAAAGGAGTGTATGCTTTGTACAGGCAAGGAAAATACGTTATTACAAGCAAAAAAGAGATAGCAAACGGTATCTATGATATAACCGTAAAATGCCCTGAGATTGCAGATGATGCACAGTCAGGTCAGTTTGCACAAGTCTATGCCGAGGGATTTTTTCTCCGCAGACCAATCTCAATTTGCGATATTGATAAGCATAATGGCACTATCCGCCTTGTATTTGAGGTGAGAGGTAAAGGCACTAAGCAACTCTCATCGCTTAACGAGGGCGATATGCTTGACATCATCGCACCGCTCGGCAACGGCTTCAAGGTGCTTCCAAAGGGCAAAAAAGCTGTCTGTATCGGTGGTGGAATAGGCACACCGCCAATGCTCTCTATTGCTAAGGAGTATAACGATAACGCAACTGTAATCAGCGGTTTTCGCTCAGCTGATGCTGTGATTTTGCAAGACGACTTCAAATCAATAGGTTGTGACACAATTCTCTGTACCGATGACGGCACAGCAGGTATCCACGGCTTTGTAACCGAAGCGCTCAAAGCCGAGCTTGAAAAAGCTAAACCCGATATAATTTATGCTTGCGGTCCAATGCCTATGCTAAAAGCTATTGTTGCAATGGCCGATGAGTACGAGATAGAAACGCAGGTATCACTTGAACAGCGTATGGCTTGTGGCGTGGGTGCTTGTCTTGTTTGCGTATGCAGAACAGTCAAGGACGGCAAAGAAATTCTCTCACACGTCTGCAAAGACGGCCCTGTTTTTGATAGCAAGGAGGTTGATTTCAATGGCTGATTTACGAGTAAATGTCGCAGGTGTTGAATTCAAAAACCCTGTAATTCCAGCAAGTGGTGCATTCGGCTACGGCAGAGAGTATGAAGCATTCTATCCACTCTCAAAGCTTGGCGGACTGTCAATCAAAGGCACAACTTTAGAGCCAAGACAGGGAAATCCAGGCCCAAGAGTTGCCGAAACACCGAGCGGTATGTTAAATTCAGTAGGACTGCAAAACGGCGGACTTGAAAAGTTTCTCAGCTACGAGCTTCCAAACCTCGTGACAAAGGACACAAGAATAATTGCCAACATCGCAGGTGCAACAATTGAAGATTGTGCAGAGCTTGCAGGCAGGCTCAACGGCACGGCTGTCGATATGATTGAGCTTAATATCTCATGTCCTAATGTCAAGCATGGCGGTGCAGCATTCGGCACAAGCTGTGAGTCTGCGTCAGCAATCACAGCCGCCGTAAGAAAGGCATCAGACAAGCCTTTAATGGTAAAGCTTTCGCCGAACGTAACAAGTATCGCCGATATAGCAAAGGCTGTTGAAGCTGAGGGTGCTGACGCCGTATCGCTGATAAACACCCTGCTTGGAATGCGAATTGATATAAAGACGGGCAGACCGATACTCAAAAACAATGTCGGTGGGCTGTCAGGCCCAGCAGTTTTTCCAGTGGCAGTACGAATGGTCTGGCAGGTAGCAAACGCCGTAAAAATCCCAGTAATGGGCATGGGCGGAATCTCAACATGGGAGGACGCAGTCGAGATGATGATGGCAGGAGCGTCCGCAATACAAATCGGTGCAGCACTTTTCTCAAATCCTTATGCACCAGTGGAGATTATTGACGGTCTCAATAAATACTGTGATGACAACAACATCAAATGTATCTCAGACATTGTCGGAACGGTTAAACCTTGGTAAAAGATACTTACATACAACAAAAACACCCACCATTACGG
>JAFTAX010000025.1 GCA_017458445.1 Ruminococcus sp. | reverse complement strand
TGTCTGATTTGTTTCCTTTGCAAGCACCAATGCTGCTGCACGGCCGATATTCATAGCCATTTCGCAAGTAAGCTCTGTTATTGCAATTCCTCTTGCACCGTCTGTTCCAAATAGTCTTCCCATGATATTTCCTCCAAAAATGTAGTCTTTATATAATCGAGATAGCTCTCAGTATTTAAAGCATTGTCTGCCCGTCTTTTAGTATGCCAAGATGCTCATAGGCAAGCTGGGTTGCACATCTTCCACGCTGAGTTCTTGACAAGAACCCAAGCTGCATAAGATACGGCTCGCAGACATCCTCAATTGTGACAGCTTCTTCATTAAGTGCTGATGCTAAGGTTTCAAGTCCGACAGGACCTCCGCCATAGCCTTTGATTATCATTGTAAGCACTCGTTTATCGAGACTGTCAAGTCCGAGATTGTCAACTTCCATTCGGTCAAGGGCAATTTTTGCAATATCCTTTGTAATCTTGCCGTCACCCATAACCTCAGCAAAATCTCTCACTCTCTTCAGCAAGCGGTTTGCAATTCTCGGTGTACCTCTTGAACGTGAAGCAAGCTCCATTGCACCGTCCTTGTCACATGGAACACCAAGTATCATAGCTGAACGCATTACAATGTCACAAAGTTGCTCATTTGTATAAAGCTCCAGCCTTTCGATTACGCCAAATCTGTCACGCAAAGGTGATGTTAGCTGACCAGCTCTTGTTGTTGCACCGACAAGCGTAAACTTATTCAGCTCAATCCTGATTGACCTTGCGGCAGGACCTTTTCCCATGATAATATCAAGTGCATAGTCCTCAAGTGCAGGATAAAGCACTTCTTCGACCTGTCTTGACAATCGGTGTACCTCGTCAATAAACAGCACATCTCCGTCCTCAAGGTTTGTAAGCAGTGCAGCTAAATCGCCTGGCTTTTCAATCGCAGGACCAGAGGTTGTCCTGATATTAACGCCCATCTCGTGAGCGATAATATTGGAAAGCGTAGTCTTTCCAAGCCCCGGAGGACCATACAGAAGAATATGGTCTAAGCTGTCACCACGATTCTTTGCCGCCTGAATATATATCGACAGGTTTTCCTTGACCTTATCCTGTCCGATATATTCTGCAAGTGTTTTAGGACGCAGGCTGACTTCAAAATCATCAGTTGTGTCCTGCTTTTGCAGCATCGGGGCGACTATTCTTTTTTCAATATCGAATTCGCCTTGTTCTATCATCTGAATTCTCCTTGTATTTATTTAAACTACATCTTATCAGAACTTTGCAAGTCCGATAAGTGCTTTCTTTATAAGCTCCTCAACAGGCAGATTCGGGTCAAGCTTTGAGATAACGCCTGCAGCTTCTGCGGACGAATAACCCAGCACCTCAAGTGCTGTAATCGCTTCGCCGATATTTCCGCCAGTTTGCATAATCGGCACTGCTGTCTGCCCTCTGACAGATATTGTTTCACCAGCGACCTTGTCTTTCAGCTCAAGGCAGATTCTCTCGGCAGTCTTTTTGCCGATACCCTTGACCTGAGTAAATGATTTTGAATCATTGGTTGCAACAGCTATCGCAAACTGCTGTGGTGTCATAGCCGACAAAATCGACAGTGCTGCTTTAGAACCAACGCCTGAAATTGAGATAAGAAGCTTGAAGGCTCTTAACTCCTCGTTATCGGCAAAGCCAAAAAGCTCAACAGCGTCCTCCCTGACCATCATGCAAGTCAGCAGTGTAACATTTGTTTCGCCTGCGATTTTCTGCAGAGTCGCAAGTGTAGTTTTGCAGGCATATCCAACGCCGCCACACTCGACTACTGCGAGCTCGTTTTCTGTATGAATAAGTTTTCCTGTTAAAGAATATATCATATTCTATCACCTTTGTTTTCTGTTATCTTTCTTGTGTTAATTGAATAGCCGTGAGTTATTGCTATCGCTACCGCATCGGCTGTGTCGTCAGGCTTTGGAATCTCCTTTAGCTTTAAGATGTTCCTTGTCATTTCCTGAACCTGCCGTTTTTCAGCTCTGCCATATCCGACTATAGAGCTTTTTACCTGAAGCGGTGTATATTCAAAAACCGGAATTCCACGCTGTATCGCTGGAAGCAAGGTTACACCTCTTGCCTGGGCAACATCAATACCCGTTTTCTGATTGGTATTAAAAAACAGCTTTTCAATTCCCATCTCATCAGGCTTATATAAATCAAGTATCTCGCACATATCGTTATATATCACTTCAAGCCTTTTGGTAAAGCTCATATCAGCTCCTGTTGTTATTGCTCCGAAGCCTACTACATCAAAGTGATTTTGTGAATAATCCAGTATACCATATCCCACTATTGCATAGCCGGGATCTATTCCCAGTATTCTCAATTATCACACCACCCTTTTATTAAGTTTACGCCAAAAAACCTATACATAATTATTATATCACACTTGTTTAAAAAAGGCAATAATCTGACACAAATTTTAAGCATATATTTTACACTCTGAAAAATGCTCTATAAACGCAAAAAAGCCTGTCGCAACTTAGATTTAGTTACGACAAGCCTTGATTTTTTACAGTATAAAACAAATAAGCCCCGAACAGCCCTCGTTTATCATGCGTTCAATAGTTTCCCTGAGTCTCATTCTTGCGTCATCAGGCAGCTTTCCGAGCTTTGCATGAAGCCCCTCGTTGACAAGCTCGTGAAGCGATTTGCCAAAAATATTGGATTCCCAGATTTTCTCAGGCGACTCCTCAAAGTCATTGAGCATATAAAGCACAAGCTCCTCCGACTGCTTTTCCGAGCCGACTATTGGTGCAACTTCCGTATTTATTGTAGCTTTCATCATGTGTATTGACGGTGCGGTTGCTTTAAGCCTTATGCCATATTTACCGCCCTGCTTTATTATCTCAGGCTCATCAAGAGTAAGCTCATCCATTGACGGCATGACAATTCCATAGCCCTTTTCCTCGACCTCGTTCAACGCTTTTGCAAATTTTGCATATTTTTGCTTTACCCTGACAAGATGAATAATCTGCGTCATAAGGTCGCTGTCACTTTTGATATCAAGCCCAGTTGTTTCGCCCATGACTTTATAAAACAGTGCAGGGTCAATCGTTACGCTAATAACTGCCGAACCGTTACCGAGATCTATGCTTTTAACGCTGCTTTCAACGATATGCTCACAGTCTTGTATATCATCTGCACACAGCTTTATCTCTCTTAAGTTTTTAAGACTTGCAGCTGAGTTCTTGATATGCCTGAAAATACCTTCTTTTAACCAGTGACCTTTGTCAAGGCTGTTTATCCATGACGGCATTTCAATGTTTATCTCTTTTATCGGGAACGAATAAAGCACCTGAGTAAGAATGTTTTTTATATCCTCCTCGTTAAGCTCAAGGCAGTTTACAGGGATTACAGTTGTCTGGTACTTTTCGCTCATCTCACGGCAAAGCTCAATAGCCTCATCAGACTGTGGATTTACGCTGTTCATCAGCACCACAAACGGCTTGTTTATCTCCTTTAGCTCATCAATAACACGTTCCTCACACTCTTCATATTCATCTCTCGGAAGGTCGGTTATTGAGCCGTCTGTGGTTATCACAAGCCCTATTGTTGAATGCTCTGTGATGACCTTTTGCGTACCAACTTCTGCTGCCATATTAAACGGCACTTCTGCTTCAAACCAGGGCGTCATCACCATTCTTGGCATCTCGTTTTCAAAATACCCGATTGCACTCGGAATTATATATCCAACACAGTCTATCATTCTGACATTGAACTCTGCACCCTGCTCAAGCTCGACTCTCACTGCTTCTTCGGGTATAAACTTCGGCTCTGTCGTCATAATAGTCTTTCCTGCTGCCGACTGCGGAAGCTCATCTATTGCACGCTCACGCCTGAAATCGCTCTGGATATTCGGTATCACAAACTTCTCCATAAACTGCGTTATGAATGTTGATTTGCCCGTCCTGACAGGTCCTACAACGCCTATATAAATATCTCCGTTGGTACGGGTTGCTATATCAGTATAAATATCATTTTGCATAATGTAATCATTCCTTTCACATAGTCTGCCAAAGCCTAATTTGTAAGAGGTATCAGAAGCATTCCGTAATCGAGTGGCTTATCGTCTGCCAGATCGTTCTCATCAAGAATTGCACTGACTGATGTTGAATACTTCTTTGCAATCTCCCATATATCCTCCTCGCCGTTGCAATAACAAAGCTTTAACGCATAATTCTCCTGCTTTTCCTTTGGCTTATCAGGCAAAGTCCTCAGGTTGCTCAGCATCGTTTTTGCACAGGCATCATATAGATATCCGCATATTTCAATCTCGGCTTTTACCTCGGCTGTGTTCTCATCAAGGAGATGATATGAACAGCTTTTAACCCTTGTTTTTGCGTCAATATAGCTGTTGTCATCGCTATAGTCATCAGGCAGGTCAATATCATGGTCAAAGGCTGCTTCGGTTTCAAGATAAACAGGACTGTCGTTCTCATTCTTGCCAACAACTGTAAAATTCACGTTGCACGATGCGACATATTTACCCTTTTCATCATCAAATCTCACCGACAGATTATCCGCCTCACACCATGCGTCATATATGCACTTTATGCCCTCGTCCTCATACTTCACCTGAGCGGTAAGCTCGTGGGTATCACCAATCAGAACAGGCTTGCTATCTACACGACAGCCCACATTTTCAAGCTCGCACTCATAACAGGTTGAATATGCATCGCAAACGGCTTCTTTTGTTTCAAATTTTAGTGCTGTGCAGTTGACTATCAGCACCAGCTCACATTCAAGCAGGCTGTCAGCTTCACCTTTTGGCATTATCTCACAGCTTGCAGGGATTATATCGACAAATGCTTCATAGCTCTCATCAATCCCCTCAATGTCGATTATCTGGCTGAACGGAATCGTAAACTTCATTGGCTCAGCACGCTCTTCCTCGCCGTTTGTGCAAGTATAGAGCATTGAAATCTCAGCATCGCCTTTTGTTACAAGTTTTCCAGCAATGATTTTCTGCTCATGCGGAAATACCGTACAATCAGAACGAATCACCGCATCTATCTGCGGTTTTGCCGCACCAAGCTCCAGCTCTTCGATAACCGTTACACGCTTTGATGAAACAAGCCTTTTTGCAGGGTATGTCACAAGTGTCTTTTTAAGCTGAATATTGCCACCGAAAGCGTCAACAATCACAGGCTGTTTTTTCTCGGCTGTAACTCTCACTCTCGATGTAACCGCACCTCTGACATCAAGCCTTCTCTGGTTGACAACCCTGCAATTAACGTAATCTGTATGCGGAGTAATCGAAACCATCGGATTGCTACATTCGCCGCTGATTTCAACTGATTTTGAATAGGTCGCCTTCTGTTCAAGGCAATTGAGCTTACCGCTTCCCTCGCTTTGATAAAGCACCCTTATTAGTACTGCCAGCTCAAAGGTAATCTTTTCGCCGTTGATGCTTTGTGACAGGATTTTTGGTATAACACGGCATTTTAACACTCTGAAAATATCAGGGCAATAATCTGGCAGAACAAAATCACGCTCAACCGATTGCTCACAGCTTGTGTCAAGAACAACTGTGCTGGCAGTGAATATTTCTTTGTTTACTTTAAAATCCATAGTATCCATATACTTATCCTCCTGAAAATGATATAAGGCAACGCCGTTTTGCAAAGTCGGCAGCCGAAATCTGACGGTATTGCCTTTACTTGCTAAGACAGTATATTCACGCATAATGCCTAATATTCTCAAAAGGGCATAAAAAAACAGCCCTGAGGCTGTTTTTATAGTTTATTCAGTTTCTTTAGGCTTATTCAAACGTATAAAGAGTATTAACGCCGGTATAAACAGCAATATGCTTATCCACTGTGATGTTGAGAATATCCAGAAGTGTCCTCTTATCACATCGCCTCTGAAAAATTCAAGTATGAATCTTATCACTGTATATATCAAAAGATAAAGCAAAAATAGTCTACCTTTTAGCTTATTCTTTTTCAAAAGATACAGTATCAAAAGGAATATCAGGAAATTACAGGTAGCTTCAACGAGCTGTATCGGAAATCTTCTGACACCGTTTGCAAGTGGGTCAGGCGAATACTTATATACAAAGCCGATTTTTGACTCCACACCATAGCAGCAGCCAGTCAGAAAGCAACCGAGCCTTCCGAATGTATGAAAAAGAGGTACCATGCAAGCACCGATATCAAAGTAATCCGAGCCTATATGTGCTATCTTTGCATAAATCGCTACTGCAATAATTGCACCAATCAGACCACCATAAAATACCGAGCCGCCAAAAACCAACTTCACACCAAGCAAGAATTTATCGAACGACTTTATATCGCCACCAAAGAGCATTTTAAAAAAGTCAATCATTGAAGAAAACTGCGATATTCCGTACATTATATGTCCGCCGATTGCCGTTCCTGCAAATGCCCACAAGGTCGCATACATCATTTTAAATTCATCAAGCCCTGACTTCTCTGCACGCTTTGTTCCAAAGAATATTATAGTCAGAATTCCTGCCAGAGCCATAAGCATATATATAGATATCTGTTTGCCAAAAATATCAAATACCGGTACCATAAAATCGTTCCTTTACAAATTAAAAGCGGGTCATATAAATAACCCGCTTTAATCATAATCTTTAATCAACTATGTATTGCGATTAGCTAAGAATACTTGAAAGATCCAATCCTGAAACTGCATCTTCAACTGCACTTGATGCTGCTGCACAAGCAATTGCACAGATTACACCGATTCCTGCGAATACAGCACCGATGATTCCGAGAACAAAGCCTGCAGTAGCAAGACCAGTACCAGTACCAGCTGCTTTTGCTTCCTTTCTACCCATAGCACCAAGAACGATACCTACGACTGCAAGTACGAGTGCGATGATTGGGAATGCAACGTTTGTTGTAAAGAATGAAAGGATAACGCCTAACAAACCACAAACAAGAGCCAAAATAGATTTCATATTCTTTTCCTCCTAATTTAGAATTATTAGTACAGTGTTTACCTTACTGCATTAACATTATAGCATATTAAACTGCTTTTTTCAATATGAGTGCGTTAACTTATATGTAAAAATTTTAACCATTTTTTTGTGTAAAATAACCAAAACGGCACTATAGAATATAAAAGAACCCTCAACATATAGTATTGAGGGTTCAAATTATACAAAATATCAGAAGCCGAGTATTGATTTAAAATCGTCAGCAATCTTGTCACGCAGGGCTGTTGCAGCATCCTGTGTTTCAGCGATTGTTGTATAGTATGCTTTAATCTTTGGCTCTGTTC
>JAFTAX010000024.1 GCA_017458445.1 Ruminococcus sp. | reverse complement strand
TGCAGCGCCAATCAGAGAGTCAGGTGACGTTAAGGGTTCAGGCGGATGCAAGCTTGTAGGTCCTTGCGGTGAGGTTGAAATCTCAGAAGGCGTTATCGTAGCAAAAAGACATATCCACTTAACACCTGCCGATGCTGAGGAGCTTGGTGTAAAGGACAAGCAGATGGTATGCGTAAAAATCAAATCAGCAGACAGAACAGCAATTCTCTGCGATACAGTATGCCGTGTAAGCGAGAACTTCTCAAAGGCAATGCATATCGACACTGATGAATCTAATGCAGTTGGTGCATCAAGAGATCAGATGGGCGAAATTGTTTGCTGTAAATAATACCGAATAAGCGATATATTAAAAGGCAGTGCGTGATTTATGCACTGCCTTTTTTATAAAAGTTTTAAAAAAGCTCTTTTCTTTTTAAAAGAAATAGTGTATAATATATTTAATAGTATCATTTTATAAAAATGGAGGTATTGAATATGAAAAACGAGATTATCGTCAAGCTTTTCGGCAAGGAATATTGCCTTATGACTGATGAAACAAAAGAGTATACCGAAAAGCTTGTAAAAGACCTGAACCAGCGTCTTGCACAACTGATGAACTCAAAGACAATGATGTCACAGCAGGACGCAGTAGCTCTTATTGCCCTCGAAGCATACGAAGAGCTTACAAAGCTAAGAGAGAGTGGCGAGGATATAAGAGATAAGGTTAAGGCTTATGCAGACGAAGCTGAAGCACAGCGTGCAAAAGCGGAAAAAGCTACTGCAAAAGTGACTGCTCTCGAAGAAAGAGTAAACCAGCTTGAAAGAGAAGTAAAGCTGAGAACAAAGCTTTCAGCAGAAAAGCAAAACGCAGGAGATATGGTGTCACAGGATATCCAGAAAGCACTGCATGGCACAAACGCTCCGTACAATGCAATGCGTAACCCTAACAACAGGAACTTCAGATAATGATTGAAATACTTGCTCCGTGCGGAAGTGCCGAGTCGCTTTTTGCCGCATTGAGAACGGGTGCTGACGCTGTCTATCTTGGTGGAGAGAACTTTTCCGCAAGACGTAATGCAACAAACTTCACCGACGACGAGCTGAAAAAAGCGGTGTTTGACTGCCACGTAAGAGGCGTTAAGCTTTATCTCGCAGTGAATACAATCCTGACCGACGAGCAGCTAAAAGAGTGTGCGGCATATGTCAAAAAAGCTTGTGAACTGGGTGTTGACGGGCTGATAACACAGGATCTGGCATTGGTTGAGATAGTCAAAAATTGCTGTCCGAAAATGGAAATCCACAGCTCAACCCAGATGACAATACATACAAAAAATGGTGCCGAGCTTGCGCACGACATGGGCTTTTCAAGAGTTGTGCTGTCAAGAGAACTGCCGTTTGAGATAATAGCGGATATATCGAATCTTGACGTTGAAACTGAGGTCTTTGTGCATGGTGCATTGTGTATGTCCGTTTCGGGACAGTGCTATATGAGTGCGGTAATCGGTTCACGAAGTGCAAACCGTGGCCTTTGTGCACAGCCTTGCAGACTCCCGATGTCAACTAAAAAAGGCAGGGAAGATTACGCTTTGTCGCTAAAGGATTTGTGTGCAATCGACTGCTTGGACAAGCTCGAAAAAGCAGGTGTCAGCTCGCTTAAAATTGAGGGCAGAATGAAACGTCCCGAGTATGTCGCAGCAGCGGTCAATGCATATAAAAACAAAGCACTAAAGCGTGATTATGATACAACTCTGCTCGAGAGTGTGTTCTCAAGAAGTGGCTTTACAAATGGCTATATTGAGGGGAAAATTAACAGCGGTATGTTCGGTACTCGCACCAAAGATGACGTAGTTGCATCATCAAAAGCATTGCCGAAGCTCCACGAGCTTTACCGCAAGGAGTATAAACGCAGCAGGCTTAAAATCCAGTGTATAGTGATAGAGAATAAGCCTGTTGAGATAATCGCAAAGATTGATGATGGCATTGAAG
This sequence comes from Ruminococcus sp., assembly GCA_017458445.1. Classification (GTDB taxonomy): domain Bacteria; phylum Bacillota; class Clostridia; order Oscillospirales; family Ruminococcaceae; genus FB2012. The sequence continues at coordinate 1,137 of JAFTAX010000024.1, read as the reverse complement.
TTAAGGCGACGGGCGATGTCGCACAAACGGCACTCAACCGCCCATGCGATGAGCAAATGCTTACAAAGCAGCTTTCAAAGCTTGGCGATACGATTTACGAGCTTGAAAGTCTGAGTGCGAAAATTGTCGGCAATCCTGCCGTGTCAGCATCACAGCTCAATGCCCTGCGCCGTGAGCTTGTCGAAAAGCTAAATGATAAAAGAGCCGAGCATAATACTAAAATCGTGCCTTTTGATATGGACAAGCTGTGCCTTGATTTTAAGACGACAAGGACAAACAAAAAGCCTGATATAAGAATCTCGGTCACAAGCCTTACGCAGCTTGAAAAGGTCGATATAAATAGCATAGATATGATAATTCTGCCACTTGCCATTGCAAAAAAAGCAGTGGCAAAAGGTACCTATAAAAGCAAAATTGCGGTCTGTATGCCACGCTTCACTTATGATGAAGAAAGCGACATACAAACGCCCCGAGAGCTTAAAAATCTTGGCATTGAAAGTGTTTACTGCACCAATTTTGCACACCTTAAAATTGGCAAAGAGCTGGGGCTAAAAATGCATACCGACTTTGGTTTTAATGTCGCAAACTCACTTGCAATAAAGAATCTTTGCGAAGTAGGTATCAGTGATTATATAGCGTCAATAGAGCTGAAAGCATCGCAGATTAACCGACTTGCAGGTGTTAAGCCAAAAGGCGTAGTTGCTTATGGCAGACTGCCACTTATGCTAACAGCGAACTGCCCGATAAAGCAGTCATGTGGTTGCGAGAATTGCAAGGGCAAGCTCTATGACCGGACAGGCAGGGAGTTTCCTGTGCGTTGTCAAAAACAGCACGGCTATGTTGAAATATTAAATTCAGAAGTTCTCTATCTTGCCGATAAACTTCATGACTTTGATGTCAGCTTTATAAAGCTTGATTTTTATGACGAATCGCCCGACAGAGTAGCACAGATTATCAACCGCTACCAAAACGGTGTGCCGTCAGATATGGATAAAATCACACGAGGACTTTATTACAGAGGGGTAAAATAGATGAAAGGAATATGCATTATGAAAAAAGTGTTAAGTATCGTAGTAATCTTATGTCTGGTATTTTCTATATGTGGTTGTTCCAATACTAAAAATGCAAAAATTGATT
>JAFTAX010000023.1 GCA_017458445.1 Ruminococcus sp. | reverse complement strand
TTGTATTTTTCTTCACTGACTAATAGCTGTATCTTCAACAAATGTACCTGCCTTTCTGTCTGTTTCAAGCTTGATGTATTTATTATATCATCAATGAATTTTTTGCAAGCCTTTGTGAATAAGTTGCACTAAAAGCAGGAATGATTTGCACTGCAGAATATAAAACATTTTTCGATTGACATTATTTCCTTTATTGTGATATAATGTAGGCGTAATAATGCCGTAGACTAATGCGGTTTAATTATAATTACAAGGAGGAAAAACTATGAACAAAAAATTAGTAGCATATTTTTCCGCAAGCGGTAAAACTGCGGCTGTCGCTGAGAAGCTGGCTGAAAAAGCAGAGGCAGACATCTATGAGATACGTCCCGAAACACCTTATACAAAAGATGATCTCAACTGGATGAATAAAAAATCAAGAAGCAGTGTCGAGATGAGTGACCACAGTTCACGTCCAGCTATTGCCGACAAAAATGCAAACATTGCAGACTATGACACTATTTATATTGGCTTTCCTGTCTGGTGGTATATTGCACCTACCATTATCAATACCTTCCTTGAAGCCTATGACTTTTCAGGTAAGAAGATAATACTCTTTGCAACATCAGGCAGCAGCGGTTTCGGTAAAACAGTGCAGAACCTACAGCCAAGTGCACCTGACGCAACTATTATAGAGAGCAAGGTAAATCCGTCTGATACGGAGCTTGATGAGCTGGCTGATATGTAACAGAAAATTTAACGCTGTCAGGATTTAATTCCCGACAGCGTTTTTTGTTTGTATACAAAGCCCGAAGGCTACCCCGTCTCTTCGGGATAGCCTTTGGCAAAGAGGTTTTTATTGAAAAAAATTGATAGGTTAAATTATGTTGTTACCATGCAACATGGATGTATGTTCCTGCACCGCTGAATGTTGCGATCTTGTCTTTTCCTGTGATGATAGTTCTAAGATCATTTTCATTTGCCCAGCCACGGAAGTTGTCTGCTTTGCCTGTAAGACACATTTCAACAGTTACATTCATCTTGTCTGAAATAGTCAGCTTGCTGAGTGATGTGCAGTTTTCAAACATACGCTCAATGTGATAACTGCAGCCTGTAGTGTCAAAGTTTGCAAGATCAAGTGTTTCAAGAGCGTTACATCCGCTGAACATACCTGTCATGTCATTTACGAACCATGTCTCAAAGTTAGAAAGGTCAAGCTCTTTGAGTGCAGCACAGCCACAGAACATTCCGTTCATCTCCATAACTCTGTCTGTAACAAGGTTCTGAGCCTCAATAGTTACGCAGTTTGTGAGTCCATTGAACATATTTGAGCAGTCACCGATAAGTGTAACGCCTTTGTTGATCTTTACAGCAACTACATCTTCTTTGTTTCCAGCTTTGCTCCAGTCGATACTTCTGTTAGTGTAATTGCCCCAGTTGAGCATCAGAGTAACAGTGTTATTGCCATTGTCCACAAATTCATAATTTTTGACCTGGAATTCTTGTGTATCTGTGTACTCTTTTTCTTCAATCATTACCTTTACTGTATATGTTCTCTTCATCGGCTCTGAGTTATCATCAACTCGTGTTAACTCTGATGCTTCAACTGTTGCAATTTTTCCGCAGTCAGTACATCTCAGATTCACCGTTGCTTTGCTGAAATCTCCGTTAGGCTTCCATGACACGATCTCATAGTCAGGAGTAGCAACCTCTCTTGTATCTGTGTATTCTTTTCCATCAAGATATACTGTGATAGTATATGTTCTGTGTGCAGGATCTGAACCATCGTCGATTCGTTTTATAATGCTTGATTTTGCTGTTACCTTTTCACCTGTGTTTTTGTCAGTGAACTCAACTTCAATACCGTCAAAGGTGCATGAATTTTTCCATGATGTTATCTCATATGAATGTATAGGTTCTTTTTTGAAATAATAAGCATTTCCGTCGTAATATTTGTGTGTAGTGCTCCAGCTTGCTGTACGGTTATAGTATTCGATCTTATTCAATGAATAACTTGAGTCAAGCATATTAAGACCTTTAAATCTATAAAAGCTATCTGCATATCCCTGACCACTGAATGATGTCACTTCTTTTTTGCTTGTGATAAGATTGTTTTTGTCATTTGTAACACTGTTATCAAGGTTTGCATCGAGCCCTACGTTATCCAGATATTCTTTAAATGTTTTATAATTGTTGTTCTTTGCGTGGTTGATAACATCTTTTATATTGTCATATGTGAGAGCTGAATTACCGAAAACAGCGTCAATGTCCTTTACCTGGCTGTTTTTGTAATTAACACGAATTAAAGCATTTGATACAGGAATATGCTTATTAGCATCCTGAGTCTTGTTTACAAACACACATCTGTTCAAGCTGTTGAACTCACAATATGTCTTGTTAACTTCTTCCATATCATTAAGAATACTGTTGATTTCCTTTTCCGTCTTAAGAAGTGTGTTTTCGTCATTGTCCATAGTAGCAACCTGAGCTTTGGCATAGAGATATTGCAAAACAGTAGTAGCAGAGTTTAGATAAATGCCATAAGCTGTATTTACAAAGTTTTGTGATTTATCAATAGCTTCACCACTGAACATTGAACTTACGCACTGGAATCTGTACATACTCTTGATTGCATTATCGCCTGAATTGGTCAGAATATCAGTTGCCAGATCGCCTTCATTAACTCTAAGATCGCCGCCAAGTACATCAACAACATGAACAGCATTTGATTTGTTTGTCCAATCAGCTGGCGTGTTTCCGAGTTCCTTTGCAATTTCACGAATCTTTTGTTCGTCAGACCAGCTTGATGTAGAAAGGTCTGAATCAATATTATTCTGAGCAGTCTTAATAGATGCTTTTAATTCCTTCAGATTGTCCTTGCATGACTGAATGTTCATTGCATCAACAATAGCATTGATCGCTATTTGCGACTGAGATTCGATCTTACCCTGAATCTGCTCGTTGATGTCATCCAGTTTCTTGTTTATATCAGCTAATGTCGTTGTTGGCTGAGCAATGAATACATCTATAACTGCTACAGCAGGTCCAAGATATGGAGTCAGAATATTTTTAAAATATGGTGTTTTAGCTATTTCCAACAATGCTTTTTGAATGTTGTCTGCTCTGAACTTTGCTTCTCCTTTGAGCTGGTATATGTTTGTTATAATAGATGGATCAGCTGCATAAGCAGGTGTAACTGCTGTTGTTGCAACTGTAAATGTTGATACAGCTGCGAGTGCTAATGTGATTAGCCTTGTTCTTAATGTCTTTTTCATGATAAAAACTCCTTCTGCAAATTTTGAATTTTTGTTGTTTCTCCATTCGTATTTTGTGGTTAAGCACTCAACTCCTTAACCTGTTATGTACATAGTGTAGCACATGATTAAGCGTTTGTCAACCCCTTTTTTCAAATTTTTTG
>JAFTAX010000022.1 GCA_017458445.1 Ruminococcus sp. | reverse complement strand
TTTTTCCCACTGTCTGAAGCTGTTAAAAACGATATGGTCACAAAAACCGCATAGCTCCGCTATTTCACCAGCCTTATAAGCAGGCGAATATACATGAACCTCGCCCTCAAATTCCTCCTCGCCGAGCTTCGCTTCATAGAGCCCGCTCGCAGTTGTCCCATCAAGATAACACGATATCAGCGGATAGACGGAAAACATTGAAAAAGCCTTTTGTGCAAGGAGAATTTTGCAACCCGCCTTTTTCCTTACATGATCAAGTATCTTAAGATTATGCAAAAGCTTTTTTTCATCAACGACATAGCAAGGTGTTTTAACTTTATTTATATTAAACACAAATAGCTCCTATTTATCTTCAGCAAACTTTACAGCTGTACCATATGCGATGACTTCGGCAGCACCCTGAGTAATTGCTGATGATGCGTATCTTACATTTACTATAGCATCAGCTCCCATGCTTTCTGCTTCCTGAACCATTCTTTTTGTGGCTAAAGCTCTCGCTTCATTCATCATTTCAGTATAAGCAGTAAGCTCACCGCCGACAATGTTCTTAAAGCCCTGCAAAATGTCCTTTCCGATATGCTTTGACTGTACGGTTGTACCTTTCACCAAGCCCAGCATTTCAAGTGTTTTTCCGTTTACATAATCAGTTGTTACGCAAATCATAATCGTCATCCTTTCAGTATTGAATGTATTCTAATCGACAAGAGTCGGATTAAAGTTTTCTTTCCAAGGTAGTCCCCATTTATTAAGTGCTTCCATAAACGGATCAGGATCAAACTCCTCGATATTATGGACACCTGGCTTTTTCCACTTGCCTGTCATAACAAGCATTGCGCCGATCATTGCAGGAACACCTGTTGTATATGATACCGCCTGAGAACCAACCTCTTTATAGCACTCTTCATGGTCGCAGACGTTATATACATAGTAGTTTCTCGGCTTGCCGTCCTTTTCACCCTGGAATATACAGCCGATATTTGTCTTGCCCTTTGTGCGTGGACCGAGCGTTGCAGGGTCAGGAAGCACCGCTTTCAAAAACTGCAACGGCACTATCTCCTTGCCCTCAAACATTATCGGCTCGATTGATGTCATGCCGACATTTTCAAGGCATTTTAGATGTGTAAGATAGCTTTGTCCGAACGTCATAAAAAAGCGTATTCTCTTAACACCCTTGATGTTGAGTGCTAATGACTCGAGCTCCTCATGGTGCAAAAGATACATATCCTTTTCGCCGACCTCGTCAAAATTATAAACTCTCTTTATCTCCATTGGCTCAGTTTCAACCCATTTACCATTTTCGATGTATGAACCTTTTGCCGAAACCTCACGGATATTTATTTCAGGATTGAAGTTTGTTGCAAACGGATAGCCATGGTCGCCACCGTTACAGTCAAGTATGTCAATATACTCAATCTCGTCAAAATAATGCTTTTGTGCATAAGCTGAGAAAACACCTGTAACGCCTGGGTCAAAGCCTGAGCCGAGAAGTGCTGTTATGCCTGCTTTTTCAAATCTCTCACGATATGCCCACTGCCATGAGTATTCAAATTTTGCGGTATCCTCAGGCTCATAGTTTGCAGTATCGACATAATCTACCTTGCACTCAAGACAAGCGTCCATTATGTGCAAATCCTGATATGGCAAAGCTACATTGATAACAATATCAGGCTTATAATCCTTTATCAGTGCAACAAGCTGTGGCACGTTGTCAGCATCAACCTGAGCTGTGGTGATATTAGTTTTTGTCTTATCCTGAAGCTCTTCTTTAAACTTATCACACTTTGATTTTGTTCTGCTCGCTATGCAGATATCTGTGAACACATCACTGTTCTGACAGCATTTATGGATTACAACGCCTGCGACACCGCCTGCACCAATTATTAATGCTCTTCCCATTACTCTTCCTCCTGTGGTTTATTTATAAAAATAAAGTAAAATTTCTCTTAAAAGCTTACAAGCTAAGGCAGTTGATGCACCGCTCTGGTCATAGACTGGACAAAGCTCATTAATATCAAAGCCTACAATATTAAGCTTTGACACCTCTTTCAGTGCGTCAAGTAGCTCTGTGAATGTAACACCGCCAGCTTCTGGTGTTCCTGTTCCGCAAAGCTGTGACGGGTCAAGTACATCAAGGTCCAATGTAAAGTAAACAGGGCTTTCACCGATTTTGTCAACTGCTTCCTTTAGTCCTGTAAAATTAAACTTATTAAGGCTGGTATGCTCATTTGCAAAGTTAAATTCTGCACGCTCTCCGCTTCTTATTCCAAACTGATATATTCTGTCATCGCCTAAAATATCATGGCATCTGTGCATAACGCAGGCGTGAGAAAACCTTTCGCCGAGATAGTCTTCTCGCAAATCTGCATGGGCATCAAACTGCACGACATTAAGATTGCTATACTTTTTAGCGGCAGCTCTCACAGCACCGAGTGTGACAAGATGCTCGCCACCAATCATACACGGAAGCTTATCGTCAGACAAAATCTTTGAAACGGTAGCTTCGATATCGTCAAGTGCTTTTTCAGGTGTACCGAAAATAAGCTCCAAGTCGCCGCTGTCAAAGACGTTTATATCCTCTAAATCCTTGTCCTGATAAGGTGAATATGTTTCAATTCCGAAGCTGTCGTTTCTCATAGCTGACGGACCAAAGCGTGTGCCTGGACGAAAGCTTGTTGTACTGTCATAAGGTGCTCCGAATATAACTATTTTTGAATCGACATAATCGTTATCACAGCCGATAAACGTATGCACATTCTTATTCATCATTCAGCACCTCCATTACGTCATTTGGCAATGCAAAACAGCCTTTGTGAAGCTGTGTATTATAATACTTTGTCTTGATACCGAACTCCTGCCATCTGTCCGCTTGCAAGTCGTGTACAGGGTGAAGATTTTTTGATGCAAAACCAAAAAGCCACTGCCCTGACGGGTATGTCGGGATATGAGTCTGGTAAATCATTGCTACTGGAAAAGAGCTACCTATTCTTTTATGTGTACGCTTAACCATATCGACATAAGAGTCATAATAGGTGCTTTCGTGCTGGTTAATGAGTATTCCCTTATCGGTCAGTGCTTTAAAGCAGTTGCCGTAAAACTCTTTTGTGAAAAGTCCTTCACCTGGGCCAAACGGGTCTGTTGAATCAACTATTATTAAGTCATACTCGTTTTCCTTTTGCCGTACATATTTAAGCCCGTCTGCGATATGAAGTGATAATCTTTCATCATCAAAGCAACACGCTGTCTGTGGCAGATATTCCTTACAGACATCAACTACTTTTTCATCAATCTCAACCATATCAATCTTTTCGATATGCTCATATCTGCAAATCTCACGCAGCGTTCCGCCGTCACCTGCACCGATAATCAGGACATTCTTAATATCGGGATTTACTGCCATTGGGACATGGCTTACCATTTCGTGATAGATATATTCGTCCTTTTCTGTCAGCATCAGATAGCCGTCAAGCACAAGCACTCGTCCGAACTCGTAGCTGTCAAAGACATCTATCTGCTGGTAATAGCTTTTGTCAGAATAGAGCTGTTTTTTTATTTTAAATGAAAACCTTACGTTATCTGTATGATTTTCAGTAAACCACAAATCCATATAAGCTTCCTCTCAATTTTTACAAAACTATGTTTATATAGTTTAAATCCATGTCCTCAGTACCTGTCATGAAACAGCCTTTTTCCTTACAATAGGCGATGTAGTCAAGTATCTCGGGTGTGATTCTCTCACCAGGTGCAAGTATCGGTATTCCAGGTGGATAGCACATTACAAACTCACCGCATATCATGCCACAGGTTTCTTCAATAGGCACAGATTTCTTATTGCTGTAAAACGCCTGCTGTGGTGCGACAACTACATCAGGGTTGATATACTCGTGGTCAAAAAGACCTGACGGGTCTTTGCCGTAAAGCCTTTTTATCTCTGACAATGCCGAGATGAAACGTTCGATTTCAAGCTCTCTGTCGCCTGCAGAAACTATTGCAAGAATATTGCCGATGTCACCGAATTCTATTTGTATATCATAGTCATCACGCAAAATGTCATAGACCTCAACGCCAGCAAGTCCCATTGCTCTTGTATGAACTGAGAGCTTTGTTGTATCAAAAGCAAAAATGTCCTGGTGGTTGACAAGTTCTTCGCCGAACGCATAGTATCCGCCGATTTTGTTTATCTCATCTCGGGCATAGTTTGCATACTCAACGGTCTTTCTGAACATTTCCTTGCCGTTTAGCGAGAGATTTCTTCTTGCAAGGTCAAGCGACACCATCAAAAGATATGAGCCGCTTGTTGTCTGCGTAAGATTGATTACCTGCCGTACATAGCCCTCTGACACATCATTGTTGCAAAGTAAGAATGATGACTGAGTAAGCGAGCCACCTGTTTTGTGGATACTTACTGCTGCCATATCTGCTCCTGCCTGCATTGCTGACACAGGAAGATTATCGCCAAAATAAAAATGCGTTCCGTGGGCTTCATCAACCAGCACGAGCATATTGTGTGCATGGGCTATTGCTGTAATTCTACGCAAGTCAGAACATATTCCATAATATGTTGGGTTATTAATAAGCACGGCCTTTGCGTCAGGATTTTGCAAAATCGCCTTTTCAACGTCCTCAACTGCCATGCCAAGTGGTATGCCGAGCTGTTTGTTGGTACCTGGATTTACATAGACTGGTATTGCTCCGCAGACAACAAGTGCATTGATTGCACTTCTGTGGACATTTCTTGGCATGATAATCTTATCGCCTGCTTTGCATGATGCAAAAATCATAGCCTGCACTGCTGCGGTTGTACCGTTTACAATGAAAAATGTATGCTTTGAGCCGAACGCCTGACTTGCAAGCATTTCGGCATCTTTTATAACTGAAACCGGGTGGCAGAGATTGTCAAGCGGCTTCATTGAGTTTACGTCCACTTTAAGACAATCTGCTCCAAGAAAATCCCTAAGCTCTTTATTTCCACGTCCGCCTTTATGTCCAGGGACATCAAGCTGGACTACTCTGTTGCTTTTATGCTTTTTTAGTGCCTCGTATACAGGGGCGTTATTTTGTGTTAGCAATTTATCAAAAACCACCTTTTTAAAAGCAGAAAAACCACTTATAGTTTTTAGTATATATTCATACCGCTGAAAATCTCTATCATTTCACGCCTGAGTGAATCGGTTATCTCAAGCCGCTGGTTAGGTGTCAGCTCATAGACATCCTTTTTGAAAAGATAGTTTTGCAAATCAATATCCTTAATCAGCATTTTTGTATGGAATATATTTGACTGATAGACGTTCATATCAATAGCGTCATATTTTGTAAGCGTTGCTTTGTCGATATACTCCTGAATTGAAGTAATGTTATGGTCGATAAAAAACTTCTTTCCAAGCACATCTCTTGTAAAGCCTCTTACACGATAATCTATCGTTATGATATCCGAGTCAAAGCTTCCGATAAGATAATTGAGTGCGTTAAGTGGTGAAATTGTACCACAGGTTGAAACATCAATATCCACTCTGAATGTTGAGATTGAATTATCAGGGTGATACTCAGGATAGGTGTGAACTGTAAGGTGGCTTTTGTCAAGATGTGCATGGACAGTTTTGCTATTTGTGTTATAGTTTCCACGATTACAGGAAGAATCTATTGACGCTTCGTCAAGATCTCTTTCTGCAATCAGCACATTAACTGATGCACCCTGTGGTTCATAGTCCTGCTTTGATATATTTAAAACACGAGCACCGATTATTTCTGTTACATCACAGAGAATCTTTGTCAGTCGCTCGGAATTGTACTGTTCATCGATATATGCGATATAATCCTTTTGCTCTCTTTCGCTTTTTGCATAGCAGACATCATAGATATTAAAGCTAAGAGATTTTGTAAGATTATTAAATCCATAAAGGGTAAGCTTCTGCTCCAACTTTATAATCCCTTCCTTTCAGACAAAATTGCAAATCTATTCGCTTGGTGCGACACATAATACACCATGTTAGTAGTATAACATATATTTTTATGATTGTATATAGTTTTTGCAATATTTTTTAGTAAAATTCCTGCATATATTTTTATCTTTCCACTTGCAAAACTCAAAGAATAATTGTATAATAGATTGGATAAATCCAAGGGGAGTAGAATTATGCTTTTAGGTGTTTCAAACTTATATAAATATTTTAACGGTGCTGCCCTGCTAAAAGACATCAGCCTGACGATTGACAACAGAGAAACTGTCGGCCTTATCGGTGCTAATGGCTGTGGAAAGACTACACTTTTAAACATTATCACTGGTAATGAAGACTTTGACAAGACATCAGACGGTCTTGGCTCTGTTGACATATCAAACAATGTGCAGATTGGTTTTCTCAGGCAAAATAGTGGCTTAGAAAGCTCTTGCACCATAAGAGAGGAAATGCTCAAAGCTTTTTCAAGGCTGCTTGACATCAAGCAGCAAATGAAAGAGCTTGAAAAGGTTATGTCGCAAGAAACAGGTGCTTCACAGCAGGGTGCAGCTGATGAATATGCTAAACTATCGGCATTTTTTGAGGCAAGAGACGGCTACAGAATTGACGTTAAAATACAACAGGTGCTAAACGGAATGGGCTTTGCAGAGATTCCCGATGACCGCATTATCAGCACTCTTTCAGGTGGAGAAAAGACAAGGCTTGCTTTGGCTAAGCTCTTGCTCGAGGAGCCTGATTTGCTTATACTCGATGAGCCTACAAACCATCTTGATTTTAACACGCTGATGTGGCTTGAAGATTATCTCAAAGGCTACAAAGGCTCTATTCTTATTGTATCGCACGACAGGTATTTCCTAAACAAGCTTTGCTCACGTATCTGCGAGATTGAAAACGGTAAACTTAAATCATACAAAGGCAATTATTCGGCGTATCTTGTACAAAAAGAGCAGGACTCGCAACGTCAGCTAAAAGAGTATGAGATGCAGAAAAAGGAAATTGCAAAGCTTGAGGATTACATAGCAAAAAACAAGGTGCGTGCATCGACTGCAAAAATGGCGAAATCACGTCAGCACGCACTGGACAGAATAGAGCGTATCGAAAAGCCGACGCTTTACTTAAAGCCACCAAAAATCAATCTTAGTTATGATATCGAACCTATAAAGACAGTGCTTGAAGTTGTTTCCTGCCCTGTTACTGTTGGCGAAAGTAGCGACAAGTCAACGCTTATCGAGTCACTCGATATGACGGTAATGCGTGGTGAACATTTAGCTATTATCGGTCCAAACGGAATCGGAAAGACATCAATTCTGAAGCTTGTTCAGGGTCTTATCCCAAAAGAGCGTGGCAACATAATCTGGGGACAGAATGTGAAAATCTCATATTTTGACCAGGAACACTCTATGCTTAACCCTTATGGTACAGTTTTTGATGCTGTGAGCGACAAGAACCCTGCTATGAATGAAACAGAAATAAGAAAAGCTTTAGCACAGGTGCTTATAACAGGCGAGGACGTTTTCAAACCAGTGTCTATACTTAGCGGTGGCGAGCGTGCCAAGCTATGTTTTTGCCTTATGGCGTTAAACAGAGGTAATGTGCTTTTGCTTGATGAACCGACAAACCACATTGACCTTAGCACAAAGGAAGTGCTGGAGGACGCACTTGCGGACTTTGGCGGCACAATTATCCTTGTGTCACACGACAGATATCTGCTCAACAAGGTTGCAGACAGGATTATTGAGGTGTCAGACAACGGCGTTGCTTCATACAAGGGCAATTTTGACAAGTATGCGCAGCAAAAAACGCAGGAACGCAAAGAAAAAGAAGCCTTGCTTAATATCGAAAAGCAAAGGCGTGAAGAACAGGAATATAACGCAAAGAAGCAAAATCAGTACCGCACACGTCAGCAACGTGCAATTGATGCAAAACGAAGGAATATGATCAGTCAGCTTGAGCGTGAGATTGAACAGCTGGAAAATGATATCGAAACGCTGGAGCAGGATATTCAAACACCTGAAGTATCATGCAATTTTGAGCTTATGACCGAAAAATGCACTCAGCTTGAGGAAAGCAGGAAACTTCTTGATGAAAAGATGAATGCATGGGCTGAGCTTGAACAATAATTAACAGTAAACACCCCGAAAGAGTATAATGTAGTAATACTTTTTCGGGGTGATATTTTTGGAGATAAGGATTATATCAAAGTCCTGCGTTAAGGTTCGGCTGACACAGGAGGAAGCTGATGAGTTAGGCATTGATTTTGAAAGCCATGACAGTTCAAAAGCAAAGGATTTTGTAGGGTATATTCTAACGGTTATGGGTGGTGCTGCATTTACACAGTCGCCTTATGACAGGATAACCGTTGAAGCTTTTGAGCAACCTGACGGTGATATTATTCTTTATGTTTCGTCATCGCCTTATACTGATAGTGTAGCTACCGAAAAGGCGGAAGCAGTGTTTTATTTTCGCACGGCTGATGAGATAATAGACTTTTTGCTTGATAACAAAAACTCATACACCGACTTGATTGACAACGCTGAATTATATGTATATAACGGTGGTTACTGTCTTGTCATGGGATATAAAGATGGTGCTTTAAATGCTGATGATAAAATACTGATTGCAAAAATAAAGGAGTATGGCAGACTAATCTGCGATACTCCTTTTGATTCACTTATTTAATCCTTGAGTGATTTAACGGCTTTGTTAATATCATCTGCACTAAAGAGATATGAGCCTGATACAAAGACATCTGCACCCGATTCTTTTACGAGCTTGATCGTGTCACCATTGATTCCGCCGTCAACCTGAATTTTTACATCAAGCGAATTGGCTTCGACATAAGCTCTTATTTCTCTTATCTTATCGAGTGTTTCAGGAATAAACGACTGACCGCCAAAGCCTGGCTCAACTGTCATTACAAGCACCATATCGACCTTATCTATATATGGCATAATACTTTTCACTGGCGTTCCAGGCTTTAGTGAGATTCCTGCTTTCAAGCCATTGGAATGTATTTTGTCGATTACTTCACCAACATTGCAAGATGACTCGACATGAAAGGTTATTCCATATACTCCTATATCGGCGTAGTTATCAATATAAAGCATAGGATTGGTTACCATTAAATGAACATCAACAGGTATGCTGACAGATGGTCTTATGCTCTTTAATACGGGTTCACCAAAGCTGATGTTTTTTACAAACATTCCGTCCATTACATCATAATGAAGCCAGTCTGTACCCGAATTCTCTGCTCTTTTTATATCATATTCAAGATTTTTAAAATCACACGCAAGTAGTGATGCGGAAACTATATTTCCCAATATCTATTCCTCCAAAAAAACATACTAAAAATTATTATATCGGTAACTGCGGATAAAGTCAAGTTATATTTTCTTTATTTTGGCAAAGTTCGCCATTATCTTTTTTGTACCCTTAGTTTCAAAGGCAATCTCTAAAAGCGTATCTCCTGCCATTGGTGTTGCATTTATTACCATGCCTTCACCAAAAATATTATGCTTGACCTTATCACCAGGGCTAAACTTCTCGGCAGGTCCAGTCTTTGCAGTATGCTTTTTATGAGCGAGCTGTTGCTGCAGGCTTATATTGCCAAAAGGCTTTATTGTGCCATGCTCTGACGCTGGTCTTTCGATAATATCCTGCTCTTTTTGCTTTTCGATATTCTCAGCTGGCAGCTCTTTTATAAACCTTGAAACTCTGTTTCTGTCTGTTCGGCCAAAAAGCATACGCTCTGATGAATGTGTAAGATAGAGCTTTCTTTTAGCACGAGTTATTGCAACATAGGCAAGTCGGCGTTCTTCTTCGATGTCGGCTTCACTGTCCATGCTTCTTGCTGATGGGAAAATGTTCTCTTCCATGCCGACAACAAAGACTGTCGGAAATTCAAGTCCTTTTGCAGAATGCATTGTCATCATCACGACATAGTCTTCCTCATCATCAAGGTTGTCAATATCGGTGTAAAGAGAAATCTCCTCAAGAAAACCTGACAAACTTGGTTCTTCGGCATTTTCCTCATAGTTTGCAATTGTTGACTTTAATTCATCTATGTTTTCAAGCCTTGTTATGCCTTCATCGCCCTGCTGTTCAAGATATAGCCTATATCCGCTGATGTCAAGCAGTTCATCAAGCAGTTCTTCGAGTGATACATCTTCAGATAGTGTGATAAGTTTATTAAACATATCCGCAACTGACATCAGCTGTTTTGATTTTTTAGCAAGCGGTACAAGCTCGGCTGATTTTTGCATAATCTCAAGTGGACTCTCGCCCAAGTCTGACGCAATCTGCTCAAGATTTGAAACTGTTGCGTCACCGATTCCACGCTTTGGCTCGTTGATTATTCTCTTAAGCCTTAGCATATCGTTATGATTATTGATAAACGAAAGATATGCGAGTATATCCTTGATTTCCTTGCGGTCATAGAATTTCAGTCCGCCAAAAATCTTATACGGAATACCTGCTCTTACAAATGCCTGCTCGATTGCGTTTGACTGTGCATTCATTCTGTAAAGCACTGCATGGCCTGCAAATGTATCGCCTTTTTCAACATCATCAAGTATGGTGTCGGAAATAAACTTAGCTTCACTCTTTTCTGAGCCGAATTTATAAACAGTTACCTTATCTCCGTCACCTGCATCAGTCCAGAGGTTCTTACCCTTACGTCCGTTATTATTCTTTATAAGCTCGTTCGCACAGGTAAGGATATTCTGTGTTGAGCGGTAGTTCTGTTCAAGCCTTATTACATCGCCAGCTTTACAGTTAAACTGCTTTTCAAACGAGAGAATATTCTCGATCGTTGCACCTCTGAATTTATAGATGCTCTGGTCATCATCACCGACAACGCAGATATTGTTATACTTTGCCGACAGCATTGACACAAGCTTGAACTGCACTGTGTTGGTGTCCTGATACTCATCTACCATTATGTATTTATATAGATTCTGATAGCGCTGAAGAACATCAGGATAGTTTTCAAACAATGACACGGTATGACAAAGTATATCATCAAAGTCCATAGCATTTGCTTCCCTGAGCCTTTGCTGATAGCTCTTATATACTTTTGCAATCTGGAGTGATCTGTAATCGTTCTCCGACTGTGCAATATACTCCTCAGGAGATACCATCATGTTTTTCTGCTTTGATATTTCAGACAGCACCATTTTAGGCGGAAACATCTTATCTGATATATCAAGTGCTGAAAGCACCGCTTTTATCACTCTCTGCGAATCGTCCATATCATAGATAGTAAACGATGATGTAAAACCAATATTTTCAGCTTCACGTCTAAGAATTCTTGCACAGGCAGAATGGAAAGTTGCCGCAGTGATACCGCTTCCGCTTTCACCAAGCATATTGCAAATACGCTCTTTAAGCTCATTTGCTGCCTTGTTTGTAAATGTAATCGCAAGAATACTCCAAGGCTTAACGCAGTCAATTGCTACAATATCTGCAAGCCTTGATGCGTCATCGCTCTTGCCTTTGGCATAGTCCTGCAAAAATGCAAGGTCATCATCAGTGACATTGCCATTGCTTTCATCGCTGTTATAGGCATCGCCAAAGAAAATCATATTTGCAATTCTGTTTACAAGCACAGTTGTTTTACCACTTCCTGCACCAGCAAGTATAAGGAGTGGTCCTTTTACTTTAAAAACAGCTTTTCTCTGCTCCGGATTCATTCTTTCAAAATACTTCTCCAAAGCTTTTTTCTTTAATTTATTATAATCCTTACTCATAATTACTCCTTGTTTGGCAATATTTATGTTTGTCTTTGTAATTATAGCATATTTTATCCGTTTTGAAAAGCATAAAATAAATGTTTTTTAAAGTTTTTCAAATGTAAACGTTTTCTTTTTTTGCTGAATAACCAATCCATTATGTTCCAATAATAAGCAATAAGCTTACATATTACTGAAAGGATGATGATTTTGAAGATTTGGGACAGAGATAACGGTATGGTAAAAAAGCCGTTTTACTTTGATGATAATAATGAGCATAGCTTTACTGCAACAGAAGCTGCTGTAGCAGACTTTGCAAAAATGGGAATGGCTGTCGGTACTGCTTTCGATATTACTGGCAGTATCGTAGTCGGACATGACAGCGGAAACTGTGCAAAAGCTCTTGCTGAGAGCTTTATTTCAGGGCTGCTGTCAACTGGCGTTAAGGTTTTTAATCTCGGTGAATGTACTCCGCAACAGATTATGTATGCGACATCAAAGCTTAATTCAAGTGCAGGTTGCTATGTTTCATCGACATATAAGGCTAAAATTCAAATCAAAGGCAAAGGCGGACTTCCATTAAAGCGTGCAATTGAATGCAGGATTGAAAACGCCTACACAAGTAATTATTTTCGCACGCTTGACAGTAATGACTATGCAAAAGCTTATGATTTTAGCGACACTAAGGCTTTATACGGAATCCATCTTGAGAAAATGCTGCCTGATGAATTACATGGTATACTGGTAAACATCAGATGCACCTCACGTCAGACAGCTAAAATTGCTGACAGGCTATTTCATGAGCGGAATGATATTGACGGCGAAAGGATTGTTTTTAGCATATCATCTGACGGTACGACCTGCTCGGCTTACAGTGAAAAAACGGGCTATGTTTTTCACGAAAGGCTGATTATGCTCGCAATGAAAGCACTTTATGAATCAGGTCATGAGGTATCACTTCCCTATACAGTCCCGTCGTGTGCTGAAGATTTAGCTAAAAACTATGGCTCGCAGGTTTTCAGATACTACAGCTCATCAGATGATAGCGGTGATGAAATGGCAAGGCTTGTAGCCCAAAGGGCTGACAACTTGTTTGTCAGAGATGCACTTGGACTAATCTGTGTTATATTGGGATATTTATCAAGTAGCAACCAGACTTTTCCACAGGCGGTTGAT
>JAFTAX010000021.1 GCA_017458445.1 Ruminococcus sp. | reverse complement strand
TATTATGATAGTGAAAAGGTTATAGTTTCTATTAATTTCCTTTTTTATTGTTATAATCCCCAAATTAAGCATAGTTTATTTGTGATAGTATACAAAGTTGTGCATTTAATGTTGAAAATTTTTGAATGCCATGTTACAATGTGTGTATAAAATAGCTTGAGGTAAGCTATGAACAAAAAGGAGGTTTCTCTTATGAAAAAGCGACTTACTGGCATTTTAACCTCGCTTGTTTTAGTATTTGGTATATTTGGCGCTGTTCCTGCTTCGGCATCGAGCATTATTACATCAGGATATTACAAATACACCATTTATCAAAACGGTGCAATACAGATCGTTGACTACACAGGTCCTTCAAGTGGCTTGAAATACACGGTTCCTGCGTCCATTGACGGAAGAAAGGTTATAGCTATTGGAGAAGAAGCGTTTGAGGGCTGTGATTTTGCAAGCATAACTATTCCAAACGGAATAAAACACATTTATTACGGAGCTTTTTCTGCGTGTATGTATGCTACATCAATAAGCATCCCAAGCAGTGTAACATTTATTGATAATTACGCTTTCGATTCATGCCGCAGTATAAAATCAATAACAATTCCGGGCAGTGTAAAAAAACTTGGCGACTCTGCTTTTGGTTATTGCGCATCGCTCACAAAAGTGTCTCTGAAAAGTGGTATTCAAGAGATTGGTAAGCTAGCATTTGAAGATTGCTACAGTCTGAAAAGCGTAGTGGTTCCAAATAGTGTAAAAAACATTGGCAGTTATGCATTTGGTTTTTACTATAATGATTACAGCAAAACGGAAGATAAGATTTCAGGCTTTAAGCTTTATGGCTCAAAAGGCTCGGTTGCTCAGTCTTATGCAGGTTTCTTTGGAGTTGCGTTCGGCGTTGTAGTTGCTACAACTCCTGCAAACTGTACAGGATTCAAGGTTGCGGCAGTATCCGTTAAGGCGGTTAAGCTTACCTGTAACAAGGTTGCTGGTGCAACAGGATATGTATTTTACAGAGCAAAGGCTGGCAAATGGGTAAGAGTTGGCGTTAGAAAGACAAACTCATTCTATGAGGGAAATCTTGCATCTGGAACAAGCTACAGATATGCAGTTAAGGCATACAGAACTGTCAAGGGCAAGAATTACTACAGCAAATCATATCCTACACTCTGGACTTCGACCAAGCCTGGCACAGTTAATTTCACTGTAACTCCTGGCGTTGGCAAGGTGGCACTGAAATGGGGTAAGGTAAGAGGTGCAACAGAATACATCGGATATATCAAATTCAGTGCAAACGGCAGCTGGAACAATCTTGTTGAAACAAAGTTCACAAACATGACAGTATCAGGGCTTACAAGAGGTCAGACATACTGGTTCACTATTAAGGCTGTAAGAACAGCACACGGCAAGAACTACTGCGGTGCATTTGTAACAAAGAGTGCAAAATCCAAATAAAACTTAAACATATATTCAGGCAGGTACATTTTGTATCTGCCTGTTTTTTATTGCATTAGCTTAGCATTTGGTTTTTGTGCAAAAGGTACAATTAGAATGAGATATTTTGTAAGTAATTACATTGTATGTTAAGGCTAACTATGTTATAATATATTTATAGAGAACTTAACGGAGGTGTTTTTATGAAAAAACTAATATCTATAATGCTTTCGTTCGCTTTGCTGCTTACAACAACTGTAACAGTTTCATTTGCGGCAAATAACGGACCAAAAGATGACAGCAATGGACTGTTTAGTCCTGCGTTTATCTGGTGTATACCAACTGACAACAACGGCGAGTATATCCCTGCTGATAATCCAAATTATCAGGGTGATTATAAACGCTATGTCATTTATGGTGACGGCAAGGCTAACAACAGTGCGTTAAAAGGTGCAACATACGACAAGGGTAGCAACACACTGACACTGAATGCTCTTAATGCACCAACAACAGAACTTGGTTTTAATGCAATGGGCGATGACTTTACTATTAATGTTGTCGGCAATTGCTCATTGGCACAAATCTCACCATTTTCTTCAACGTATAGTGCTGCTGTAACTTTCAGCGGAAGTGGCACACTTAACATCAATGCTAAAAAGATATTTGATTATGGTATTGAATCCGGTGCTTATTACACTAAAGGCACTATTACTTTTGGCAACAATGTCAAGGTCAACATAAGCGGTAAGAAAGGTGCTGTATCCTGTAGCTATTCCAACGCAACCAGCAATTCAGAAGTTTTCAAATTCAACGGCACATCAAACGCTGCTACAAAAGCTGAAAGCGTTTATAACGAAAAGTACACATATTTCGAGGGCTATACAATCGACAAAACGCCTAAGCCACAGTTTATCGGAAGAATCGCTAAGAGAGCGTCCGATCCTAACGGCGTATATGTAATGGGTAATTCCACATTAGGTACTGGCGAAAAAGGCTATTGGGCACAAAAGTATGTATACTCAAAGTCACTCAAGGCATACCTTGAATATGGTGATTCACTAAATTCCTTTGCACCGCAGTACGATTGGGATACCAACAATCTCGGAGAGAATTTTGACTTCACTCAGACAGACGAGATACTTTACAACACAACATATTCTTCCGATCATCGTTGGCGTACATATGAAATCTGCACAGACAGTTCAGGCAAGCAATATGCTTGTGGTGAGTGCTGGAACAGTGACCTTGGAGCATTGGAATCAGAAGTTGTAACATTCAAGGCAATCTCTGATGTGCCAGGTGAATATCAGTTCACACCTGTTTATACAGGAGCACAGGCAGATAGCTTTATCAGCGGTCTTACACATACTGGCAATGAAATAAACGGCGGTTATGTAATCAGTCCTCTTGAACCTAACCGTGATTGGTTGGGCTATCGTGTAAAAAACAGTGCAGACCCTAACGGTATCTACTTCAGGACTGAAGGCTGGAAATACGATGAAGAAGACAATCAGATCGATATGTATTTTATCCGCAAGTATACATATGTTGAACAATATGGAGCTTATATCGAAGACCACACCTTTGGCGAATATGGTTCGCTTGATTTAACACCTGACGCTTTTGCAACAAGCGGATATTCTCTTGTTCTTGATTCTAACGGAAAATCTATCGGTCAGGAAAATGTCGGTGAAATCAAAAATGTTTACGGATATCTGTATGCTGATAGTACAGGCAAGAAATATATCGTAGAAACAAATTGGTCAGACGAAACAGAAACTGTATACACTTACAAAACAGCCAACGGCATAAACATTTTAACAGAAGCTAAAAGCGTTGATCCAAGCACGCTTACCCGTGTTGTTGAAAAGACAAAGGTTGACGGTGTCAAGAATTACTTTATCACAAACACAAGCTTCACTTATGCAGGCAGCGCAAACGGTCATGAACACAAATACACTACTAAGGTAGTAGCTCCAACTTATGAAGCACAGGGCTACACATTACATACATGTTCAATTTGCGGTACTGAGTATAAGGACAATTACAAGGCAAAACTCGTTGTTCCGACAGTTACAGGCTTCAAGGCTACAGCAACAACAGCAACCGCTATCAAGGTAACCTGCAACAAGGTTGCTGGTGCAACAGGATATGTATACTACCGTGCTAATGCTGGCAAGTGGGTTAAGATTGGTGATTCAAAGGCTAACGCTTATACCGACACAAAACTTAAGGCTGGTACTACATACAAGTACGCTGTCAAGGCATACAAGACTGTTGGCGGTAAGAATTACTACAGTGCTAAGTTCCCGACACTTACAACAACCACAAATCCTGCAACAGTTAATTTCAAGCTCACAGCAGGCTCAAGAAAGGTTGCTCTCGCATGGAGCAAGACAACAGGTGCAACGGGATATATCGCATATATGAAGACATCTGCAAAAGGCAGCTGGTCAAAGATTGCAACAACAAAGAAACTTGCATACACAAAGACTGGTCTTACAAAGGGCAGAGCATACTGGTTCGCTGTAAGAGCATATAAGACTTTGGGTGGCAAGAATTATCTCGGCACATTCACAACAAAGAGTATTAAAGCTAAATAAACCATAAAACAGCAAAACAGGCAGATACATTTTGTATCTGCCTGCTTTTTTTATTAATGAAGAAAGGGTTATCTTCTGAACTTGAATGCAAAGCCTAATCCTAAAATCAATACAACTGCCGACACTCCAAGGAGAATATATGATGCTAAGTCGGTTGCTGATTCATCACCCATCATGTTCGGCATATTATCCGACTGTGGTACATTCTGGTTTGCGTTTTGATTTTCACCCTGCTGCTGATTGTCCGAAGGCGGTGCCATGTTGTCCTTAGCATTACTGCTGTCGGAATCGTCACCTGACGCAGAGCTGTCCGACTGGTTATTCTGGTCAGGATTCTGTGGCATATTGTTCGGGTCAAAATCCTCCGGCATATTCTCAGGATCAAAGTCGCCTGGTGGCTGTGGCATATCGCCGTCAAAATCTCCAGGAGGCTGAGGCATTTCGCCGTTTTGATTTTCAGCATTTGCCGCAAACTCGATGTAGTCTGAGGTGTCCTCAAGCATAGCTGCTGTTACGCCCGAATTGCCTTTTGTGTCACTTGAGCTGTCCAACGTGCTGTCGGAACTGTCATCAGTTTTGCTGTCTGGTGTTGCATTTAAACTGTCGTTTGACTTCTCAGGCATATTGCCGAACTTGTTTCCGCCGAATCCTCCCTTGTTGCCCATTGAACCCATATCGGAAATGTTGAGATTGCCTGTGTCGATAAGTGATGAGCTGTCTTGATTCTGACCGTCTGTGGTTGACGGAATTGTGCCGTCAAGCTGGCCTTTTACGCTCTCGACACGAAGCTCGCAAAACTGCTTTAATGCGTCAACGCCGTCAAGGTATTCTTCATAAGTGCAAAACTTAGTCGGGTCCTTTGCGACATACTCATTTATCATCTCAGCGGTGTCGGAAATCAGCTTTTGAATGTCAGTGCTGTTTATAAACTCGCTGTAGTATTTGTGATAAAGCTCTGTATATTCGTCACTGCTGAAAATCCATGAAATCATCGGACGGTCGCTCATGTCGCCTGACACTGGTGTATCAATCGGTGAGTTGACGGTGCCTGATGCGTTGCCTCCTTGGAATGTGCCGAACGCAAGGTTATAGTCCCAAGGGATCATCGAGAGTTTGCCGTCCTCTTCATAGAGGTAATAGTTATGCACCATCGAACCTGTATAGCTGTCACCGTTGCAGAGGAATGTATGCACTACAAAATAGCGGATTACCTCATCAACGTCAACTGTGCTTTCAAGGTCCTTTTGCTCTGAGAGTGATTTAAGCGAGCTTATAAGTCGCTTTTTATCGGCCTTGTCAACATCGGTTTTGGCGTTGCCAAAAATGTTTGAATAGCTGTCAATCTCGTCATCAATATACTTTAGCTTGACATCTTCGCTGCCCATTCCGCCACCAAAACCGCCTCCGCCGAAGCCACCTTTTGCAAAGCCGTTTTGCTTCACGCTGTCTGCCTTTGACGAATCGGAATCTGCCTCTTCGCTACTGCTGTCAGACTGTGGCGGTGTGAAATCTGACGGCTTATTACCATCGAAATCTTTCGAAAAGTTTTCGTTGTTTTCGCTCGTTGATGATTCTTTTTCATTGTCGTCTGTGTCTGAGCTGTCGCTGTTTTTGTTCATAAACTCAGTCATGTTGAAATCCTTGCCGTTGCCTGGGCCACCACCGCCGAAGCCAAGACTGTCTGGCTTATAAAGCTCGCCGTAATCGCTGCCATAGTTTCGCTCAAGGAAGGATTCCTCGACCGCTTCGACCGCAAGATAAAGTCCCCAGTCTTCGCCGTTTACGGTGATGTAGACATAGCTGAAAAGTGGTGTATCTACGCCGTTTTCTTTCATCATCTTATAGGCGAGATAGTCTTTCATGTAGGTGTTGTCCTGAATTATGTTGTTTAAGCACAGCTTGTCCAGCCCGTGATATGTTTTGCCTTTGTCGTACTGGTCAAATTCTATTTTAAAGCTATAGCGGTTGCTGTCCATGTTCTTAACAGAGCTGAGCGATGTGTTGCCTTTGCCTCTTATACCTACATTCTTTACAGCTTCTCCGTCTATGACGACGTTACATGAGGAATATTCCTCGTTTTCACAGGTTTCTAAAAAGCTGTCCCAGTCGTCTATTACTATATCAAACGTATGCACCTTTGAGTCGTCAAAGATACGGTCCTCATAGCCTATAGCCTTGACTGATGTTTCAACTCCGAACAGT
>JAFTAX010000020.1 GCA_017458445.1 Ruminococcus sp. | reverse complement strand
CAAGTAGTGGACGAAGCGCAACTATTTTCAGCTCGCTTGAGGTTATGTATCACAACCATTCTTTGCTTTTTGGTGCTATTGTTACTAATATTTCACATGCAAACAGCACACTGAAATTATTTGATTTACAAGGCTCCGACAATGCTTATTATTCGATTATTATACGTTTTGGTTTGGTTGGACTGGTGACATTTTTATCAGCGGCAATTTACTTTGTCAAAAAGCTTTATGATGAGTCAATAAACTACGGATTAAAGACATATTGTGTTTCGATGTTTATTATGCTTATGGTTTATGGTCTTGGTGAGAATGTACTGTTTAATCAAAGCTCGGTTCTTTGCTTTTTGGTATGGGTATTTCTTTTCCGACAGATATATATTCGGGATATTATTAAATCGAAATTTAAATAAGGAAGCTTGAATTGAAATGAAAGTATTAGTATATACAAAGCAATTTCCAAGACCTGATAATGAGACATTCGGACCTTATGTTTATTCACAGATAAGCAAGCTTATAGAGCAGGGCGTTGAGGTCAAAATCGTTTCTCCGCACACTTATATACCAAAATGTTTTGCATTTTTAGGCGGAAAGATTAAGCGTTATGCCAATGCTCAGTTGGAGTATGAATATAAGGGCATAAAGGTGCTGTCGCCTGCATTTTTGTGGTCAAAGTATCTTTTTAATTTTTCGCATGAGCTTAAATATGCATTCTATAAAAAATCGATGTATTCATACATGCTGCATCTTTGCAAGGAGTTTAAGCCTGATGTGATCTACAGCCTTGATCCGTTGCTTGATGGCAGGCTGAATATTGAAGTCGGGAAAAAGCTTGGTATACCTGTTGTGCTTATTGAACATTCTATTCCTAACAACTATAAGAATCTTGTAGGCAACAAAAAGGCTGTAAGCATTTACAGTAATGCAGTTAAGGCTGCTGACAAGACTATCTTTGTAACAAACATTCAGAAGCAACGTTTTGATAAAATGGTCGGGTTTGAAATAAACGGCACTATTATATATAACGGCTTTGTGAATGAGAATCAAGCTGATGTTTGCAAGCCTTTTTCGTATACAAAGGACAGACTGCTTAGAACAATTTCTGTCGGTTTTCTGGAAGCACAAAAGGGTTATCCGATAATCTTTAAGGCATTGAAAACGCTTAGAGAGCAAGGTGCTGATATCAGCTCTGTGATTGTCGGCGACGGAAAATCAAGGCAGGAATATGAGCAGGTGGTTAACGATTACGGGCTTGGTGATGTTTGCACATTCAAGGGCATTGTCAAGCATGATGAAGTTTTAAGGCTTATGAGCGAAAGCGATGTTTTTGTACTGCCGTCTTATCAGGAATCGTTCGGCATTGTGTATTTGGAGGCGATGAGCTGCGGGCTTCCTGTTATTGCGACAAAAGGTGAAGGCATATCTGACATTGTAGTGGACGGTGAGAATGGTTTTCTTATTGAGAAAAACAATGCAGATGAGCTTTATGACAGACTTGAATTTATCAGAAACAATCCTGAAGCAACAGCTAAGATTGCCAATAAAGGTTTTCAGACTGCAAAGGAATTAACTTGGGACAAGAACGCTGAGCAAACGATAAAGGTATTTGAACAGGTAATAAATAGATAAGATTACACAGATAAAAAACAGCCCACCGAACTTAATCGGTGGGCTGAAATTATGTGCATATTATGTTATGCTGTCAGCTTTCATCTTTTTATAAGTGTCGCTGTATTTAACCTTCATTTTTGAAGTGATGTCTTCGTAAAGCTTGTTAATCTTTGGAGTGTCATATTCCTGAATCATTGTGTCGAGGTTTTCTTCGACATAGTCCATATCAACAGGCAGACGCTTGATTATAAACCAGCCGTAGCTTGCGTTTTCGACAAGGTCGCTTATCTCGTTTTCCTTGAGTGAGAAT
Organism: Ruminococcus sp.; assembly: GCA_017458445.1. Classification (GTDB taxonomy): domain Bacteria; phylum Bacillota; class Clostridia; order Oscillospirales; family Ruminococcaceae; genus FB2012. The sequence continues at coordinate 13,417 of JAFTAX010000020.1, read as the reverse complement.
GCTGCGTCCTTGAATTCCTGAACGAATGATGTGTTCTGGTTGATATAGTAGCCATCAGGATTTGTCACCATGCCAGGATCCCAGCCATATTTCTTGACGAGTGCTGCAAAATCCTCGCCGCTCTTTGCTTTCTTGAGTACTGCTTCGGCAAGCTTTTTAGCTTCCGCCTTGAGTTTTGCCTGCTTATCTTCTGTCTGCTGGTTGAAAGCGGTTCTCTTGCTTTCAATCTTTGTTGACAAATCGTCTGTGCTGTTATACTTTTCAAGCTCTTCTTTGTCAGTAATCGGTGCTTTACACTCATAAGGAATGAGAATGTGGATTACTCTTGAATACTCTTTTGTATCCTTTACAACCTTTTTGAACTCATCGGCAGGTGTTGCATATTTACCTCCGTTTGAAAGGAGTGTTGACTGTACCTTTTGATAGAGCTGTGACCTTGTCATCATAGCCTTGAAAACTTCTTCAGTAAGATACATTGACTTCATAGCTTCGAGGTATTCTTCCTCAGACTGATACTGTGACTGTGTTGACTTGATATTCTTGTCAACGACCTGAAGATCTTTTTTGTCAAGCTTTATATTGTTTTCTTCTGCAAGCTTGTCCGAGACATAGTCGTTTTTGATTGTTGATTCAACCTGCTCCAAGAATTTTTTGAACATATCGTCGTCTTCTTTGAGCGCATCTGCGGTCAGACCGTAGTTTGCATAGTTTGCAAGTGTTGACAGATAGTAGTATCTGTATGTGTCAAAATCAATGTCGTGTCCGTCAACTGTCAGCATAACGAGGTCTTTTGTTTTAACCTTTTTGCCGTCAATTGTGAGCGATGGCTCAGCTTTTGCTTCAGCAGCTGAATCGGTTGCAGCGGCTGATGAATCTGATTTTTTTGCTTTAGATGAAGATTCATCTTTATCCTTGTCACATGATGCGAGGCAACCGACTGCCAACGCCATTGCGAGCAAGAATGCTGATATTCTTTTTAGCATAGTATTATTCCTTTCTAAATTAACATATCTTAAATTATAGAATAATTATGTGATAATTTTATGATAATATTTTAAATTTTCTCAATAAACGTTAAGAATTATCTTTTTCGTTGACAAAAAAGGAGACTAAGGCTATAATTTATAGTAGATATTATCACTTATGAAAGGCAGGGTGCTGGTAATATGGATTTTGGAAAGTATATTGCACACAGAGGACTTCATAATATTGACAAGGGTATTCCCGAAAACACACTTGCGGCGTTTCGTGCAGCTTGTGACAAGGGCGTTGCGATCGAGCTGGACGTAAGGCTTACAAAGGAAGGCAAGGTTGTTGTTGTGCATGATATGTCGCTTAAAAAGTCATGCGGCATTGAGGCTGATGTAAAGGACTTTACTTATGAGCAGCTCTCGGCATTTTCTGTTAAGAAAACTGACCAGAAGATACCGCTGTTTTCACAGGTTTTAAAGCTTGTTGACGGCAGAGTGCCACTGCTTGTCGAGATTAAGGACGGTCATGGTGTCGGCACGCTCGAAAAACGCACATACAAGCTGCTTAAAAAGTACAAGGGAGAATATGCAATCCAGAGCTTCAGCCCGTTTTCGCTGCTCTGGTTCAGAATTCACGCACCAGAGGTTGTAAGAGGACAGCTTATCTCACGCTTTAAAGGCAAGAAAAAGACAAAGAATATTCTGCGTAGAATTGCGTCAACTGCGTTTGTCTGCAAGGTTATTTCCAAGCCTGCATTTGTTGCCTGTGACTTACGTTCGGTGACGCTGGAGCTTGCATTTAAGATTGTTGACTGCAACGCTGACTTTTTGACATGGACTGCAAACACAGCCGAGCTTATTGCTGAAGCTGCTAAATTCTCGAAATCTGTTATCGGCGAAAACTATCCTGAGGACTTTGATTTCGATTATTACAATGAAAACGAATAAAATATCCTGTCAAAAACATTCATAGCAAGTGAGTATTTATTGTCAAAAATAACAAAAGTTTAAAAAACTATAGACAAACGGGACTTTTTGATATATACTTATTTATAGAAACAGTTAGAAGTAGCGAAGACTCTGTGAACTTTAATTGGTTCGCAGTGTCTTTTTTAATAAGGTTTAAGGAGGATCATAATATGAACGTTCCTGAAATTTTTGGCAGTGACGTATTCAATGAATCGGTCATGAAAGAAAGGCTTCCTAAGGAAACTTACAAGGCTTTGAAAAAGACTATTGCTGATGGTAAGCCTCTGGACATCGAGCTTGCAAATGTTGTGGCTAACGCTATGAAAGACTGGGCTTGTGAAAAAGGCTGCACTCATTATACTCACTGGTTCCAGCCGATGACTGGTCTTACTGCAGAAAAGCTTGACAGCTTTATTTCACCTACAGACAAGGGCCATGTTATTATGGAATTTTCAGGCAAGGAGCTTGTTAAGGGTGAGCCTGACGCATCTTCATTTCCATCAGGTGGGTTGCGTGCAACTTTTGAGGCAAGAGGTTACACTGCCTGGGATCCTACATCTTATGCATTTATTAAGGCGGACACTCTTTGTATTCCGACTGCTTTCTGCTCATATGGCGGTGAAGCACTCGACAAAAAGACACCATTGCTTCGTTCTATGGAAGCAATCAACAAGTCTGCTTTGAGAATACTCAAGCTTTTTGGTTCGGACGCTACAAGAGTTGTTTCAAACGTCGGACCTGAGCAGGAATACTTCCTGATTGACAGGGAAATGTATTCAAAGAGAAAGGACCTTATCTTTACAGGCCGTACACTTTACGGTGCACCTGCTCCAAAGGGACAGGAGCTTGAGGACCATTATTTCGGCACAATCAAGACAAGAGTTGCTGCATACATGAAGGACCTTGACGAACAGCTCTGGCGACTTGGAATTTATGCCAAGACAAAGCACAATGAGGTTGCTCCGTCACAGCACGAGCTTGCACCAATCTTCTGCACAACAAACATTGCAACTGACCACAATCAGCTGACAATGGAAATTATGAAGAGAACTGCAAGAAAGCACGGCTTCAAGTGCCTGCTTCACGAAAAGCCATTCGCTGGTGTGAACGGTTCAGGTAAGCACAACAACTGGTCTATTTCTACAAACAAGGGTGTAAACCTGCTTGACCCTGGAAAGACTCCTGCTGAAAATGCACAGTTTTTAACATTCCTTGCGGCTGTTATCAAGGCTGTTAACGATTATCAGGATCTGCTCAGAATGTCGGTTGCATCTGCTGGCAATGACCACAGACTTGGTGCTAACGAAGCACCTCCTGCTATAATCTCAATCTTCCTTGGCGATGAGCTGACTGAAATACTCAAGGCAATCGTTGAAGGCGAAACATACAAGGGCAACAAAAAAGTTGATATGGAAATCGGCGTTGACGTTTTGCCGAACTTCCCGAGAGATACAACAGACCGTAACCGTACTTCACCTTTTGCATTCACAGGTAACAAGTTTGAATTCAGAATGCCTGGTTCTAAGCTTTCGGTTGCCGGACCTAACACTGTTATCAACACTATGGTGGCAGAGGTTCTCGACCAGTTTGCTGACGAGCTTGAAAAGGCTGAAAACTTCCAGGACGCACTTGATGATCTTATCAAAAAGACTATTGCTGAGAACACAAACATTATCTTTAACGGCAACGGATATTCTGAGGAATGGAAGGTTGAAGCTGAAAAGAGAGGTCTTTTGAACTTAAGGTCAACTCCTGAAGCTATTCCACACTTTGCTGACAAGAAGAATGTAGATTTGTTTGTTAAGCACGGTGTTTACACAGAGTCTGAAATTGTTGCAAGAGTTGAAATCTTTCTTGATGAATACTGCAAGACAATTAACATTGAAGCACTCACGATGATTGACATGGCTAAGAAGGATATTCTTCCTGCTGTTGCAACATACATCAAGGAGCTTGCTAAAACTGCTGAGCTTGCTGCTTCCTGCGGTGGTGATACGTTCTTTGAAACAGACCTTGTAAAGAGACTGTCGGCACTTTCATCAACTACATACAAAAGACTCACTGAGCTTGAGGACGTTACAGCCAAGGCTCAGAATATTGAGGACGTTCAGGAACTTGCAAATTACTATCACGATGTTATATTTGCAAAGATGGGCGAGCTTCGTGAATCAGCTGATGAGATTGAATCATTGGTTGGCGAGAAGTACTGGCCATATCCGACATACGGAAAAATGCTTTTCTATGTATAACGGACAACCTGTTAAGGCATAAAAACAACCCACAGAAGTATATCTTCTGTGGGTTTTGTGCTTTTATTACTATTGTTGATTACTTGTCGTCAGCAGTTGCTTCTGTGGCTACTTCTTCAGATTCAACATCAACATATTCAACTGTTCCGTTTTCTCTTGCAAGCTTGATTGCTTTCTTGAAGTATCTCTTTGTGATACCACCGTTATAGATATTAAGCACGCCTGAAATTATTAGCAAAATGCCGAAAATCTTCATTGAAATGAGTGATGATGCAAGTGGATATGCAAGGACAATCAAGCCAAGCACGATTGTGAGAATTGCGATTACAAGTGAGAGAACCCAAAGACTGCTGTCTTCTCTTGATTTCATCATGCTTGCACCACGAATCCCTGCGATACCGTCAACTACGAGATACAATCCAAAGATTACTGCCATTACACTGAAAATGAAACCTGGTTTAATCAGAATGAACAATCCTGCACAAATCAGAATCACTGCTTTGAATGCTGTGCTATAGAGCGGTGCATCAACGAAGAATGTAATAAGTACAATCAAACCAAATACTATAAGCAGGCTTCCGACAATATAGCTTATAGTGCCTTGTACAAGAGCAGGCTTTAGAAAGAACAGTATGCCTACCAGGATTTCTATAATTGAGATGATTATAAAGCAGTTGTAAATCTTCTTTAAAATCTCCATAGTTTAATCCTTTCTGTCTTCGTCTTTGAGATCTCCCAGGGAAAGAGATTTCAAATAGGCGTTTATAAATCCATCAAGATCCCCGTCCATGACAGCGTTGACATTCGCTGTTTCATAGTTTGTTCTGTGGTCCTTGACCATGGTGTACGGCATAAACACATAAGAACGAATCTGTGCACCCCAGGCAATTTCCTTCTGAACGCCCTTGATGTCCTCGATTTTCTCGAGATTTTCACGTTCCTTTATCTCAATCAGTTTTGATTTGAGCATCTTCATTGCATATTCACGGTTCTGAAACTGTGAACGCTGTGTCTGGCAGGCACACACGATACCTGTCGGCTTGTGGATAAGTCTTACGGCAGATGAGGTTTTGTTAATATGCTGGCCACCTGCACCGCTTGAACGATAGACCTGCATTTCGATATCCTCAGGACGAATATCTACCTCGATTGAGTCGTCAATTTCAGGCATAACGTCAATTGCGGCAAATGAGGTATGTCTGCTTCCTGAGCTGTCGAATGGTGAGATTCTTACAAGACGGTGAATTCCCGATTCGCTCTTGAGATAGCCGTAGGCATTTTCGCCCTCGACTATGATTGAAGCTGACTTCATACCAGCATCATTGCCCTCGAGATAGTCAAGTGTCTTGACCTTATAGCCGTGGTTTTCACCCCAGCGGTTGTACATTCTAAATAGCATATCTGCCCAGTCCTGAGCTTCTGTTCCGCCTGCACCGGCATGGAAGCTTATGATAGCATTGCATTTGTCATACTCGCCTGTAAGCAGGGAAGCAAGCGTAAGCTCATCAATTGCATTGCCGAGAGCTTCAAGTTCGGACTCTATCTCCTCAATCATGGCTTCGTCATCTTCTTCGCTTGCCATTTCTATCATGACTTCAATATCGTCAGCCTTTTGCTGAAGCTTGTTATATTTTTCGATATTGCCTTCGAGAGTTCTTGTTTCCTGCAAGACAACCTGTGATGTTTCAAGGTCGTCCCAGAAACCTGGTTCGGCAGCTTTTTCCTGAAGCTCAAGTATTCTTTCCTTGCTGTTTTCGATATCAAAAACTTCATATAGCTCTTTTATTTTTGGCAGATAATCTTCAAGCTGAGATTTTAGATTTTCTAAAAAAACCATTTTAAAAAGATACGCTCCTTTCAGGTATAAGTTTTTGATTTCACATCATACTACTACTATTATTATACTGTATTTTTATGGAAAAGTAAAGGAAAAATTATAAAAACTATTTTCTTTTTCAAAAATATGTGTTATAATGTAGGATAATATAAGTAAAATCAAACGTTTTTATAGAAAGGAAAGTTATATGGCAAACTTTAATGGCACAAAATGTATTTCATGCGGTGAGCTTTTTAAGGACAACGATGATGTTGTTGTTTGCCCTGAATGTGGCACGCCTTATCACCGTGAATGCTATAACAAAGAAGGTCAGTGCATAAATACAGTTCTGCACCAGAGCGGTGAAAGCTGGAAGCCTGAATATGATTCTGACAGTTTTGATTCTACGGAAGCAGTGAAGTGCATCAGATGCGGCTCTGAAAATCCGCCTGAGGGATTGTTCTGCAACAAGTGCGGTATGCCTTTGCACGACAACGCAAACGCATCACGTCCGTTTAACAACATGGGTGCAGGCTTCGGTGGACAGACACAGGGTGGTGCATTTCCGTTTGGCAATCAGATGGTGTTTGACAAGGAGTCTGAGATTGATGGCATCAAGATTGATGATTATGTAAAATACACCGGCAAAAACTCAATGGGACTTATTTCAAGCTTTATTAAGTTTGGCAAGTTTGGAGGCAAGATTGCAATTAATATTGGTGCATTGGTTTTCCCTGAGTTTTATTTCTTCTACAGGAAAATGTACAAGCTTGGCGTTTTGTTTATGACACTCACTTTGCTTTTCAGTATCCCGAGCATGATTGTTCTCGGACAGTCGGGCATGATGAACATGACACTGCTCAACACCAATTTTGATGTGCAGAGCAACAGCTTTACAACCCTTTACAGTCTTAGCTCATATATGATGATGGGAATAAGATTTCTTTGTGGATTCTTTGGCACATACTGGTATTTCCTGACTGCTAAATCCGACATAAGAAAGATTCGCAGCACGGTTACTGACGATTATGAAGCAGGCGTGCAGATTGTTGCAAAAGGTGGAACTTCAATGACAGCGGTTATTGTTGCTGTAACGGTTTACTGTGTAGTGACACTGCTGGGATTCTATCTGCTTAATCTTAAGTTTGCGTAAAATTTACAGAATAGAAATAATATTAGCGGTAAAAACGCTGTTGACATGGTGTTTAAATTGTGTTATAATAACTAAGTTATCCTTGCTTGTGCAAATATGTGCAGGCGAAATCCAGAAGGAGGTGCAGAGAAATGGCAAAAATCAATGAAACTTACGAGGCTATGGCTATCTTCAGCTGCAAGGCAGGAGATGAGGCTATTGAAGCTCTCACCGCTAAGTTTGATGAGATGATCAAAGCTAATGCTACAGACGTTGAAATGAACGACTGGGGCAAACGTAAACTGGCTTATGCTATCAACTATGAAACAGAAGGAAACTATGTACTTTGGAACTTCACATCTGAAACTACATTCCCGGCTGAGCTTGAGCGTGTGTTCAAGATTACTGACGGCGTTCTTCGTTTCTTGATAACAGTTAAGTAAGATATTTACGAAAACGGGTAGACCGATACGCTTAAAACTTCGAAAGGAGGATATGCTCCAGAAGATACGGGGCAGGTTATATTATGCTTAATAAAGTAATTTTGATGGGCAGGATCACTCAGGATCTTGAAGTAAAACAGACACAAAGTGGTGCATCAGTACTTTCATTCACTGTAGCAGTTCAGAGAAGCTTTGCAAGACAAGGCGAAGAAAGACAGACAGATTTTATCAACTGTGTTGCATGGCGTAATACTGCTGAATTTATCGGCAGGTATTTCCGCAAGGGCAGAATGATTGCTATTGAAGGAAACCTGAGAACAAGAACTTATGATGACAAAAACGGCGTAAAGCATTATGTTACTGAAGTTTTTGTTGACAATGCTTCTTTCACAGGCGAAAAGACTGAAGGCGGCTATCAGCAGAACGATTATAACAACAGTTATGCACAGCCACAGACAGCTCCACAGAATAATTATAACAATGCACCGTCTAATGACGATTTGTCAATCGGAGATATGGCAGATTTTGAAGTGCTGAGCGACGACGGAGTACCATTTTAAGCAATCATCAAATTAAGTTAGGAGGGTAAATCTCATGGAAAGAGAAAGAAACGGTAGACCTGCAAAAAGAGGTCGTAAGAAGGTTTGTATGTTCTGTGTTGACAGAGCTGAAAAAATTGATTATAAAGATATCGCTAAGCTTAGAAAGTGCATGACAGAAAGAGCTAAGATTCTTCCACGTCGTGTAACAGGCACATGTGCGTATCATCAGAGAGAATTGACAACAGCTATTAAAAGAGCTCGTCACGTTGCTCTGTTGCCATACGTTGCAGACTAATCAATAATTAATGCAGAGATATCCTTTATCGGATATCTCTTTTTTTATCCTGAAAATACCTTTGCAAAAAGGGTTGAAATGTTTTGCGAAATATGCTATATTATTTGTACGCTGATGTAACAGTGATATATATGTAACAAAGAGAGGACTCAGGTATAATGAGCGAAAGAATTGTTATTAAAGATAATAAAAATCCGATATTGCCTTGCGTTCCGACAAGAGAGCTTGTTGTCTTTCCTGGCATGGTTTTGCATTTTGATGTCGGCAGAGAGATGTCAATCAATGCACTCAAGGCTGCACTGGCAAGTGACGGCTATGTTTTTCTTGTTGCACAAAAGGACGTGGTGGTTGAAAAGCCGATTAAATCGGATATGTATAAAATAGGAACAATCGCTAAGGTAACACAGATTATAAAAAGCCCTAACGGACTTTTCAGGTGTCTTGTTGAGGGTGCATATAAGGGCAGGCTTGTTGACTTTTATGTTCATGGCAAGAATTATGAGGCAGAAGTTAAGAAAATGCCTAACTATTCACGGGAAAAGTTTGATGAAAATGAAATCTATGCTGTATGCCGTGAGATAAAGGATATTTTCGGCGAGTATGCAAAGGTTGTACCGAGAATGCCAAACGAGCTTTACACACAGGTTATTGCTGCAAACGAGCCTAAGAATCTGTTTGAGGCGATTGCGTTTAACATCACTTTGCCGTTTGCTGACAGGCAGATTTTACTTGAAACTGGTTCTGCTGGTGAGAAGCTTGCCTGCCTTATGTCGATTTTGTCAAGAGAAATTGATGTTATATCTTTAGAACAGCAGATTCATGAGCAGGTTCGTGCGTCAATTGAGGACAATCAGCGTGAGTTCTACATAAGAGAGCAGATTAAGGCACTGCAAAATGAGCTTGGCAACATGACAGGCGAAGAGAGCGGTGACGACAACGAGATTCAGAGCTATCTTGACAAAATTGAAGCAACTGGTGCTTGCGATGAGGTTAAGGAAAAGCTGACAAGCGAGGTTAAGCGTCTTTCAAAGATGATGTCAAGCTCGCAGGAAGCTGTTGTTATCAGAAACTATCTTGACACTTGTCTTGCACTGCCTTGGAATGTTTACACCAAAGACAGAACTGATATAAAGAAAGCTGAAAAGATTTTAGAGAACGACCACTACGGCATGAAGAGAGTCAAGGAGAGAATTCTTGAAAACCTTGCTGTACGTTGTCTTACACCTGAGATAAAAGGACAGATACTCTGTCTTTACGGACCTCCTGGCGTTGGTAAAACATCGGTCGGCAAGTCTATTGCAAGAGCCTTGAACCGCAAGTATGTGCGTGTATCGCTCGGTGGAATCAAGGACGAAAGCGATATCAGAGGCCACAGAAAGACTTATGTTGGTGCTATGGAAGGCAGAATTATCAATGCCATAAAGCAGGCCGGTGTCAAAAACCCTGTTGTGCTGCTGGACGAGATTGACAAGATGAGCAACGACTTCAGAGGCGATCCGTCATCGGCTATGCTTGAGGTGCTGGATTCTGAACAGAACTCAAGCTTCAGGGACCACTATATTGAGATGCCGTTTGATTTGAGTGATGTGATGTTTGTGACAACTGCAAACAATCTTGACACCATTCAGCCACCGCTGCTTGACAGAATGGAAGTCATTGAGCTTTCAAGCTATACAAGAGAAGAGAAATTCAATATAGCTAAGCTTCATCTTATTCCAAAGCAGCTTAAAAAGAACGGGCTTAAAGCGTCACAGATGAGAATTACAAACGATGGAATTTACATGCTTATCGACAGCTACACCCGTGAAGCAGGTGTTAGAAAACTTGAGAGGGCAATCGGCTCGCTTTGCAGAAAAGCTGCTAAGGAAATAGTTGAGGACAATGTAAAGAAGGTTACTTTCAGGGCAAGCAACATTGAGAAGTATCTCGGACATAAGAAGTATCTGCCTGAGTACACTTCAAAGGAAGACCAGGTCGGCTGTGTAAACGGCATGGCGTGGACATCGGTCGGCGGAGTGCTTATGCCGCTTGAAGTGCTTGTGCTTGACGGTAAGGGTAAAATTGAGCTTACAGGGTCGCTCGGCGATGTAATGAAAGAGTCAGCTAAGATTGCTGTCAGCTACTGCAGAAGTGTTGCGGACAAGTATGGAATTGCTCATGATTTTTACGAGACAAAGGATTTGCACATTCATGCACCTGAGGGTGCTGTGCCAAAGGACGGTCCGTCAGCAGGCGTTACTATGGTGACGGCACTTGTGTCAGCACTTAGTGGTATTCCAGTTCGTGCTGATGTTGCAATGACAGGAGAGATTACGCTGAGCGGCAGAGTTCTTCCAATCGGCGGACTTCGTGAAAAGACAATGGCAGCATACAAGGAAGGCATAAAGACGGTTGTCGTGCCAAAGGCAAATATCGGCGACCTTGATGAGATTGATGATGTTGTCAAGCTTAACTTGGAGTTTGTATTTGCCGAAACAATTCAGGACGTGCTTGATGTGTCGTTGACAAAAAAGCCTGACGAGAGCAGTATTCCTGTTGGCGTGATGCAAAATGCCGTTAAGGGTGATATCAGAACAGAGGTCACGGTTTAAAGTGCTGTGTAATTGAAAAGGACGACATAATGAATTTTAACAAAGCTGAGTTTTATACATCTTTTGGAAAGCTGTCGCAGATGCCACCATCAGACAGAATAGAGATTGCTTTCTCGGGGCGTTCAAACGTTGGGAAATCGTCGCTTATAAACAAGATTTTCAACCGCAAGGCACTCGCTAAGGTAAGCTCTGTTCCAGGAAAGACGGTGACGATAAACTTCTTCACGCTTGAGAATATATACATCGTTGACCTGCCGGGATATGGCTATGCTAAAGTATCGAAAAGTGAGAAAAAGGGCTGGAGTGACCTTATCGGTGGGTATCTTTCAAATCCTGAGCGTGATATCGAGCTGGTTTTTCAGCTTGTTGATATGCGTCATGCCCCGACAAAAGATGATATCACGATGATAAACTTTCTGATTGATAACGAGATGCCGTTTGTGATTGTGTTCACCAAGGCGGACAAGCTCAAAAAAACTGCAAGAGAGCAAAGACTTAAAGCTTTTGCTGAGGAGATACCTTGCTTTGAGGACATAACGGCAATTCCGTTTTCGGCTGTGACTGGTGAGGGAATTGATGAGATTCGCAGTATTATCGAAGAAATTGGCGAGAATGCGGAGATTTATGACACAAACGAGCAGGAGAATGACGCTCCGACAACCGACAGCAACGGATTTTTAATCCCAAGAGGAAAATAAATTATAAAAACCCCTTTACTTTTGTAGACTAATGTGTTAAACTGTAAGTATAGATAGTTTAGCACTTTACACTATGATAAGTGAAGGAGTTTTTTATTATGAAAGAAAAAATGGAAATCAAACATCTTGATGATTTGTTTGAGGCGGTACTTTGCCTTGAAACAATAGATGAGTGTCGCTTGTTTTTCAAGGACCTTTGCACAGTTCCTGAGCTAAAGGCACTTTCACAGCGTTTTCAGGTTGCAAAGCTTTTGACAGAAAACCATGTCTACAGCGACATTGTAGGAGAAACAGGTGCTTCTACCGCTACAATCAGCAGAGTAAACAGATCTCTTGCTTATGACGGAAACGGTGGATATGGCATTGTCTTTGACAGAATCAAGGAAGGAAAATAATGAGCGGCTATTCGAGGTTTGCAAAGTTTTATGACGCTCTTACTGACAATGTTGACTATGGTGCTATAGCAGGACAGATTGACAAGCTGGTCGGACGTTTTGGCGGAAGAAAGAATATTCTGCTTGAGCTGGGCTGCGGAACAGGCTCGCTTTGTGAAAAGATGAGCGGTCTGGGGTATGATGTTATCGGAATTGATAATTCGCAGGAGATGCTGTCGCAGGCTCTGGACAAAAAGTATGACAGCGGCAGCGAGATTCAGTATCTTTGTCAGGAGATGACTGAGCTTGATATGTACGGCACTATTGATGTAACAATATCGGTGCTTGATAGTATCAATCATCTGCCTGATGCTGATGCTATACAAAAGGCGTTTGACAAGGTGTCGCTGTTTGCTTATCCTGACGGCTTGTTTATTTTTGATGTGAATACTATTTATAAACACCGTGAGATTCTCGGCAACAATTCATATATCTATGATATGGACGGGCTGTTTTGCTCCTGGCAGAATGAGTATAATGACAAGGACAATTCTGTTGAGATGTTCCTTGACTTTTTTGAGGAGCAGGAAAGTGGCAGCTATGAGCGTTTTCAGGAGAGCTTTAAGGAAATTGCTCTTGATGAGAGTGTGATTGACAGTATGCTTAAAAAGGCAGGGTTTGACATTCTGGCAAAGTATGATGGTTACACGGACAATCCTGTGAATAAGCAGACACAAAGAATAGTATATGTCGCAAAGAAACATAATTAATGCAAAGGAGATACTCCGCAAGGAGTATGAGATATAATGGGACGTATTGTAAGATCTATAAGTAAGGACGCATCGGTAGTATGCAGTGCCATTGACGGCAGGGACATTGTAGGAGAGATAGAGAGAATTCACAAGACATCAGCTGTTTGTACTGCTGCTTTGGGAAGGCTTGCACTTGGTGCATCACTTCTTGGCTTCGGGCTGAAGGGCAAGGACGATTCGATAACCCTCAGAATGAACGGAAACGGTCCTGCTGGTTCGCTTATTGCAGTTGCAGACAGCTTTGGAAACGTCAAGGCATACATTCAGAATCCTGTGGTTGAGATACCGCTGAACAGCGTCGGCAAGCTTGATGTAAAAGGTGCTGTCGGAACAGACGGTACGCTTAGCGTTATCAAAGACCTGGGACTTAAAGAGCCATACTCGGGACAGGTGCCAATCGTGTCGGGCGAGATTGCTGAAGATATTACAAGCTATCTTGCACTGAGCGAGCAGGTGCCGAGCGTATGTGCTTTGGGCGTGCTTGTTAATCCTGATCTGACTTGTGCACAGGCAGGCGGATTTTTG
>JAFTAX010000019.1 GCA_017458445.1 Ruminococcus sp. | reverse complement strand
TTCAAAACGATAAGGTCAATCTTCTGACCTACCTCAACAACGTCCTCAGGCTTTACTGTAGGGTCTTCTGAAAGCTCGTTTGCCGGAATGTATCCAGTATGCTTTGTACCAATGTCAACGATAACTTCGCCGTTATTGATAGCAGTTACGACACCTTCGACCTTCATCCCCATATGTATTTTTTTAAGAGTTTTTTCAAGTTCCTCCGCAAAGTTGAACTCCTCTTCATTTGTGTTCAGTTTTTCACTCATGGTTTGTTGTACCTCCTTGATGATGTAAGCTGGTGTCGATGCACCAGCAGAGATCCCGATAAATTTTGCATGAGATAAGTCGATATTGTCCAGATCTTTTGCTTCTTCAATCAGATAGCAGGGACAATATTCATCACAGACAGCCTTAAGCTTGTGAGTGTTGGAGCTGTGTTTGCCGCCGACAATTATCATCGCATCAGCTTTCATCGCAAGCTCTCTTGCCTCACGCTGTCTTTCTGCGGTCGCATTGCATATCGTATCAAATATCAATGCATCAGGCAACAGTCTGCTTGCTGTTTCACAGCACTCTTTCCACAATTTGTTATTATACGTTGTCTGCGAGAGAATTGCAACCTTTTTCACCGAAAAATCATTTTCTTTCACAAGATTCTCAAATCCCTCAACACTGTCAAACACGAACGACTTACCAACACAGTGTCCATGAATACCCTCAACCTCAGGATGATTTGCATCACCTGCAATAAGTATCACATACCCCTGCGATGACTTGTCAAACGCAATTTTGTGAATTCTCTCAACAAACGGACAGGTCGCATCAACAATTTCTGCACCGATGTCATTCAGCTTGTCATAAACTGCCTGTCCAACGCCGTGAGAACGTATAATAACCGTTTGATTACTCGTGACCTCTGACAGCTCGACCGACTTACAGCCTCTTGCCTCAAGGTCTTCAACTACATTTCTGTTATGAATAATCGGACCTAACGTAACAACATTATTTCGGTTATCTAATTTATTATACACTATTTTTACGGCTCTGTCTACACCAAAACAAAAGCCAGCCGTTTTTGCAGTGCAAATTTTACAATTTGTTAACATATTAATATACCAGCTTAGTAATTTCGTCCATTATTATGCCCTTCATTTTCTTCAGCTCACGAGGATTTGCTGATTAAATGTTAAGCTCCTCCGCACTGATTGGCTTTCCAAAACGGACAACAATTTTTCTTCTGAACTTAAGCTTGCCCTCGAAGCTTATTCCAACAGGTATTACAGGTACCTGTGCCAGAGCTGCAATTAACGCAACACCTGTCTTTCCTTTTCCGACCTTGCCGTCCTTTGAACGTGTGCCCTCAGGGAAAATAACAAGGTTTCTGCCCTTGTTGAGCTTTTCCATCGACAAGTCTATCGCAGCAGTGTCGCCCTTGCCTCTTGTCACAGGGAATGCACCGAACGCCTTTATTAGCAATGTAAAAAATACATTCTGATGAAACAGCTCGTCCTTTGCCATATACGAGCATGGAACTCTTGTAGGCATCGCAATAAGTACAGGGTCAGTGTAGCTTCTGTGATTTGATGCAAAAATGTTGCTGCCGTCCTTTGGAATATTCTCCTTGCCTTCATACGACAGATTGTAATAGCACTTGAAAAGGAATATTACAATCGGTCTTAAAATATTATAGAAAATCATTTTTATCGGGTTGAGCTTCTTACCACGAACTACTGGCTCAGCCTCAGGCAGTTTCCTCGCAGATACACGCTTTTCAGCCTTTTCTGTCTTGCCAGTTTTGTCTAAAATTATGCCGTAAATCTTATCCACGACCTGTTCTAAGCTAAGCTCGGTTGAGTCAACTTCAATTGCATCATCAGCCTTTTTAAGCGGTGCAATCTCACGGTGAGTGTCGTTATAGTCACGCTGGATAATGTCCTGAAGCACTTCCTCGTAAGTCGATGTGTCCCCTTTTTCGGACAGTTCCTTGTAACGTCTGTTAGCTCTTTCCTCAGCCGTTGCAGTCAAAAATATCTTTACATCAGCGTTTGGCAGAACGACTGTGCCGATATCTCTGCCGTCCATAATGATGTCATTTTCCTTTGCAATATTCTGCTGGAGCGAGAACAAAAACTCACGCACCTCAGGGATTGCAGACACTGCCGATGCACCCATTGAAATCTCAGGTGTGCGGATTTTGTCCGATACGTCCTCGCCGTTTAGCAAAACCTTCTGCGCATCGCCCTCATAAGCAAGCTTTACATCAATCTCACCGAGCAGTGCGTTGACACTCTGCGCATCGTCAGGCTTAACGTCCTTTGAGATGACATAGTAAGCTATCGAGCGATATAATGCCCCTGTGTCCACATATACATATTTCAGCTTTTTTGCAAGCATTTTTGCAATCGTTGAATTTCCTGCACCAGATGGCCCGTCAAGTGCTACATTAATTCCCATATTTATCTTCCTTTCAAATTGATTATTCTATAAGTTAATGGTTGCGATAATATTCAGTCTTATTTATTGTGGGTGTCTTTTTGAATAAGATTCTTCCATTAAACTTCTCCTCTAAAACTTCTAACTCATTTTTTTGAGGGTGTGGGAAAACTTATATAGTCTCAAAAGCTCAATTTCTGATGTTTGTTTTGAAAACATCTCACGCCCTCAAAAAAATCGTTAAAAAGTCTTTGGAAAGGGAGTCTGAGGGGAAACCTTTCTTCAGAAAGGTTTCCTCCTAAGTAAATAAAACTGAGCATTATCACAAGCATTAAGTTAGAGCATAGCCAGTGCTGCGGCGTTTGCGGTTGCGAATGCAATCTGGAGGTTATATCCGCCTGTGTAGGCGTCCACGTCCAGCACTTCACCGACAAAATAGAGTCCTTTCACCAGCTTTGACTCCATAGTTTTCGGCGAAATCTCGCTTACGTCCACGCCCCCTCGTGTGATTATCGCCTCATCAATCGGGCGTAACGACCTTACCGTGAAGTGCAAATCCTTTAGCAAACAAACGAGCCGCTCACGCTCTTCACGGGTGATCTGGTTTACCTTTTTATAAGGCGGTATGCCACTGAGTTTCACAATGACTGGTATCATCTTTGACGGCAAAAGCTTTCCAAGCGAATTTGAAAAATCCCTGTTTGGAAAATCGCCAAAATCACGCAGTATACGCTCATCAAGCTTGCTATGATCAAGTGCTGGCTTTAAATCAATAGACAGCGTGTATTTGCCATTTTCAATCTTGTCCATGTGTGCCGATGCCGATAAAACAAGCGGCCCCGACAACCCGAAATGCGTGAAAAGCATCTCTCCAAGCTCTGTGTACAACGGCTTGTCCCTGCCTTTTTCATATAGGCTCAGCGTACAGTTTCGAAGCGACAAGCCCATCATTTCCGCAGGCTCACGCTCAGTCGTCACAACCGGGCAAAGCGATGGTGTCAGCTCGCTGACTTTATGCCCTGCCTGCTTTGCAAATCTGTAGCCGTCACCAGTCGAGCCTGTCTTGTGATAGGACTTTCCGCCTGTTGCAACAATAACCTTGTCTGCAAAATAGCTGTCCTTTTCACCTTTCACACCCTTGATGGTATTGTCCTCAATTATCAGCTCTAATGCATTGTCCTTAATTATCCTGACATCAGCGTCTTTTGCGGCGTTGACCAAGGCATTTACAATGCTTGATGACTTGTCGCTCACAGGGAAAACCCTGTTGCCACGCTCGGTTTTAAGCTCAACGCCTAAGCTTTCAAAAAACGCCATTGTGTCCTGCGGCGTGAATCGGCTAAGGGCTGAGAACATAAATCTCGGGTTCCTCGGAATGTTTGCCATAACAGTCTCGGTGTCCGAATTGTTCGTGACATTACATCTGCCTTTTCCCGTGATAAGCAATTTCTTGCCTGGAATTGACATATGCTCAATAACGACTACTTCTTTCCCCTGCCATGCAATCTGCACAGCTGCAAAAAGTCCTGATGCACCGCCACCGATTATAACCACATCAGCAGTTTTCATCAGTTTCTCTCCTCGTTTTTCTCATAAACATCATACTGTTCCCAGATGCTTTCAAGGCGTTCAAAGCTCTTTGAAACCTTGTCCACATTGCTAATAGATACTGCCGCTATAAGTGCATTTATAAGGCTCAGCGGTGCAACAAGCGAGTCAACAAATGATGCCATGTCGCTTCTTGCAAGCAGGAGATTGTTCGCATACTGTGCAAGCGGTGAATCGACCGTGTCGGTAATTGCGATAACATTAGCACCGCTGTTGCTTGCATATTCAAGCATTTTTGCAGTCTGCTTTGAATATCTCGGGAATGATATGCCGATAATGACATCATTCTCATCAATATGCATTATCTGCTCAAAAAGCTCACTTGTAGTAGTGTTTCTAACAAGCTTTACATGAGGAAAAATCATCGTGAAATAGTAGTTTAAAAAGCTTGCTAAAGGTGCCGCACTCCTTGCACCGATAATATATATAGTATTGCAGTTTATAATCTTTTCAACCGCATTGTTAAAGTCTTCTTTTGATGTTTCTTCAAGCGTTTTTCTGATTTTTTCAATATCGAGCGTCAGCACTCTTTCAAGCACGTCCTCCCGTGTCATGTGGTCAGATGTAACCTCGATACGCTGAACTGCTGTAAGCTTATTTCTCATCAAATCCTGCAACGCTCTTTGAAGTGCAGGATATCCGTCAAAACCAAGCTCGGTTGCAAATCTTACAACGGTTGACTCACTAACTCCAACCGTCTTGCCGAGCTTTTGTGCTGTCATAAACGCAGCCTTGTCATAGTGTGACAAAATATAATTTGCAATAAGCTTATGCCCTTTTGACATCTTGCCCATTTGCTGTTCAATTCTCAAAAACAAATCCTTCTCCATTTTAAAAAATACACTCTCTTTCAGCAGTATTTATTCAAACAGCTCGTCCTGAAGCTTTGATATTTCATCTTTTATACTTTGTGTTTCTTTTTTCATAACATAATAAAAGAATACCGCTCTTTTAATAATATCGCCTTCATGTGCCTCGCCTTTTATCCTGCGACGTTTTATCTTAACAATCCGCTGACTTTCATCAACGCAAACAGCATACTTTCCCTCAAACCTGTCTATACTAAGCATCATATCACGCTCCGTTACTTTTCGGTGTTCACTGTAAGGCCTTTGCCGTCTGATGAAAAGGTTATTGTACCGTCAGTCATTGTGCAGTAATAATGGTCTGCAAAGCTCTTAAGCCTTTGTACTGCCTGCTCATGCGGATGACCGTACATATTATCCTTGCCGCATGATATTACCGCATAAGACGGATTGACTTCCTCAAGGAAGAAATTATAGCTTGATTTATAGCTGCCGTGATGCCCTGCTCTCAGCACATCTGCACTAAGGTCAAAGCCATGCTCAACCATCTCAGCTTCTTCCTCAACCTCGCAATCACCAGTGATAAGAAAGCTGTTTTCACCATGTGTCAGCTTTACAAGCACTGAATAGTTATTGAGATCCTCATGCTGCTTTTTGGAGGTGAAAAGGTTCACCGTCATCTTGCCGAGTGACAGCTGTGTATCAGTTGCAGCAGTGATTCTCTTGTTTAACTTTTTCACCGTCTGAAGATAATACTTATATGTAGAGTTTGTCGGAATATTACTGCCTGTTCTTGGCATAATAATCGTCTTTGTGTCAAACTGTTTTAGTATATCGCTTGCTTCACCCATGTGGTCGGTGTGCGGGTGCGAGATAATAAGATAATCAAGCGACTGTATGTCATGCTCTTCAAGGAAATGTATCAGCGTGTTTTTATCATCACGTTCGCCTGTATCAATCAGCATATTATGCCCGTCTGATGTAACAAGCGTTGCATCACCCTGCCCTACATCAACAAAATAAACCTGTGTGTCGGTATTATCTAAAGCCTGCGGTTTTGGCGTTGCTTTTTTGGTACTGTCACAGCCACGCTCAACCAAAACCCAGATTATGCAGACTATTATTACAATTACAGTTGATATAAGGCTTCCTTTTTTGTTATAGCGTCTTTTGTATTGTCTTCTTGATGCCATTTAACATTTACCTTTTTCTGCGATTTTTGTTGTTTTTATGTGTCATCTTTTTGCCTTTGCCCTTTTTATTTGCAAAACTGTTTTCCTTTTGCTTTTTCATATATTCTCTGTCAGGTGCAACAAGCTTACCCTTGCCATGCCCGATAAGGTCACGTCTGCCTGCTCTTTCAAGTGCCTCAATTATCCTGTGTTGATTCTCAGCCTTGTAATACTGCAATAATGCCCTTTGCATTGCCTTTTCCTTTGGCTCTTTTGCAACATAAACAGGCTCCAATGTATATGGATCCAGACCCGTGTAGAACATACAGGTTGAAATCGTGCCAGGCGTCGGATAAAAGTCCTGAACCTGCTCGGGACGTATATGGTTTTCCTTTAAAAACATCGCAAGCTCTATTGCGTCACTAAGCTTAGAACCAGGGTGTGACGACATAAGATATGGCACAAGATACTGCTCCTTGCCCTTGCGTTTTGTAATCTCATAAAACTTTTTCTGAAACCGCTTGTATGCTTCAATATGCGGCTTTCCCATTTTATCAAGCACTGCTGCCGAACAATGTTCTGGTGCAACCTTTAGCTGTCCGCTGATATGATGCTCGATAAGCTCCTGCATAAACTCATCATCTTTGTCCTCAATCAGATAATCATAGCGTATTCCCGAGCGTATAAACACTTTCTTTACGCCCTTGATTGCCCGAAGCTTGCGAAGCATCTGGAGATATTCTCTGTGGTCAACATGAAGGTTTTTGCAAGGCGTTGGTGCAAGACATTTTTTGCCCTTGCAAAGCCCTGATTTCAGCTGTTTTTCACAGGACGGTCCTCGAAAATTTGCAGTAGGTCCGCCGACATCATGTATATAGCCTTTGAAGTTTGGCATCTGCACTAACTTGTCCGCTTCTTCAAGCACCGACTGCTCGCTTCTGACGGTCACTAGTCTGCCCTGATGAAGTGCGATTGAACAGAAATTGCAAAAGCCAAAACAACCCCTGTTGTGCGTGATTGAAAACTGCACTTCCTCGATTGACGGCACACCGCCCACACTTTCATAGCAAGGGTGATATGTACGCTCGTAAGGCAGTGAATAAATAAGGTCAAGCTCTTGAGTCGTCAGCGAATATGCAGGCGGATTTTGCACAAGCATTTTGTCGCCCTGTCGCTGTATAACCGTTTTGCCGTACACCTCGTCCTGCTGGTCATACTGAATCCTGCAGGCTTTTGCATACAGCTCCTTATTCTCGCTTACTTCCTTATATGACGGACACTGAACCGCACCGAATGGCGTTTCAACCGGCTCACAAAGATAGCAGGTTCCTCTTACATCACGAATGGTGTTTATACTCTCGCCTGCGTTCAGCCTGTTTGCAATTTCAACAATCTGATGCTCGCCCATGCCATACATGAGAATATCCGCACCAGTGTCAACAAGAGCTGACGGCAGGACACAGTCTTTCCAGTAGTCATAATGTGCAAAACGGCGAAGAGAAACTTCAAGTCCGCCACACAAGACAGGCACATCATCTGCTGCCTGTCTGCAAAGCCTGCAATAGACATTTGCTGCTCGGTCAGGACGCTTTCCTGCCTTTCCTGCAGGTGAATATGCGTCATCAGAACGCTTACGCTTTGCAACGGTGTAATGTGAAACCATCGAGTCAATATTGCCAGCCGTGACAAGCCATGCAAGACGTGGTTTTCCAAGCTTCAGCACGTCTTTAGTGCTTCTCCAGTCGGGCTGTGCTACAATTCCGACAGTATATCCATGATATTCAAGCAGTCGTGATATTATCGCAACTCCAAAGCTCGGGTGGTCAACATATGCATCGCCTATTACATACACAAAATCCAGCTGTTCTATCGCCCTTTGTTGCATATCATTTTTTGACACAGGCATAAATGCCATTTTCTCCACCCCTTTTTCAAGAGTTTACGTCATTCCCTGTCTTTCGTACCATTCTTCTTTAGTAATGTTTATCTTTCGTGGCTTAGAACCTTCCTGCGGACCGATTATACCCATTTCCTCAATCTCGTCCATAATTCTTGCTGCACGAGGGAAACCAAGCTTAAGCTTTCTTTGCAAAAATGCAGTTGAAGCATTCCCTGATTCAACAATGATTGTTATAGCCTGGTTTGTAAGCTCATCGCCAGTGCCTGTTGCTCCTGCTTCAGACATAGTCACTTCCTTAGGCTGTGGCATATTCTTTTCAACCTCGTGAATGATTTCTTCATCATACTCAGTTTTTTGCTCACCCTTAAGGAACTTAACGACGTTTCTTATTTCTGCTGTTGATGCAAAACCACTCTGAATACGAATCGGCTTTGGCATACCAACTGGCTTATAGAGCATATCGCCCTTGCCAAGCAGTTTTTCAGCTCCGACTTCGTCAAGGATAACTCGTGAGTCGGTGTTGTTTGAAACGCAAAGAGCTGTACGGCTTGGAATATTCGCCTTGATAAGTCCTGTCAGGACATCAACTCTTGGCGACTGTGTTGCAATAAGCATATGAATTCCTGCTGCACGGGCAAGCTGTGCCAGTCGCAAAACGGACTCTTCGACCTCAGATTTTGCCGCAAGCATCAAGTCTGCAAACTCGTCAATAACAATGACTATCTGCTCCATTTTCTTAAGCTCAAGGTCAGGATTTTCATCAACATAATAGTTATAATCCTCGATATTTTTAGTACCGTTTTCCTCAAACCTCTTATATCTTCTCATCATCTCATTCACTGCCCAGCCTAAAGCACCTGCTGCTTTCAGAGGCTCAGTAACTACAGGCATTAAAAGATGCGGAATTCCGTTATATACAGGGAACTCAACTTTCTTCGGGTCGATAAGCACAAGCTTAACCTCTTCAGATGAAGCGTGAAACAGGATATTCAAAATAATTGAGTTTGTGAAAACAGATTTACCAGAACCTGTTGTACCGGCAATAAGCATATGTGGCATTGAAGCAATATCTCCAAGCACAATCTTACCCTCGATATCCTTACCAACAACAAAGCTCAGCTTGCTTTTTGCATTTCTGTATTCATCGCTGTCGATAAGCTCACGCATTGAAACGCTGTCACGGTGATTGTTCGGTATCTCGACACCGATTGCTGCCTTGCCTGGAATTGGCGCTTCAATTCGAACACCGTTTGCTGCAAGGTTAAGTGCAATATCGTCAGCAAGGTTTGTAATCTGCTTTACCTTAACGCCTGCTGCAGGCTGAAGCTCATAACGTGTTACTGACGGACCTCTATGTACGCCGATAATTCTTGTCACAACACCGAATGTTTTGAGCGTTTCAACAAGCTTTTCACTCTTTTCCTTAATCTCCTGCTTCCATACATTCTCAGGCGTTACGTTTGTTGACTCCTTGAGTATATCAACAGGCGGATAGGTATATGACGACACAGACTCGTCCTTTTCAAACAGCGTTGTCTGGCCGTTCTTTTCAACATAAACATTCTTGTTTTCAGGCTTCTCCGCTGACGGTTTCTTTGATGTAGCCCTTTTTGTTTTCTTTTGCTTTTTATCGTCTGTCAGGTCATTATTATCATTGCTTTCAACATCAAATGGGAAAAGCTCGGCTTCGGTAAGTGTCTGCTCCTTAGTGCCGTTTCCATCGTCCTGATAGAATTTTGAGATATCTACCCTGACATCATCTCTCGGCTTTTTATCCTTTGGCTTAGCATCTTGTTGCTGTTCAGCCTTTTCCCTGCGTTCCTGACGGTCCTTGTTGACTGCCTTATATCCACCGACGAACGGCTTTGAAACCAGTTTGAAAAGCTGCGGAAGTGTTACGCTTGTGAGAATCATTATAAACGCAAATGTAAGCAGAATTATGATAATTGATGCACCGACACGCTTGAAAAGTGCAAGCAACGGCCATGCAAAAATTGCACCAGCAAGTCCACCGCCGTTTAAGTCAATGCCCTCAGAATATAGATTTTCAAGCTTT
>JAFTAX010000018.1 GCA_017458445.1 Ruminococcus sp. | reverse complement strand
AAGAAAGTACCGATGATATTCTGCGGGAACTCACTTATCAAATGTTGAAACAAAGAATATCGGCAGAACGCAGAGAAATCCTGCAAAAAATGAATGTTGTAAATAGTGACGAGAATGCGTCGTGGCTTATTGACTATTGGTGTGGCAAAGATATTCGAGGCTTGATACAGATGCCATTTTCAAGACATTGGATCATGCATATAGAAGCAAGTTTGCGTATTGAGAATAAAATACGCAAATGACATTAATTCTTATTTATCTTAGCAACACTTTTGTAAAAAAGAGAGAAAGAATAATAGGCTTGCAAATTTCAGTATAGTGTGATATAATAAAGAATAATATTGTATTTATTATGTTGGGAGTGTTTTTATGATTAAAGTAAGTAACCACCTTGGTACAATTAAAATTTCCAATAAATATCTCAGAGACATTATTTCTGACACAGTGGAGAGCTGTTTCGGAGTTGCAGGAATGAATTGCTATGGAGCAGTTCAGGGTGCAGAGAGAGTTTTCCTCCACAACCACCTTGCAAACAAAGGTGTTATCATAAGACATAAAGACAATCAGCTCTCAGTTGATTTGCATATTACCGTGACTTATGGAATAAATGTCAGTGCTGTTACAAACAGCATTATACATAAAGTCCAGTTCGTTCTCAGCAATCAGGCTGGAATTGATGTTTCGGAGATTAATGTGTTTATAGACGAGGTTATAGAGAATAATTAAGTTTGGGGGAAATGTTTGTGATTAGCGGAAAGTTATTGCGTGACGCATTCATAAGCGGCGCAAACAGCATTTCAAATAAGAAAAAAGAAGTCGATGAACTGAATGTTTTTCCTGTTCCTGACGGAGATACAGGTACAAATATGTCAATGACAATGGGCAACGCCGTAGCAGAGCTTAAAATAATGAACGATAAAGTACATTGTTCTGCTGTTGCGGACGCTACAGCATCAGCACTGCTCAGAGGTGCAAGAGGTAACTCAGGCGTTATCCTGTCGCTCATCTTCAGAGGCTTTTCCAAAGCGTTTGCAGGCAAGAAAACTGTAGGCTGCGAGGAAATAGTAAGAGCATTGGAGCTTGGCGTTGAAGGTGCATATAAATCAGTAATGAAGCCAACAGAAGGCACAATTCTTACGGTCGCAAGAGAGTCATCAGAAAAAGCAAGAGAAATAATGATGTCAACTAACGACCCTGTGCTTATCTGGGAAGAAGTCTGTGCACAGGCTGAAAGGTCGCTTGATGAAACACCAAAGCTGTTGCCGGCACTTGCAAAAGCAGGCGTTGTCGATGCTGGCGGTATGGGACTTCTTATCATATTCAAGGCTATAAGAGATGTGTTTAAGGGCGGCGAAATTGTCAAGACCGAAACACAGGAGCCTAACGCAGTTACAGTTGAAACATTCTCATCAGCAGTAGGGCAGTATGACGAGGAAATTCACTTTACTTACTGTACAGAAATGCTTATCACAAAGTCTGATGACGCTAAGGATTGTTCAAAGCTTCGTGCATATCTTGAAACAATCGGCGACTGCGTTGTTGTCGTTGAGGACGATGAAATAATCAAGGTTCATGTTCATACAAATGATCCTGGTAAAGCAATCCAGAAAGGCCTTGAGTTTGGATATATCAATCTGCCAAAGGTTGAAAATATGCGACTCCAGCATGAGAAAAAGCAAAAGGAAGTCAAGCAGGAAATCAAGGCAGTCAAGCCTGAAAAGCAGTATGGCTTTGTTGCAGTTGCAGCAGGTAAGGGAATTGAAGCAATGTTCCGTGACATCGGCGTTGACTGCATTGTTCGTGGCGGTCAGACAATGAATCCGTCCACTGAGGATATCCTTGCAGCAATTATGTCATGTCCTGCAGAAACAGTGTTCGTACTGCCAAACAATAAGAACATCATCATGGCAGCAGAACAGGCTGTAAGACTTGCTGACAGAAAAGTCTGCGTTCTTCAGACGAGAACAATCCCACAGGCAATGTCAGCTATGCTCGCATTTGATCCTGACAGCGACTTTAATACAAATCGACTTGCAATGACCGAAGCACTTGAAAGAGTGTCAACAGGTCAGATAACATTTGCAGCAAGAGATTCTGACTTTGAGGGCCATTCAATCAAGCAGGGTGAAATGCTGTGTATGGATAACGGCAAGCTTGCGTTTGTTGAAAAGGATCTCGCAAAAGCAGCATATAAGCTTACAAAACGTCTTGTAAAGGGCGACAGCTCATTCATCACAATTCTTTACGGTGCAGACGTTACAGACGAAGATGCTGAAGCTTTGCAGAATCAGATCGCCAATAAATTCAGCAACCTTGACGTAAACCTCATAAATGGCGGTCAGCCAGTCTATTATTATATAATTGCGGTTGAATAGAATATAGCAAACCTGTGTTGTCAGTCAGGCAGCATAGGTTTTCTTTTTTGCATTAAGTTTGCCATGTCTAACTTTGATAGTGTACAATTTCTATAAAACAGACTGTAAATAAGAGTTATTTTAGCTATTTCGTGTATAAATTTTGTTGGTATATATTAGATTTTGCCAATTCATTGACAACACACTCTGCTTGTGATACTATAATAGTGTAAGGTTAGCTATCACTAACTAATAATACGGAGGTGTAATATGATGCCTTTAACTATGGCAAAGATTGGCGAAAAGAACTTTGTTAAGCGAATTGGCGGAAAAGACCAGACAAGACATTTTCTTGAAAACCTTGGTTTTTACGAGGGCAGTGAAGTTACTGTTATTTCACAGCTCAACGGAAATGTGATTGTAAGTGTCAAAGACAGCCGTGTGGCAATTAGTAAAGAAATGGCAAACAAAATAATGGTTTAAAAGGAGGAAAAGCCTGTGAAAACGTTAAAAGATACAGCTTGCGGTGAAACAGTGAAAGTGGTAAAGCTTCACGGAGAAGGTGCCGTAAAGCGTAGAATCATGGACATGGGTATTATCAAAGGTACAGAAGTTTTGGTCCGTAAGGTAGCACCACTCGGTGACCCGATTGAGGTGCGAGTAAGAGGATATGAGCTTTCAATCAGAAAAGCTGATGCGCAGCTTATTGAAGTATCTTAATTTTTTTGTCTAAAGGTTAGCTCAGGCTAACACAATTTTACATAAGGAGGAAAAAATATGTCTGTTACTATTGCACTGGCAGGTAATCCGAACTCTGGTAAGACAACGCTGTTTAATGCATTGACAGGTTCAAATCAGTTTGTAGGAAACTGGCCGGGAGTTACAGTTGAAAAGAAAGAGGGTAAGCTTAAAGGTCATAAAGACGTTACAATTACCGACCTGCCTGGTATCTACTCTCTTTCACCATACACACTTGAAGAGGTTATTGCAAGAAACTATATCATAAACGAAAACCCAGATGTTATTTTGAATATCATTGACGGTACAAACCTTGAGAGAAATCTCTATCTTACAACACAGCTTATTGAGCTTGGAATCCCTGTTGTAATGGCTATAAACATGATTGATGTAGTAAAGAAGAAGGGCGATGTAATTAATCTTAAGAAGCTGTCTGAAAGTCTTGGCTGTCCTGTTATTGAAATCTCAGCACTTAAGGGTACTGGCGTTAAGGACGCTGCAAGCAAGGCGGTTGCCGTTGCACAAAGTAACACGAAAGGCGAAATTGTATATAGCTTCTCACCAAATGTTGAGCAGGCGCTTGACGAGATTGAATCACAAATTTATGGCATTGATGATTCAAAGAAGCGTTTTTGTGCAATCAAGCTCTTTGAGCGTGATGATAAGATTACAGATATTCTCAGCTCTGTTCCTGATGCAGAAAGTGTTATCGCTAAGGTGGAAAAGGAAGAGGACGACGATGCAGAGAGTATTATCACTAACGAAAGATATAACTACATTTCATCAATAATTGATAAATGCTATGTTAAAAAGAATAAAGAAAGCTTAACAACATCTGATAAGATTGACAGAGTTGTTACAAACAGAATTTTAGGTCTTCCTATTTTTGCAGTTATAATGTTTGCAGTATATTGGATTGCTATGGTAGGCGTTGGTGCTTTATTGACTGATTTCACTAATGATAATATATTTGATGAAGGTTTTCATCTGTTTGGTATAGGCTCTTCTGCTTATGAAGCTGACGCAGAGGATTATGCATCTGCACAGCAGATTATTGACGGCTATGATGCGTATAAGGAAGAAAAAGGTGCTGAACCAACAGGTAAATTCACATATGCAGTTGAGGACGAAGAAACTCTTGAAACAACAGAAGAAACAGCAACAATCAAGGATTATAAAAATGCTGTAAAGACGGTTGAAAAGATCGGTGATGAGCCTGATCCAGCTGATTACGGTGTGTTTGTACCAAGTGTACCTGCACTTGCTGAAAAAGGACTTGATGCTGTAAATGCTGCAGACTGGCTCAAGGGACTTATCATTGACGGTATTATCGCAGGTGTTGGTGCAGTTCTTGGTTTTGTACCACAGATGCTTGTTTTGTTCCTGATGCTTGCATTTCTTGAAGCCTGCGGATATATGGCAAGAATCGCATTTGTGCTTGACAGAGTGTTCAGAAAGTTCGGCCTTTCAGGTAAATCGTTCATTCCAATGCTTATTGGTACAGGTTGCGGAATCCCTGGAATTATGGCAAGCCGTACTATTGAAAACGAACGTGACCGCCGTATGACAATCATGACAACAACGTTCATTCCATGCGGAGCTAAAGTACCATTTATTGCAATGATTGCCGGTGCTATATTCAGCGGTTCAGCATGGGTTGCAACTTCAGCATACTTCATTGGAATGGCAGCAATAATTATCTCAGGTATCATGCTTAAAAAGACAAAGATGTTTGCTGGAGATCCTGCACCATTTGTAATGGAGCTTCCATCATATCACCTTCCAACAGTCGGAAACGTGCTTCGTTCAATGTGGGAGCGTGGCTGGTCATTCATCAAAAAAGCTGGAACAATCATTCTCCTGTCAACAATATTTGTATGGTTTACAAGCCGTTTTGGATTTGTTGACGGAAGCTTCGGTATGCTTGAAGAAGATCAGCTCAGTGCATCAATTCTTGCAAAAATCGGAAGCGGTATCGCATGGATATTTGCACCACTCGGCTGGGGCAACTGGCAGGCAGCTGTTGCATCAATTACAGGACTTGTTGCAAAGGAAAACATCGTTGGCACAATGGGTATTCTCTACGGTGGCGGCGATCAGACTGTATGGCAGACACTTGCAAGTTCATTTACAGGAATTACAGGATTCTCATTCCTCGTATTCAATCTTCTTTGTGCTCCATGTTTTACAGCTATGGGTGCTATCAAGAGAGAAATGAACAATGGCAAGTGGACAGCATTCGCTATTACATATCAGTGCGTATTTGCTTATGCAGTAGCACTTTGTATCCGTCAGATCGGTGCAATCTTCTCATCAGCAGTATCTGTAAACGTAATCGGACTTATAGTAGCAATTGCTGTAGTAATATTCATTCTTTATATGCTCTTTAAACCATATAAAGAAAGCTCAAAGCTTCAGATGAAAGTTAAAGTTAAAACTTAGTATTGAAACAAGGTGAGATAAATGAGCTTTATTATTGATAATCTTGGCACAATAATCATAAGCGTAGTTTTGCTGGCAGTTGCTGCAAGCATAATATTCAAGCTTGTAAAAAACAAAAAGCAGGGCAAGACTTCATGCGGCTGCGGTTGCTCAAATTGCCCGTCGTCAAGCGTCTGTCATAAAAAGTAGAGCAGTTTGACAAGGTAAGTGTAATGTGATATAATCAGTGTGCGAGTAAGCTATGCGATAGCGTGAACGTTACGTTCATGAGGAAAGTCCGAGCATCACAGAGCAGGGTAGCTGATAACATCAGCCGAGGGCGACCTTAGAGCAAGTGCAACAGAAATATACCGCCACGAAAGTGGTAAGGGTGGAAAGGCGAGGTAAAAGCTCACCGGAGTAATAGAGATATTACTGCCATGTAAACCTTATCCGATGCAACACCAATGGTAATCGTCAAGTCAATGGCTGCTCGTCAGGCTTGCGGTTATAGGTGGCTTGAGCCGTTCGGCGACGAACGGACTAGATAGATTATCGCACACGACAAAACTCGGCTTATCGGCTTAGTCGCAAAATAATAAAATAGCAGGCATCATTTTGATGTCTGCTTTTTGTTTATATTCCAGTGCTTTAATTCTGCTATATAGACTATTGACGAACAATTAAAACAGGAGTATAATATTAATAGAGTAAAAATATATGATTGGAGGAATAATCATGAAAAAAACACTCTACAGAATCAACGAGGGTAAGATGATAGCAGGCGTTTGCATGGGACTATCTGAATATTTTGATGTTGATGTTAATGTCGTGCGTCTGGCAACAATAATGCTGTCATGTGCAGGTGGCTGTGGCTTGATTGCATATATAGCAGGAGCATTTTTACTCCCTGAAAAATAAAATGTAAAATGAATAACGAGATAACAATGAACGAACAGATTAAACGCATAGAACAAATGGAAGAGATTTTCGATAAGGTTTCACCTGTTGTCAAAAATCTTGAAAATGCGATTGATGAGTATCTGATAATCAAAGATGACATCACAAAGCTTGAGAACTATTATAGCAGTGGCGACTGGCGTGAAGATTATAATGCTGATGAAGCAGGAATGATTCCAGCGGATATTAAACGAGGTGTTTTATCACAGGACTCAGTATATGATTTGCTTGCAGACCATGATGCACTTGTTGCAAAAATCAAAGCATTGTTTTGATTACAACTCTCGTTGCAAAAAAATGCAAAAATTTCAAAATTAAATAATGAGAGATTAATCTCCTTTTGGATATACTATTATAAATATCTGAAAGGAGATTTTTTTATGAGATATAATCTTTTAGCAGCAGTCTTTGCAGTAGCATTTTTGTGTTCATGTACAGTTAATCTGAATAATACCGCCAGCAAAACAGATAGTCACACAACGCTTAATTCTGGTGTTGAGGTTGAGCCTGTTATCAAGGATAAAAACATACTGAATCTTGAAACGCTTTCTCACGAAAAGCAGGGATACGGTCAGGGCGTGCAGATGGACGATAACAACCGTCCGCTCGGTGCGTTAGACTTTAACGAGAAGTATAAAAAGTATAACGCAAAAGCAATCAATAACGAAAAAGGTGTAATAACGCTCACCTTTGACCAGGGTTATGAGAACGGCTACACCACAAAAATCCTTGATACACTAAAGCAAAAGAAGGTCAAGGCTACTTTCTTTGTAGTTCAGGACTATGCAGAGAGAAATCCCGAGCTTGTCAGGCGTATGATAGATGAAGGGCATACGCTCGGCAATCATTCGGTTACACACAGATCAATGCCAGAGCTTACTGAAGCTGAGTGCAAAAGTGAGATTAACGGTCTGCATGAGTATATCAAGGATAACTTTGGCTATGAGATGACAACGTTTCGGCCACCTATGGGCGAATACTCCGAGTTTTCGCTTGCTGTGACAAAAGAGTGTGGATACAATACAGAGCTTTGGAGCTTTGCATATGCAGATTGGGATACAAATGCACAGCCAGATAAAAATGAAGCACTCGTAAAGCTTACATCATCACTCCATGACGGAGCGATATATCTTTTGCATTCAGTTTCATCTACAAACGCTGAAATCCTGCCAGACTTTATTGACGAAGCTTTAAACGCAGGATACAAGTTTAAATAAATGAGTAGCATATTTGTAGTGTCTGCATAGAATATATTAACAGCAAATTTTACAGAAAACTACTTAAAGTGACAGAAGATAATCGTATGTATCAATGTCCGCAGGGGAGCTTTATGTAGGTGTAAAATAACCTGTTATAAAATAGATGGCCCTATTTCAAACAAGAAGTAGGGCCTTTTATATTTATGTTGTTGTACAAAGGAGTTCACGGTTTATCTTGTCTGCAATAATCAATATAAACTCGCTGTTTGTCGGGTGCCATTTGCTGTTCGATGAAAACGCACCAAACATTTCTATCTTGTCTGGCATTGAAGCTTTTTCCCAGCTTTTGATAATGGCAGTGCGAATGTTACGCTCGATACT
The DNA here is from genome assembly GCA_017458445.1 of Ruminococcus sp. Classification (GTDB taxonomy): domain Bacteria; phylum Bacillota; class Clostridia; order Oscillospirales; family Ruminococcaceae; genus FB2012. The sequence goes on along the minus strand of JAFTAX010000018.1, from coordinate 2,985 downwards.
TGCAGGTGTCACACCATAGCGATATGCAATATCAGGATAAATCTTAGTAGAAAAACCTCTTGAGTTCAAAGGCTCAAGCACCGCCATCTTTATTGCTTCACGCAGATACATATATCCGTTATAATTTGGCGTAACACAAAGCTTGTGCAGTGATTCTGATATAACATTGTGAATGTGTGCAGACGACTGCAAATTACCTTTAATCTCAGCATCACGCTTTAGCATATCATCTTTGACAGAATCAATGATAAGTTTAATGTCAATCGGGTTGGTAAAATAGTTTGTAACAATTTGCTCAAGCTTTTTGTTCTTGCTCATCTCATAAGCTGATTGAACAATGTATACCAAAGGCGGATTGGTAATCCTTTTCAGATTCTCAATAAGCACCATAATATTGTCAGAGCCAGAGCTGAGGAAAACAGCAGACGGACGAGCAGTCATACTCTCAAATTGTATCTCAAGCGGATTAGAACTTATGTTTTCGGCATTGTATCCAGCTAACCTTAGTTGTTGTGATAAAAACTCAAACGTGTTGCCGTTTCCACCGAGTAGTATAGTCGATTTTGTTTGCATAATCATTATCTCCCTTATAATAGAATCAAAAACAACTTTACTATTGTAAGGCTAAAAAAGCTAAAAGGCAATAATTTTCGAGCGAAATTGTTTTCTGTTTACATTTTCAAAACATTGAGTTAAAAACGTGCATACAAAATGTTAATATATAAGGGAGCTAATGCCGAATTATGTCGAAATATCTTGATTTATAGCGTCAAATACGCATTGTTTTGTATAAACTGCAAAAGTGAAATGAAGCATAAGAAAACGAGAGAAACGCAGAAAATTAAAGAGAAAATGAGCGTTTGAGGGATATAAATTAAAAATTCGTCAATTTACCTATTGACATTGTCTTTCTAATATAGTATAATCAATCATGTTGCAATTAAATATGCAGATCATGCTGAATTTCTCTGCATATCAAAGATATTAATTGAATGGAGGAAACAATATGTCAACTTATATGCCAAAACCAGACGAGATTACTCGCAAGTGGTATATTTTGGACGCTGAGGGACAGTCTCTCGGTAGAGTAGCAGCAAAGGCTGCACATATTCTTCGTGGAAAGCATAAGCCAACTTTTGCTCCACACGCTGATTGTGGTGACCATGTAATCATCATCAACAGTGACAAAGCAGTATTAACAGGTAAGAAGCTTGAACAGAAGGCTTACAGATGGCACACTGGCTGGATTGGTGGCCTTAAGGAAATCAAGTATGACAAGCTCATGGCTGAACAGTCAGACAGAGCAATGGTAATTGCAGTAGAAGGTATGCTTCCTAACAACACATTGGGACGTGCAGCTGCAAAAAGACTTAGAGTATACAAGGGTGCTGAGCACAACAATGCAGCTCAGAAGCCTGAGAAATACGAACTTTAATTGAGAGGAGCAATTTAGATGTACGAATCAAAGAAGCCATATTTTTATGGTACAGGTAGAAGAAAGCATTCTGTTGCCCGAGTTCGTGTTTATGAGGGAACAGGTAAAATCACAATCAACGGCAGAGATATCGACGATTATTTCGGCCTTGAAACATTGAAGCTTATCGTTCGTCAGCCATTTGGCGTAACTGATACAAACGGCAAGTATGACATCGTTTGCACAGTTGCAGGCGGCGGTGTAACAGGTCAGGCAGGAGCTATCAGACACGGTCTTTCAAGAGCTTTGCTTCAGGCAAACGAAGAGTTCAGACCAATTCTGAAAAAGGAAGGCTTCCTCACCAGAGACCCCAGAATGAAGGAAAGAAAGAAGTACGGTCTCAAAGCCGCAAGACGTGCTCCGCAGTTCTCGAAGAGATAATCACACACCTCAAAATCTGCGTATCAACGCACTTTGCGAGTGTTCCAAAACTCTTTGGTCAACTATTGGTCAAGTCAATCACCTCCCTGTTCGCGCAGGGAGGTTTTTATTTGCCTTTACGCAAGGCACAGCTCGATCTGCTCGGCAGTTCGGGCTTTTGTTTTTCGCAGAACATCGGCATAGATATCGGCGGTGACCTTCACATCACAGTGACCAAGATGTTCGGACACAACTTTCAGATCGATACCGATGTTCAGGAGCATTGTGGCGTTGCAGTGACGGAGCTGATGCAGTGTCATATCCTCGAACTCCGTTCCTTTGGTGAAGCGTTTGAGGGACTGATAGACCGAATTGCGGTCACGGTAGTTCCCTCTTGCGGACACGAAGACCATTTCAGGGTGAGCGAAGTCATCACCAAGGGCGAGTTTCAGCTTTTCGATGTAGTCCTTCTGAGCGAGAAGGACTTTTTTCAGCTCCTGCCCCATACCGATGATGCGGATACTGCTTTCGGTCTTAGGATCGGTCAGCTCATGCTTTCCGCCTATATCAGTCAGCGTGTGGTTTATGGAGATAGTGTTGTTCTCGAAGTCGATATCCTCCCACGCAAGTCCAAGGCACTCTCCCGAACGCATACCCGTGTACAGCAGAACCTTGATTATACGCTTGAAGTCCTCGTCCCACGGCTTGCTTTCAAGGTAAGCCATGAACCTTTTGAGCTTGTCCTCCTCCAGAGCCTTGTTCTTACGGCTTTTCTTCCGCTTCGGCAGTACTACGTTGCGACAGGGAGTGTCACGGATAAAGTCTTGCTCTGCTCCTCTGCGGAAGATGCTCTGCACAATGACATACAGCTTCTTTACAGTCGCAGGGTTCAGGTCATAGGACTGCATTATCTGCGTCAGCCTGGGAGCGTTGATGTCCTTGACTTTTATGTTACCGAGAACAGGCTCGATGTGGTTTTTGTACTGCCCCCAATAGGTGTAGACGGTGCTCTCTTTCAGCTCCTGGGGAGCATAGTTTGTGAAATACCAGTCGGCAAGCTCTGAAAATCGCATATTCTCATTGAGCAGAGAGTAACCCTTGCAGTGCCTCTCAAACTCAAAAGCGTACTCCTGAGCCAGCTTCTCGGCTTT
>JAFTAX010000017.1 GCA_017458445.1 Ruminococcus sp. | reverse complement strand
GATATATTGCATACATGAAGACATCTGCTAACGGCAAGTGGGTAGGCTTAACTACAACAAAGAGTTTGACCTACACAAAGACAGGGCTTGTAAAGGGCAAGACATACTGGTTCACGGTTAAGGTGTATAGAACGGCTAATGGTAAGACGTACAATGGTGCGTTCGTGACTAAGAGCGTGAAAGTTAAATAAAAGAATAATCAATCATCACAACATAAACATACACAAAGAAAATCAGGTACACAAAAATGTGTACCTGATTTTCTGCGTTTTTTAAGGATACCCCTAATTAAAGGAGAGATCTTTCATATCAACTGTGTCTGTGCCGTTGTATACAAAGTAGAGTGCATGAGTGCCGTCTGCAATGTCAACGTCAGCAGTAAGTTTTGTCCATTCATCAGTCGGTGCAACTGCAATTTCACCAACAGGGTCTTTGTCAAGGTCTGTGTAAATTTTGAATACACCAGTGCCCTTGCCTCTTGAAGTGATTGATACATTCTTGCAGCCCTTGAAGTCAAAGTACTTGTAGCCGATAAGAGTGTTGTCGCAAATCTCACCGATAAATCTGTCATCACCACAGTTTGTAACATTAGGGAAGCTGTCAGTGTAAATCATATTGCAACCATGAGGCATATGACCGTTTGTGATGTTGCAGGCAATGCCGGCAGGATATGTACCATCAGCCTTAAGTGGACCATCATTAAGTCCACATGAAGTAATTTCCACTTGATCAATACTTCCGTCTTCATTGATCTTGATCTTTTCAGCACAAGCCTGTCTGCTGTAGTCAGACTTGTGTGTAAGTCTGTGATAGAACACATACCACTGACCGTTTATATTTTCAATACTTCCGTGAGTTGTACCTGTCATATTAAGACGGCTTTCGGCATCAACACCATTTATACCAATGTCACCGTTTGAAACAATAGTGCCACCGAATACGAAGTCACGGTCAGGATACTTACTTGTAGCATAGCAAAGCTCGTGATTCTGACGTGATGAGTAGATGAAATAGTATGTATCATTGATCTTTCTGATTGAGCTTGCCTCAAAGAACGGATGTCCCTCAAATGAAGTTCCTGGTGTGTAGTAAGGAATGATGTGGTGAGCATCTTCTTTTACTGTGAGCATATCGTCCTCAACAGTAAGCATTATTGGTCCCATAACACTTTCGGTAGTGTTCACAACCTCATCATAGCTCTTGTTAAAGCGGTTCATAACTTCTTTAATTGCCCAGTCCTTGTTTCTGAATTCAGGGTCATATTCGTCCTCATACTGAGTGCCGTAATAAACACGGATAGTACCGTTATCATTCATTACACCCGGATCAAAAGGCACATATTTCTGCATTGGAGTACCATCGGGATACTTTACATACCCCAGGTATTCAAATTTACCTGCAGGAGTATCACAAACAGCAACACTGATAGGGCCATAATATCCGCCAACGCCGTCACGGCCTGACATACAATAATAGAGATAATACTTACCATCATTTCCCTGAACAACGTCAGGTGCATACATGAATTTTCTGTCGCTTGTGTGATAGTCAGGGTCTTGGTCGGCTCTGTATGTAACCCCCTCGCATCTCCAGTCAGAGAGGTCATCAACAGGAGCAGAGTAGACAGTGTAATCGAGCATACAGAATGTTTCTCCGCCTTCCTTGTCATGTGAGCCATACAGATAAACTCTGTCGCCGAAAACGTGTGGCTCGCCGTCAGGAATGCAGACATCAAGCGGTAAAAATGGGTTAAAAACTTGCTTTTTCATAATAAAATCCTTTCCAGTATAGTTGTTGCAAAAAGCTCATGTTCATGGCTTTTATAAAATGTTCGGATACAAAGTCCTCACGATATTTTTCAACAATTTAATGATACAATAATAATTATTTGTTGTCAATACCATGCAATAAAATATCCAAAAATCTTTCCAGTAATAAAAGCATATTGCCAAAGAGCATTAAGTAAGCATCATTATTGCCTGCCCTGAATAGTTAATTGTAGAAATTCTATTGACAAATGCGGGATAATATAAGACAATTGAACGTATAAAAACTCAGTAATAGAGCGGTGAATGGACACTTTACAATGTTAAGAGAGGATTCCTGCATAAGTTTTTCGATAACCTTTTAAGAGTTACTGCCGATATTTTTGCAATAAAAAAAGAGGCTATAAATAAGCCTCTTTTTTGGTGCGGCAAACGGGACTTGAACCCGTACGTCAAAGACACACGCCCCTCAAACGTGCCTGTCTGCCTATTCCAGCACTGCCGCAATTGACTTAACTATTATATCATGTCATTGCGCAATTGTCAATAGCAACCTTTGAATTTTTACAAATGTTAAAATTCACTACACCATTTTTTAACACAATCGACATAAATATCACGTTAAAAACTATGCAGGCGAAGCTTTGCCACACCTGCATTTGTCGTTTATGCTTTTATGAAATGAAATAGTTTGCTCTGGTAATCGCCCCAGAGATTGTCAGCGTTCCAAAGCTTTGCGATGTTGATTCCTGCGTTCATGAGTGCAGCACCCGAAATCTTTTTGTCAGGAGCTGACTCCTCGTAATATAATGCTTCAGCGTCCAAGCCCTTGAGCTTGATGCGTCGTGAGCGTTGGTTTGGTCTGCCAAGAATCTGGATGAACTCGAGCAAGGCTTCGCTTTTGTCCTTTGAAACAAACATCCATGCGTCCCATTCAATGTCGCTGAATGTGTCGCCGATTCGGTAGTGGTCGCCTGTCCTGATAAGTGGGTTGTACTTGTTGAATTCGGCAATCTGCTGTGGTATCATGTCACGGTCCTGCTGTGAGATTTTTGTAATGTCAAGCTCATAGCCGAATGTGCCGACCATTGCGAGATGACCTCTCGTTGCAAAAGGCGTGTTTCTGCCGACCGAGTGGTTAGGGCAGTCTGAAACATGAGCACCCATTGTCGAGCATGGGTAGCAAAGCGATGTGCCATGCTGGATTTTCAGGCGTTCGATTGCGTCTGTGTCATCAGAGCACCATATCTGCGGTGAGTAGTAGAGCATTCCTGCATCAAACCTTGCACCACCGCCTGAGCAGTTTTCAAGCAGAATGTGTGGATAGTCAGTAGTCAGCCTGTCCATAAGCTCGTATACGCCGAGAACATATCTGTGCCAGAGTTCTCTCTGACGGCAGGCAGGAAGTGTGGTCGAGCCGACTTCTGTAAGCTGTCTGTTCATATCCCATTTTATGTATTCAATGTTAGCAGAGTCAAGTATGCCTTTCATCATCGAGTAAACATAATCCCTGACATCAGCTCTTGAATAGTCAAGAACATACTGCTCACGGCACAATGTCAGTTCTCTGCCTTTGACCTGTATTGCCCAGTCTGGATGCTGTTTGTAAAGCTCAGAGTCTGGTGAAATCATTTCAGGTTCAAACCATATGCCAAATTTCATACCAAGCTTGTTTACCTCATCGACAAGGTTTTTTAAGCCGCCTTTGAGCTTTTTCTCATATACAAACCAGTCGCCGAGTGATGAGTTATCTGCATCTCTGTGACCGAACCAGCCGTCGTCCATAACAAGCATTTCAATACCAAGCTTTGATGCTTCCTTTGCTATGCTTATAAGCTTGTCGGTGTCAAAATCAAAATATGTTGCTTCCCAGTTGTTGATAAGTATAGGGCGGCGTTTGTCCTTGTATTCACCTCGTATAAGGTTGTTGCGGTAAAGGTCGTGGAAGGTCCTTGACATCTTGCCCAGACCTGAGTCGGAATGTACCATTACAACTTCAGGTGCAGTGAACTGTTCACCAGGCTCAAGAT
>JAFTAX010000016.1 GCA_017458445.1 Ruminococcus sp. | reverse complement strand
TTCTCCTTAAAATTATAAATATTGCAATATAATTTTACCATATTTAAACCTGTCATGTCAACAGTTGCAACCATATATTAACATACTTGCTCTTGCAAACTTATTAAAGTTATGTTATAATTAATTGATATATTTTTTATGAAGGGAAGACTATATATGAATAAGAAAATTGCAGTAATAAAAGGCGACGGAATCGGTCCTGAAATTGTGACTGAGGCAATGAAAGTGCTTGATAAGGTCGCAGAGAAATATGGGCATACATTTGAATACGACCAGCTTTTAATGGGAGGCTGTTCAATTGACGTAAACGGCGAGCCACTCACCGATGAAACAATCGAGAGATGTAAGGTTGCCGATGCAGTACTTATGGGTTCAATCGGTGGTGATACAACAACATCACCATGGTATAAGCTTCCACCACATCTAAGACCAGAAGCTGGACTTTTGAAGATAAGAAAATCACTTGGCTTGTTTGCAAATCTCCGTCCTGCAGTACTTTATCCACAGCTTGCAGGAGCTTGTCCGCTTAAAGAAGAGATTAGTGCAAAGGGCTTTAATATGCTTATAATGCGTGAGCTGACAGGCGGTCTCTATTTTGGCGAAAGAAAAACAGAAGAAGTAGACGGCGTTATGACAGCAATTGATACTCTTTCATATAACGAAAACGAAATAAAACGTATTGCAATTAAGGCTTTTGATGTTGCTATGAAGAGAAATAAGAAAGTATCATCTGTTGATAAGGCGAACGTGCTTGATTCATCACGTCTTTGGAGAAAGATCGTAGAAGAAGTAGCTAAGGATTATCCAGAGGTTACACTTGAGCATATGCTTGTTGACAATTCAGCAATGCAGCTTGTCCGTGACCCTGCACAGTTTGATGTAATGGTAACAGAGAATATGTTTGGTGACATTCTTTCAGACGAAGCGTCAATGATAACAGGTTCAATCGGTATGCTTGCATCAGCAAGTATGAACGAAACAAAGTTCGGTCTTTATGAGCCAAGTGGCGGTTCTGCACCTGATATCGCAGGCATGAACAAGGCAAACCCAATTGCTACAATCCTTTCAGCAGCAATGATGCTCAGATATTCATTTGATATGATTGAAGAAGCAGATTCTGTAGAAAACGCAGTAAACAAAGTCCTTGACGACGGCATCAGAACAGGTGATATCATGTCTGACGGCATGACACTTGTAAGCTGCAGTGGCATGGGCGACGCAATCTGCGACAGGATTTAATACACCGTGAACTATTATATATACGGCTTTACCGATAAGGGCAACTACCGTCATCATAACGAGGACGCAATGCTTGTTGGCCATAATATCATACAAAACGGTGGGATAGAAGCAACAGTGTCAGCACCAAGTCTGACAGCCGTATGTGACGGTGTTGGTGGTGAGCATAAAGGAGAAATCGCTTCACGTCTTTGTCTGCAGTATCTGTCAACGATAAAGTATTCAACAGCTACCGACATGAGTCATGAGGTGCTGAAAATACACAACAATATAAAAAAGTATGGTGTTGACCATAATCATGTCAATATGCAGACTACGCTTTGCTGTCTTGCTATTGATGAAAACGGCAGCGGAATGTGTGTAAATGTAGGCGACAGCAGGCTTTACAGATACGTTAACGGCAAGGTGCGACAGATCTCCACCGACCAGACCTACGGCAGATTTATGTATGAGCAGGGTGATATTAACGATATTGACGAACTTGAACCAAAAATGCGTTCGGCAATAATCTCATCAATGGGAAGCGTTATGCAGGAGCCAAAGATTGATTGCATACCGTTTACAACATATTTCGGTAAAGAAGATGACGACACAGTTTTCCTTTGCTCAGACGGCTTTTCAGATTTTGTGTCAACAGATGAAATTGAAATTGCAATGTCGCTTGATTTGCCATTTAAGGACAAAATCGAAGCACTCTGCGAGCTTGCTTTAAAAAACGGCAGTATGGATAATATCTCAATAATCGGGATAAAGCCGTACCGTTCTGAAGAGGAGCTTGAAAAGATAACAGCACCTGTTGTCGAAGAGCCTTTTGTTCCTGAGATTGCAACTGAAGAAAAGGACCTTGCCGATAAGTCGATAGCCGATTTGGAGCAACTTATAAATGATTTATCATAATACCAAAGTCTGCTGATTAATTCAGCAGGCTTTTTTCGTTATAATGCATAGTTTTACCCCCCCTGTTGTGTATTTTGCACAATCTTTTGCCATCCTGTTGACAACATTGCACAAAACTGTTATACTGTGAATATAGAGCAAAGTGTAAATAATTGTAATTAGTTAGGAGGTTTTATTATGAAAACTAAAACAACAAGCATTATAACCGCAATTATAATGGTTATAAGTATGCTTGTGGCTTTGCCAATGGGGGCTTTGGCAGATGCCACAGATTATATCGACTACAAAGTACTCGATGACGGCACAATTGAGATTACAAAGTTTTATTCAAATGATGAGTATTATGATAACATGGATTATGTTGTACCATCTGAAATTGACGGAAAAGCAGTAACTGTTATCGGAGAAAATGCATTTGACGGTGCAGGTTTTCTTAATACTGTTGTTATTCCTGAGGGCGTAACAGAAATCAAGGCAAATGCTTTCAAGAATTGTGGTGTGCTCAGGAGTGTCACTATCCCTTCAACCGTTAAGCATATTGGTGATTCTGCTTTTTATGGATGTACAATATTAACCAAGATTGAAATACCTTATGGTGTAGAAACAATCGGCAACGAAGCTTTTTATGACACCTCGCTTTCTTCGATATCTTTACCTGGAAGCATAACAAGCATTTCAAATGCTTTTGACCAATGTTGGAGTCTTTCAAGTATCACTTATGGTGACGGATTTACAAAAATCACCAGTGACCTGTTTCCAGGATATCCTGCAAATGCAGCGATAACTAAAATAACGATTGGAAAAGATGTTGATGAGATTGAATTTCCAAGTTCTTTACCA
>JAFTAX010000158.1 GCA_017458445.1 Ruminococcus sp. | reverse complement strand
TAATATTCACATTTGCTATTGTAATATTTCACTTTGCAAAACTCTATCCCGATATGGAAAAAGCCTATAACATTGATATAGGCTGGAGAATTGCTGTTGAATTCTTTTTTATTGTTGCGGGATTTCTGCTTGGTTACAAATGCAAAAAAAGCAGCATGAATGCATTGGAATACACAAAACATAGATACCGGAGACTATTCCCCGAATATATTGTTACATTGGTGATCATGGTAATATACATTATAGCCCTGCGTAATATGACCGCCAAGGAAAGCATCGTTTTTATAACAAACGCTATTGATGAGATACTTATGCTTCAGTCTGTTGGTGTAAGCTATGTAAACATAAACGGTGCATTGTGGTATATCTCATCAATGCTCATATGTGGATATTTTGTGTATTATCTATACAGGCTTAAAAAAGATATATTTGTTAAGTTTATTGCTCCTCTCTGCTGTATCATAATATATTCAATAATAGCGAAAGGTATTGGCTGTCTTTGCGGAAATATATCACATTTTACAGCATCAGGCATATCCTTTGGTTTGCTGAGAGGCTTTGCAGGGCTTAGTCTCGGCGTTATTGCTTTTGAGATTTATCTGAAGCTTTCAAAGGTTGAGTTCACCAAAAAAGGCTCTGTCACAATAACAACGCTTGAAACACTTTTATATCTTTTGATACTTGCATATACGTTCAAATTCGGCTCAACAAGAGTTGATTTTATATTCCTTGTGCTTTTATTTATCTGTGCAATTCTGTCATTTTTGCACTCAAGTAAAAACATAATCATGAACAACCCTGTAACCAATTATCTGAGCAATCTATCCTACAGCATTTATCTTTGCCACATACCTGCTCTTAAGCTTTTGAAATTATTCTCATATGCAAGAGAGTATCATTTTATACTTCTCCCACTCTTTATTGGCTTAACGCTTGCATTATCCGTGCTGGTGCATTATAGTTGCCAGTTTGCTGTAAAACTATTCCGAAGCCATAAGGATTCAATAAAAAACATTTTCATTAAAAAAACCTCAGCTTGAATTAGCTGAGGTTTATTCTATTCTTTTATTTTCTCCCAGTATTTTTTAGCTGCCTGCTCGTTTTTGTTGTCACCAAACTCATAATAGACCTTGCCAGTCAGCGAATCAGGCATATACTGCTGTTTTACCCAGTGGTTCGGGAAGCTGTGCGGATAAAGATAATTCTGCCCTTTTTTCTTGACATCATCGCCGTCAAAATGCTTGTTTTGCAGACATCTTGGAAAATCAAGTGCCAGACCGCTTTTTATGTCCGTAAGTGCTGAGTCAATGGCAGTTATAACGCTGTTTGATTTTGGAGCCGTTGCAAGAAGCACTACAGCCTCTGCAAGAGGTATTCTCGCTTCAGGCAGACCTAACTGCATGGCACTGTCAACGCAGGCTTTTACAATGCTTATCGCCTGTGGATATGCAAGCCCAATATCTTCAGCAGCAATTACAAGCAGTCGTCTTGATAGTGATATTATATCGCCTGCTTCGATAAGCCTTGCTGCATAGTGAAGTGCGGCGTTTTCATCAGAGCCACGAATCGACTTTTGCAAAGCAGACAGAATGTCATAATGCTGGTCGCCGTCACGGTCATATTTCATGTTGCTTCGCTGTGTCAGAGCCCTGACGTTTTCAAGGCTGACTGTAAGACATTTGCCGTCATTGTCAGCTGACAGGATACAAAGCTCAACCGTGTTAAGCGATTTTCTTACATCACCGCCACAACCCTGTGCAATATATTCAGCAGCACCAGTTTCAAGCCTGAGCTTCATATTAAGCTCCTGAGCCATCAGCTGAAATGCCCTTTTAACAGCTGGCAAAACCTCATCTGCTGTCAGCGGCTTGAATTCAAAGACAGTTGAACGGCTTATAACTGCATTATATACATAAAAATATGGGTTTTCTGTTGTGGACGAGATAAGGGTTATCTTTCCGTTTTCAATGTATTCCAAGAGCGACTGCTGCTGCTTTTTGTTTAAATACTGTATCTCATCAAGATAAAGCAGTATACCATTCATACCGCCAAAGGTTTCGGTTTCTGAAACAATATTCTTGATGTCAGCAATTGACGCAGACGTGCCGTTTAGCTTGTGCATAGTCATATTGGTGTTGTCTGCGATAATTCTTGCAACAGTGGTTTTTCCAACGCCTGACGGACCATAAAAGATCATGTTTGGAATTTTACCGCTCTCGATTATACGTCTTAAAGGTTTATCCTTACCGAGAAGATGAGTCTGTCCAACTACATCATTAAGTGTTTTTGGACGGATACGCTCTGCTAATGGTGTCGGCATAGTTTTCTCCTATCTTAATCTAATATGTTCTGGATATTAGGCAATCTTTTTTCATAAGCCTTGCTGTTTATCTTTTTGAGAAAATAGTTTTTTCCAACAACTACAGCGTCACAATATTTGAGATTATCGCTGAACATATACTGACGGTATATTATAAATGTTGAGGACGACAGCTTCATAACCACATGGTTGCTGCACTCAAATGTACCTCTTATGAGAGAGCCTGACTTGACAAAGTTCCAAAGGTCCTCATAAATTGCACCGGTTATTTCTTCGTCCAGAAACTCCTGCAAAACCTCGTTCATAAAAAAACCCCCTAATCTGTCGTTTTTCAAATTATAACACAGATTAAAGGGTTTTTCAAGTTTATTATCAATCTATTTATGTATCTTCTCATCAAATCTGTTCTTGCTTCCAGCCCCTGATATATCAACAGGGTAATCGCCCGTGAAACAGCCCTTGCAATAAGAGAATCTGTTATCAACAAGCTCGCCTAAACATTCAATTGGCAGATATGCAAGGCTGTCAGCACCGATAAACTCAGCAATCTCTTCAGTTGACTTGCACTTTCCTGCAATAAGGTTTTCCTCAGAATCAATATCTGTGCCGAAATAGCATGAGTGCAAAAACGGTGGCGATGATATACGAACGTGCACTTCCTTTGCACCTGCTTCACGAAGAAGACGTACAATTCTTGCACTTGTCGTACCACGCACAATAGAGTCATCAATCATTATAACCCGCTTGCCCGACACGCTTTCACGAACAGCGTTAAGCTTAATCTTTACCGCATTTTCACGCTGGTGCTGTTCAGGCTGGATAAAGCTTCTGCCGATATATTTATTTTTGATAAATCCAATGCCATAAGGAATTCCACTTTCGGTCGCATAGCCAAGTGCCGCATCAAGTCCCGAATCAGGAACACCGATTACCACATCAGCGTCAACAGGGCTGTGCTTTGCAAGAAGCCTGCCCGAGCATTGACGTGCATGATGAACCGAAATGCCCTCGATTACAGAATCAGGACGTGCAAAATAAATGTATTCAAAAATGCAGATGTTACATCTCTTTTTGCAGTTTGTCCTGATTGATTTCATGCCGTCCTTGCCGATTACTAATACCTCGCCAGGCTCAACGTCACGCAGGAATTCTGCACCGATTGTTTCCAAAGCACATGATTCGGACGCAACAACATAAGCACCATCATGAGTTTTTCCGACACACAGCGGACGGAATCCGTCAGGGTCACGAAAAGCTATAAGCTTTGTTGCCGTCATAAGTATACAGGAATATGCTCCCTTGATAAAAGGCATTGCTCTTTCAACTGCCTGCTCGGTAGATGAGCTTGTAAGACGCTCGGATACTATCGAATATGCAATCGCTTCGGTATCGGACGTGCCATGAAATATTGCACCCGACATCTCAAACGAACGGCGAACCTGTGCAGCATTAACAAGATTTCCGTTATGCACAAGTGACATATTACCCTTGATATGCCTTATAACAAGTGGCTGGATATTGTTGTGACTGTGTCCGCCTGTCGTGGAATAGCGAACGTGACCTACCGCCATGTTACCGCTTCCAAGCTTTTTGAGCTGTTCATGGTTAAACACTTCCGACACAAGTCCGTCACCACGCTTGTGCCTGAAAATGCCGTCATCGCACACAGTTATACCACAGCTTTCCTGGCCTCTGTGCTGGAGTGCATAAAGCCCGAAATATACTGATGCCGCAACATTTGATGTTTTGCCCTCGTATATTCCGAAAACTCCGCACTCTTCATGTATACTGTCAAACATTTTTACCGCCTCGCTTATAAATACTGCTCGTTTATCTTATCAATTATGTCAAGTGCCGCAAGACTCTTTTTCTTACGCTTGTTCATAGCATAATGCTCAAGATAAGAATGTGCTTCTTCCTCAGTCATGCTTTTATATTCCATCAGCATAAACTTCGCTCTGTCGATTGTCTTTATCTCAGATATCTTCTCCTCAAGCTTTAAGTTGTCATGATAAAGCTTCATCGAACGATTAACAGCAATATCAATAGTCTTTATAAGCTGATAGAGCAAGGTCCTGTTGAACGGCTTGCCGACTAAGATAATACCATTATTCTCTGCATGTTCTTCTATGCTCTCGGCAAGTTCGCTCTTTATCATGAATATACAGTTTGCGGCTGTTTTATCTATGACATATTCCGCAAGATCAAAACCCGATTCGTCAACAAGAGGCGAGTTTATCATAACAAGCTCTACAGACGGGTCAGAGTCAAGCTGCATCATCGCCTGATATGCCGATTCTACACACTTCGGATTGCACATAAAAGAGTCACGGAGAAAATTTTTCAGCACATCAGAGGCAGTTTTGTTACTTGAAACTACAAGAATTTTTTCCAATGCTTACCTCCGTTAAAGACTGTAAAAATACTTCTCGTTTTCAAACGCTTCCTTGTCATCAGCCTGAGAATATTCATTCCACTGCTTGCGACTGTATTGCAGCAGTGCGTTGAACACATTTTCAGGTATATGCTTCTTGACAAACTCAGAGCCTTCTGCACAAGCTACTGCTTGCTCTAAAGTTTCAGGAAGCCTTTCGGTGCCGCTGTTCTTTTCAGGCAGCTCAAGCTTATCACTGATGCCTTCCAGTGCAGAGTAAATCATAAGCCCAATAACAAAATACGGGTCACAGCTACAGTCAGCAGCCCTGAGTTCAACGCTGTTGTTGTCGCTTTCAAGCTCCATTTTAATAAGCTGTGAGCCTTCATCGTCAGACCAAATAATATCACGAGGTGCTGTAAACTCGCCAAGTCGTGCATATGAATTCACAGTTGCATTTGTAAACAAAGTAAACTCACGGATATGCTTCATGATACCAGCAGCTGCATTTTTCAAAAGCTCGTTGCCTATGGCAGTGTTTTCCTCCAGCATATCGCTGTCAGGGAAAATATTAAAGCTTATGTGCATACCGTTTCCACAATCGTGACGCAACGGCTTTGGCATAAAGCTTGCATAAACGCCATGAGTATCTGCAACGGATTTTACCGCTGATTTAAAGCTTAAAAATGTGTCCGCAGCTTTGAGTGCCGATGATGTGTTAAAGTCAATTTCATGCTGTCCGCAGCCGCTTTCATGACGTGAGGAAATCGGGTGTATGCCCATCTGTTCAAGCGTTAAGCACACATCACGGCGGATATTCTCACCCTTATCATCAGGTGCGATATCACAATATCCTGCATAGTCGTGTGGAATCTTTACAGGCTTGCCGTCATTGTCCTTTCTGAAAAGCGTAAACTCGCATGAAGTGCCAAATCTGAAACAATAGCCTGCTGCAATTGCGGCTTTCATTGCTTTTTTCAGGAAGTATCTGCCGTCGCCCTCAAAGTGAGAGCCGTCAGCATAACGGATATAGCAGAACATTCTTATAACTCTGCCCTGCTGTGGTCGCCATGGCAAAACAGTCATTGTCTGTGCATCAGGGAACAAAAACAAATCACGTCCGCCTGCTGCTTCAAAGCCTGCGATTTTCTTTGCGGTAATTCTTACACCACACTTGAAAGTAACTGCAAGCTCTGATGACAATATAGATATGTTTTTTAATCTGCCAAGCAAATCACAGAATGTCAGCTTTATAAACTTAACATCATTTTCCTCGACATACTGCAATATCTCATTCTCTGTATATACCATTTTTACCTCCATTATTTCAAATTGGTATAGCCCATTAAGTATTTATCCACTGCGGCTGCTGCATCTCTGCCTTCTCTTATAGCTCTTACAACCAAAGACTGACCAATGTGCATATCTCCTGCTGTGAACACCTTTTCAACGTTTGTTATATATTCTCCTGCCTCAGTTTTAACGTTTGTACGCTCGTTAAGCTCAACGCCAAAAGCTTTTGCAACATAGCTCTGACAGCCAAGAAAACCTGCTGCTATGATACAAAGCTCACAAGGAAGAATCTCTTCACTACCAGCAATTTCCTTCGGCACTTTTCTGCCTGATTTTTCGTCAGTCACAAACTCCAGCTTAACAGTCTTCACTGATGATAACTCGCCTTTTTCATTCTTTATAAACTCTTTGACGGTTGTGCAGTAAAGTCTTGGATCATCGCCGAACAGAGCGATTGCCTCCTCCTGACCGTAGTCTGTTTTGCAAACTCTTGGCCATTCAGGGAACGGATTATTCTCTGCACGCTCATCAGGAAGCTTTGGCATCATCTCAAGCTGTATCACCGATTTGCAGCCATGACGCACTGATGTTCCGACACAGTCGTTACCAGTATCACCGCCACCGATTATAACAACGTTTTTGTCTTTGGCGGAGATGTAATTACCGTCAGTTAAGTCTGAATCAAGCAGGCTCTTTGTTGTGGCTTTGAGAAAATCAACCGCAAAGTAGATACCCTTTGCATCTCTGCCGTCAGCCTTGATGTCACGGGCATTTGATGAGCCACAAGCAAGCACAACTGCGTCAAAATCATTAAGCACATCGCTTGCCGACACATTGTCACCAACGTTTGAATTAACCTTAAACTCAACGCCCTCAGCTTTCATCAGCTCAACACGGCGTTCAATAATATGCTTTTCAAGCTTCATGTTCGGAATGCCATACATAAGCAATCCGCCGACACGGTCAGAACGCTCGTAAACTGTGACATTATGACCACGTTTGTTAAGCGTATCAGCAGCTGCAAGTCCTGCAGGACCCGAGCCGATTATTGCAACCTTTTTATCGCTTCTTGCAAGCGGTATCTGTGGCTGCATAAGGCCATTTTCAAAGCCAAACTCTATAATTGCTCTCTCGTTTTCTCTTGTTGTTACAGGTGAGTCATAAACTCCGCAGATACAAGCTTTTTCACAAAATGCAGGGCAAACTCTTGAAGTAAACTCAGGGAAATTGTTTGTCATAAGCAGTCGGTCAAGTGCCTGTTCTTTCTGTCCGTGATATAAAAGGTCGTTCCACTCAGGGATAAGATTATTAAGCGGACAACCAGAAATCATTCCGCAAAGCATTTTTCCGTTCTGACAAAACGGCACTCCACAATCCATACAGCGTGCAGCCTGCTCACAGCGTTTTTCTTCTGTAAGTGGTAGGTGGAACTCATTGTAGTCTTTTATTCGTTCCAAAGGCTCTTTTGCTGTTGTTTCAACTCTTGTAAATTCAAGAAATCCTGTAGCCTTCCCCATGGCTCACGCCTCCTTTCTGATAAGCTCGAATGCTTCAATTTCAGCCTGTTCGCTGTCCACGCCTTCACTTTCAAGCTTAGCTATTGTGAATTGGATTTTTGCATAATCATGCGGTATAACCTTCTTGAAGAATGACAGATAGTTGTCAAAATCATCAAGTATAGTCTTTGCTTTTTCGGAGCCTGTAGTCTGATAATGCTCTGTAATCATAGATTTAAGCTCTGCAATATCGTTTTCCTTTTCGACTGCTTCGAGTGAAACAAGTGCCTTGTTAAGACGTGTGTACAAATCATGCTTTTCATCAAGAACATAAGCAATACCGCCCGACATTCCTGCCGCAAAGTTTTTGCCTGTTCCACCAAGAATAACAGCACGTCCACCAGTCATGTATTCACAGCCATGGTCACCAACGCCCTCGCACACAGCGATTGCACCCGAGTTTCTTACACAGAAACGCTCGCCTGCAACACCGTTGATAAATGCCTTACCTGATGTTGCTCCATAAAGTGCAACGTTGCCGACAATTATGTTTTCATCAGCCTTGAATGTTGAACCATTTGGCGGGCTGAGTATAAGCTTACCGCCTGAAAGTCCTTTACCAAAGTAGTCGTTAGCATCACCGCTGAGATCAAGTGTAAGACCTTTCGGAATGAATGCACCAAAGCTCTGTCCGCCACTACCGTTACATTTTACTGTAAATGTGTCGTCGTCAAAAGCATTCTCTCCGTGAAGTCTTGTTATCTCTGCACCAAACAGCGTACCAACCGAACGGTCAGTGTTGACAACATCAACCGAAATTGTCTTTTGAGTGCCGTTTTTAAGTGCAGTTGCCATTTTCTTAATTATAACACGCTTGTCAATTGTTTTGTCAAGCTCAAAGTCATATACGTCCTCAGGAACAAAATGCTGTTTAGCATCTGTTTCTTCGCTTGCAAGAATCTGTGTAAAGTCGATATTCTTGTCCTTAGCACTTTCCTTTATAGTGATAAGGTCGGTACGTCCTACAAGTTCGTCAAGTGTGCGTATACCAAGCTTAGCCATATATTCACGAAGCTCCTGAGCGATAAAGTGCATAAAGTTTACGATATACTCAGGCTTGCCTCTGAAACGCTTGCGAAGCTCTGGATTCTGTGTTGCAATACCCATAGGACAGGTATCAAGGTTACATACTCTCATCATTACACAGCCCATAGTTACCAGTGGAGCTGTTGCAAAGCCGAATTCTTCAGAACCTAAGAGTGCTGCAACAAGTACATCACGGCCAGTCATCAACTTTCCGTCTGTTTCAATACGAACACGTGAACGCAAACCGTTAAGCATCAATGTCTGATGTGCTTCAGCAAGTCCAAGCTCCCAAGGAAGTCCTGCATTATAGATAGAACTCTTTGGTGCAGCACCTGTACCGCCGTCATAGCCAGAGATAAGGATAACCTGTGCACCGGCTTTTGCAACGCCTGCTGCAACTGTTCCAACGCCTGCTTCCGACACAAGCTTTACAGATATTCTTGCCTTGTCGTTTGCGTTTTTGAGGTCATATATAAGCTGTGCCAAGTCTTCAATTGAATAAATGTCATGGTGCGGTGGTGGAGAGATAAGTCCAACGCCTGCTGTTGAATGACGTGTCTTTGCAATCCATGGATAAACCTTGCCAGACGGCAGATGTCCGCCTTCACCAGGCTTCGCACCCTGTGCCATCTTAATCTGAATTTCCTGTGCAGACACAAGGTATTCACTCGTTACGCCGAATCTTCCTGATGCTACCTGCTTGATTGCAGAGCAACGGTCAGACTTAAGACGTTCAGGGCTTTCGCCACCTTCACCACTGTTGGATTTTCCGCCGATACTGTTCATAGCCTTAGCCATACATTCATGTGCTTCCTGCGAGATTGAACCGTATGACATAGCACCAGTTTTAAAGCGACGGCAAATGCTGTAAACAGACTCAACCTCATCAATAGGCACACCGCCGTTTTCATCATATTTAAAGTCAAGCAAGCTACGCAACGTCAGCTCATTGTCCTCACGTGTAATACACTCGCTGTACTTTTTAAATGTTTCATAATTACCTGTACGTGTAGCTTCCTGCAAAAGATGTATTGTTTCTGGTGTGTACAAATGGTCAGTCTTGCCACTTCTGAGTTTGTGACTTCCTGCACTTGTGATGTTTTCATCAGTGTGAAGTGCAAGAGGGTCAAATGCCGATGTGTGCAAAGCTTCTGTACGCTTGCTTATTTCCTTAAGGCCAATACCGCCGATACGGCTTACTGTTCCCGCAAAATAGCTGTCAACAAGCTCCTTAGAGATACCAACAGCCTCAAACAGCTTGCTTCCCTGATATGACTGGATAGTTGAAATACCCATCTTTGAAGCAATCTTGATGATACCATGCAAAATAGCACTGTTATAGTCGTCCTCAGCTGCATAGAAATCCTTGTCAAGAGTACCATCTTCAATAAGTGATCTTATAGTTTCATGTGCAAGATAAGGATTGACAGCACAAGCACCATAGCCGAGCAGCGTTGCAAAATGATGAACCTCTCTCGGCTCAGCACTTTCAAGAATCATAGCAACAGCAGTACGCTTCTTTGTTGATACAAGATGCTGCTGGAGTGCCGATACTGCAAGAAGTGATGGTATCGGACAATGGAATTCATCAACACCACGGTCAGACAAGATAAGTATATTTGCACCGTCACGATAAGCCTTGTCAGCTTCGATAAAAAGACGTTCGATAGCCTTTTCAAGTGATGTTCCGATATAATATGTTATAGGTATAACTGCTGTTTTAAGTCCATGCCCATTGTAGCTTTTAATCTTGAGCATATCAGTTTCTGTAAGAATTGGATTTTCGACCTTGAGTACATGGCAGTTTTCAGCACGTTCCTCAAGGATATTTCCGTCCTTACCGATATAAACGCTTGTGTCGGTTACAATTTCCTCACGGATTGCGTCAAACGGTGGGTTTGTAACCTGTGCAAAAAGCTGACGGAAATAGTTAAACAATGCAGGTGACTGCTTGTCAAGAGGCGGAAGTGGAATATCGCTTCCCATAGAAGCAATAGGCTCTGCACCTTTTTCAGCCATTGGCAAAATGCTGTTTCTTATGTCTTCATAAGAATAGCCGAATGCCTTCTGAAGCCTTGCAAGCTCGTCCTTTGAATATGTTTCAACGCCCTTGTTTGGAATATGCAGATCATGAAGTCTGACTAAATTTGCGTCCAGCCATTCACCGTAAGGCTGACGTGAAGCATAAGTAGCTTTCAGCTCATCATCTTCAATGATACGTCCCTGCTTTGTGTCAGCAAGAAGCATTTTACCAGGACGAAGTCTGTCCTTTTTAACAATTTTTTCAGCCGGGATATCAATACAGCCTGTTTCAGATGACAAAACAAGATATCCGTCGCTTGTAATGCAGTAACGTGAAGGACGAAGTCCGTTTCGGTCAAGCACTGCACCCATAACCTCGCCGTCTGAGAAAAGGATTGACGCAGGGCCGTCCCAAGGTTCCATCATTGTTGCATAATACTGATAGAAATCATATTTAGCCTTTGAAATAGTATTGTTGTTCTTCCAAGGCTCAGGAATTGTTATCATAACTGCCAGAGGCAGCGGCATTCCTGACATTACCATAAATTCAAGTGCATTGTCAAGACGTGCAGAGTCTGAGCCGTTTACATTAATTGCAGGCAAAACTCTGTGCATATCACCCTTGAGTGCGTCACAAGTCATTGTTTCCTCACGGGCAAGCATTTTGTCAGCATTACCTGTGATTGTGTTAATCTCACCATTATGTACAATAAAGCGGTTAGGGTGAGCTTTCTGCCAGCTTGGGTTTGTGTTTGTAGAGAAACGTGAGTGTACCATAGCAATAGCAGATGAAAACTCCTCGCTCTGCAAATCGGTGTAGAATCTTCTCAGCTCGTCCACAAGGAACATACCTTTATATACAACAGTGCGGCTTGAAAGTGAGCAGACATAAGTGTTCTCGTTTGAATGCTCAAACTCACGTCTGATTATAAACAGCTTGCGGTCAAAGCCCAGTCCTTTTTCACAGTCATCAGGACGCTTTACAAACGCCTGCATGATGTGTGGCATACTGCTTTGTGCTTTGTGTCCGAGAATTGACGGATCTGTCGGCACCTCACGCCAGCAGATAAATGTCACACCGTTCTTTTTGGCAATCATTTCAAAAAGCTTTTTAGCCTGATTGCGTTTCAGCTCATTTTGTGGAAAAAAGAACATTCCGACACCGAAATCGCCTTTTTCACCAATATCAAATCCAAGCTTTTTTGTTTCAGAGATAAAAAAGCTGTATGGCATCTGTACAAGCAAACCAACGCCGTCACCAGTCTTGCCCTCAGCGTCCTTTCCAGCTCTGTGCTCAAGCTTTTCTACTATTCTAAGTGCATTCTCAACTACATATCTGGACTGCTCGCCTTTAATATTCACAACTGCACCGATACCGCAGTTGTCATGCTCAAATCTCGGGTTGTAAAGTCCCTGCTGATTATAAGGAGCCTCATTTCTGAAATTGTCCATTTCTTTCACTTACCTTTCTCACACGTTTTGCACTGTTTCGTGTCATATAATAAAAATGACGTCTGCACCAGACATAATTGGTCTGTTGCAAACGTCCTTGTTTCCTATTTATATTAACACGTTAAAGCGTAAATGTCAATAGGAAAAGGGTGCAATATGTCCATTTCGTTAAAATTAACAGTTATTCGCTGCTAACTGGGCAAAAAAATATGCGGTACGTCAAATTTTTAAAAAAAGCTTGACAAATCCTTCACAAGAGACTATAATGGCATTGTAAACAGCAACGGAGCTGAGGATTAAATATCCTTGGCTCCTTTTTTTGTTAGTACTAATTCTATGCACAATGGGGTGTATGGTGTCGTTTTGGCACCATGCACCTTTTTGTATTTATGCTGTAATTTTCAAAGGAGGTATCCCTTATGGACGCTCAATCAATTTTAGCAAAAGTAACAGAAAGTACAAACGGCACAGTATTTGGAATCTGGTTCCTTATTGGTGCAGCTTTGGTATTCTTCATGCAGGCAGGATTTGCAATGGTAGAAACAGGCTTCACCCGTGCAAAGAACGCCGGTAACATTATAATGAAGAACCTCATGGACTTCTGTATAGGTACAGTGGTATTCATTCTTGTAGGTTTCGGACTTCTCTTTGGTGAAGACCTTGTCGGAATAATCGGTAAGCCTGGATTTGACATCTTCACTTCATACGCTTCATTCGACTGGTCAAACTTCGTATTCAACTTAGTATTCTGTGCAACCACAGCAACAATCGTTTCTGGTGCGATGGCAGAACGTACAAAGTTTCTTTCATATTGTGTTTACTCCGCAGTTATCAGTGCTGTTGTATATCCAATCGAAGCACACTGGGGCTGGGGCGGAGGCTGGCTCAGTCAATGGGGATTCCACGACTTTGCAGGTTCAGCACACATTCACATGGTAGGCGGTATCGCAGCTTTAGTCGGTGCAGCAATTCTTGGACCTCGTATCGGTAAGTTCCACAAGACAAAAGACGGCGAAACAAAAGTAAATGCTATTCCAGGACACAACCTTACAATCGGTGCTTTAGGTGTGTTTATCCTGTGGTTCGGTTGGTATGGATTTAACGGTGCAGCTTGTACATCAGTAGGCCAGCTCGGTTCTGTATTCCTTACAACAACAATCGCACCAGCAGTAGCAACAGTTACTTGTATGATATTCACATGGATTAAATATGGTAAACCTGATGTTTCAATGTGTCTTAACGCATCACTCGCAGGTCTTGTCGGTATAACAGCTCCTTGTGACGTTACAGACTGTACAGGTGCAACAGTAATCGGTATCGTGTCAGGACTTCTCGTATGCTTCGGCGTATGGTTCCTTGATTATAAGTTACACGTCGATGACCCTGTCGGTGCAGTTGCAGTCCACATGATGAACGGTATCTGGGGTACAGTCGCAGTTGGACTTTTCGCAAATCCTGATGTTCCTGGATATACACTCGTTGACCAGAACGGCAACCAGCTTTCAGGTCTTTTCTATGGCGGTGGCTTTGGCCTTTTGGGAAGACAGCTTGTAGGCTTTATAGCAATCGGAGCATTCACAGCCGTTGCAATGGCATTGGTATTCTTGGTTATCAAGCACACAATCGGACTTCGTGCTTCAGAGCAGGAAGAAGTTATCGGCCTTGACATTACAGAGCATGGACTTGTTTCATCTTATGCAGACTTTGCTCCTTCAATGAGCGACGCTTCAATGTTCGGCTATACAAAGGAAGACGCAAAGAGCGTGAAAATCGTTGGCACACCGGAAGCTCCTGCTGTACCTGTTGACAAGGCAATCGAAGTACAGAACTATGTTGCTCCGTCACCTGACGGCAAGCCAAAGCTTACAAACATTGTTGTAATCTTCAAGCAACAAAAATTGCAGCAGTTTATCGAAGCTATGGACGCTATCGATGTAAAGGGTATTACCGTAACAAATGTTTTGGGATGCGGAATGCAAAACGGTCAGCGTAACTACTATCGTGGTACTACCGTTGAGATGAACCTGCTCCCAAAGGTAAAAGCAGAAATCGCTGTATGTGCAGTGCCTGTTGAAAAGGTTGTTGATGCAGCTAAAGCAGCACTCTATACAGGTAACTACGGTGACGGTAAGATGTTTATCTATGACATCGAGAACATCATCAAGATCCGTACAGGTGAAGAAGGCTACAATGCACTTCACGATTCAGAAGAATGGGAAAAAGCATAATCTAACTTAAAATATTCACATACTGGAGGAAAGAAAAATGGAGAAGATTACAGAGTATTTTGGTTCAATGGTGTTTGATGAAAGAGTTATGAAGGCAACTCTTTCAGAAAAGGTTTATAAGCAGCTGAAAAGAACAATCGACAGAGGCACGCCTCTTGACATTTCTGTTGCAAACGCAGTTGCAGCAGCAATGAAGGACTGGGCAATCGAAAAGGGTGCAACACACTACACCCACTGGTTCCAGCCAATGACAGGTGTCACAGCTGAAAAGCACGACAGCTTTATCACTCCTGCTCCTGACGGCAGAGTTATCATGGAATTCTCAGGCAAAGAGCTTGTAAAGGGCGAGCCTGACGCATCATCATTCCCATCAGGTGGCTTGCGTGCAACATTTGAGGCTCGTGGCTACACAGCATGGGACCCGACATCTTACGCATTCATCAAAGACGGCACATTATATATTCCGACAGCATTCTGTTCATACACAGGTGAAGCACTTGACAAGAAAGTACCACTTCTTCGTTCAATGGAAGCACTCAACCGTCAGGCTTTGCGTGTACTCAAGCTGTTCGGCAACGAGAGTGTTAAAAGCGTTCGCACATCAGTAGGCCCTGAGCAGGAATACTTCCTTGTTGACCGTGAGATGTGGAAAAAGCGTAAAGACCTTATCATGACAGGCCGTACACTCTTTGGAGCTATGCCTCCTAAGGGACAGGAAATG
>JAFTAX010000157.1 GCA_017458445.1 Ruminococcus sp. | reverse complement strand
TTAAAGAGCAGATAAATTTCACTATATACTGACCGGTTCATCTTAAGGAGTACTGGGAAAAATGCAAAAATGCACTTGAAAAACTGCCTGAAAATGTCAGGTGGCAATACAAGGGAAATGTTGAGTCTGAGGACGTTGTGCAGGCATTAAAAAAGCACCATGTGTTCTTGTTTACAACGCTCGGTGAGAACTATGGCCATGTTATTCAGGAGGCGTTGTCGGCAGGTTGTGCTTGCATTATTAGCGACCATACTCCTTGGGGCGATATTGAAAAAAATGGCGTTGGTTATGTGTTTAAAGTCGATGAGCAGGATAAGTTTGCAAAGGCGATTGATGATTATGCTAAAATGAGTGAAGCTGGGCTTCAGGCTGTTGCTGACAAGGCGCTTAAATATGCGATAAATAACAGCAATGAAAAGGTTAAAAACACGGGTTATCGAAAGATATTTGAATTAGGATAAAGGAAAGAGCTTATTATGAAAGTGGTACATATTATGCTGTGCGGTCCTGTGACGGACGGCTGGAGCTATCAGGACAATCTTTTAACTAAATATCACAAAAAGCTGGGGCATGATGTTACCATGATTACTTCTCAGTGGGTTTGGGGTACTGACAGTAAGCTTGAAAAGTTTGAGAAAAGCGATTACATCAATGAAAATGATGTAAAGGTCATAAGGCTTCCGATAAAGGACGACAAGCCTTTTGAATACAAGTTTAAGAGATATGTCGGGCTTTATGATGCGATTGAAGCAGAGCTTCCTGATGTGCTGTTTGTGCATGGTGCGGCGTTTTGTGACATAACGGTAATAGTTGATTATCTTAAGGCTCACAGGGACGTTACTGCCTTTGCAGACAATCATGCTGATTTTTCAAACAGTGCGACAAACTGGGTATCGAAAAACATTCTGCACAAGGTTATCTGGCGACACTATGCAAAAAAGGCAGAGCCTTATATAACCAAGTTTTACGGCGTTATGCCTGCAAGAGTGGACTTCCTTGTTGATATTTATAATATTGACAAAAGCAAGACTGATTTGCTTTGCATGGCAGCAGATGATGAAAAGGTTGACGGCACCGACAAAGAGAGCTTCAGGGCTATGCTTGAGGGGAAGTATGGCATAAAGAAAGATGACTTTCTGATTGTAACAGGCGGTAAGATTGACTATGCAAAACGTCAGACGCTTTATCTTATGGAAGCGGTGAAAAATGCTAAAGCTGACGGCTTGAAGCTGCTTGTTTTCGGCTCGGTTGAAGATGAGCTGAAAGAAGAATTTGAGGCATATCTTGACTGCGAAAACATAACATACATTGGCTGGATTACTGCTGATGAATCGTATGATTATTTTGGTGCTGCAGAGCTTGTTGTTTTTCCTGGCAGACATTCTGTTTTCTGGGAACAGGTCGCAGGACAGGGAATACCTATGCTTTGCAAATACTGGGACGGCACAACCCACGTCAACACAAACGGTAATGTTGAGTTTTTATATAAAGACAGTGCTGATGAGATGAAAGACAAGATTTTATCAATATATAATGATAAAGACTATTATGAAAAGCTGAAGGCTAACGCAATGGACGCTAAGTGCAATTTTGTGTACAGCAGGATTGCAGAAAAATCGCTGTTAAAATAATTTTTTTATTAATATATAACACTTATTGAATCTTTGGGTTACAAAGATTATCGAGGTAGAAGTAATGAAACAAACAATCGAGTTAAAAATGCTATCAATAATTCTGACTCTGCCAATGCTTATTGCATGCTTTATTTCGGGCATTGGACTCAGGGTGGAATATGTATATTTTCTGTATTTTGCCATAGTTGCTATTGATATTTGCCTCACAAGAAAAATTGAATTTTCGAGAATAACTGTCCCATTATATTTGTCACTGTTTATATTCTGGTGCTTATTGCCGTTTGCGTTATTCCACATTGACTCGATAAACGGTGCGGTTTATGTTTTTCTTTTGATATTATTTTTATTAGCGGTTAATGTTATCGGTCGTGACACGGTTTTCACGAGTATTGGATTTATCAAATACTGGGCGATATTTGCTGTAGTTATATGTCTGATACAGGTTGCAAGAAACATTGGTGAAATAAACATTGACACGATTCAGGGCGTTCTTTATGATGCGTCTACAAAAGAGCATCGTATCAGGGCTTCATTTGGTTTTTATCATCCGAATTCTACGGCTTATATTCTTGCTGCAACGATGTTACTTCAGTATATTATGTATGTTGAAACACGCATAAAATAC
>JAFTAX010000156.1 GCA_017458445.1 Ruminococcus sp. | reverse complement strand
ATCATATATAACACTTGTGCTGTCAGAGAGAATGCAGAAGACAGAGTCTTTGGAACAATCGGTGATTTAAAGCATATTAAAGAGGACAACCCTGAACTTATAATCGGTGTATGCGGCTGCATGGCACAGCAAAAGCACATTGCTGACAGGATTAAGAGCACTTACAAACAGGTTGATCTCGTTTTCGGTACATTTGCTTATAATGACCTATACAATATGCTATGGGAAGTAATTGATAAGCGTAAGCGAGTTTTCAATATTACTGAAAACCATATTGATATTGATGAGGATTTTCTTCAGCTCAGAGATGATAAGATTCGTGCTTTTGTCCCAATAATGTATGGCTGCAACAACTTTTGTACATACTGTATTGTACCTTATGTAAGAGGTCGTGAACGTAGTCGCAAACCGCAAGCGGTTATTGATGAAGTAAAAACACTTGTTTCACAAGGATATAAAGAGATAACGCTTTTAGGACAGAATGTAAACTCATATAGCTATGGTTTTCCGCAACTTTTAAGAGATATAAACAGTATAGACGGACAATTTCGCATAAGGTTTATGAGCTCTCATCCTAAAGATGCATCAAATGAACTTATTGATACAATTTTGGACTGCGATAAAGTCTGCAAGCATCTTCATTTGCCTGTACAAGCAGGGTCTGACAGAATACTAAAGGAAATGAACCGTAAGTATACTGTAGATGAATATATGAAGATAATTGACTATGCGAGAAGCAAATCGCCTGAGTTTTCTTTTACAACTGACTTAATTGTAGGCTTTCCAGGTGAAACTTATGAAGAGTTTTGCATGACAAAGGATATTATTAAAAAAGTAAAATATGATAATATTTACTCTTTTGTCTATTCAAAACGAACAGGCACTAAGGCTGCAGAGCTTGATGACAGTGTTTCCGTCAAGCAAAAAGGATTGTGGCTCCGTGAGCTATTGCTTGAGCAGCGTGAGATTACATCAAAATGGCTGTCAAGGTTTGTAGGTAAGACTTGTACTGTATTAGTTGAAGGAAAGGGAAGAAAGGGTACTGATTACCTTACTGGTAAGAATGATGAAAACATCATTGTAGAATTCAAAGGCGATGATAGCCTTATTGATGAATTCATACAAGTTCGTATTACCAAAGCTATGAACTGGGCTTTGGAAGGTGAGCTTGTTTGATTATAAATAATTTTAAAAAAGGAGATTTTGAAAATGACAGTAATTGAATGTGCAAGAGAATTAGGAAAGGCTCTTCAGGAAGACGAGAGATATGCAAAATTCAGTGAAGCTACAAAGAACAGCGATAATGATACTGAAATGCAGAATAAGATCGGCGAGTTTAATATGCTGAGAATGAAGCTTAATCAGGAGATGTCAAAGCCTGAAAAGGATAATGAAGCTATGACAAAGCTTGATAACGACATCAAGGCACTCTATAATGAAATCATGGAAATGCCAACAATGAAAGCTTATAACGATGCTAAAGAAGAACTTGATTCACTTTTGCAGTCAGTAAACTACATTATTTCAATGGCTGCTAACGGTGAGGACCCAATGACTTGTCCTGAACAAGCACCACAAGGTTGTGGCGGTTCTTGCTCAACTTGCGGTGGTTGCCACTAATTATTAGAAAATTCTATGAGAGGAGTGAAAGTTCATGTTAATGAAGGACGTTGATATTTCAAAAGTTTCACCAATGATGAAACAGTATTTTGAAGTCAAAATGAAATATAAGAACCATATTCTGTTTTATCGCTTAGGTGACTTTTATGAAATGTTCTTTGATGACGCTATAACTGCGTCCCGTGAGCTTGAGCTCACTCTTACTGGAAGAGATTGCGGACTTGAGGAACGTGCACCAATGTGTGGCGTTCCTTATCATGCCTGCGATTTATATCTAAAAAAGCTTATTGACAAAGGCTATATGGTAGCTATCTGTGAGCAGACTGCTGATCCTTCAACCTGCAAGGGAATTGTACCGAGAGATGTTATTCGAGTTGTAACCGCAGGTACGCTTATTGAAAGCAGTATGCTTGATGAAACTTCAAACAACTACATCTGCTCATTTTATGTTAAAGGCAAAGAAAGTTCATTATGCCTTGCTGATATATCTACGGGCGAGGTGCATTTGTTTGAATTTTCAGGTAAAGATGCGTCAAATAATGCAATTAATGAGTTGTCAAGGTTTTCGCCTGTTGAAATGCTAATTAATGATGCATTCTTATCGAAGAAAGATATCGGTGCATTTGTAAAAGAAAAGCTGAAAACATCAGTACAGTTACTTGATGAGCACGATTTTTCACCGCTTATACATACAGAAGATGTGCTAAAACAGTTCTCGGTTTCGAGTCTTGATGCTTTAAACATTGATGAAAAATCTGTGTCAGCTAATGCTGTTTGTGGCTTGTTTGCGTATATCCATGACACACAAAAAGCATTAATCGGACGTTTTTCAAATATAATAAGACATGATAGCGACCCGATTATGACAATTGGTTTTACTGCTCGTCGCAATCTTGAGCTGACAGAAACTTTACGTAATAAAGAGAAAAAAGGCTCACTATTGTGGGTTATTGATCATACAAAAACTTCAATGGGTAAGCGTATGCTCAAATCATATCTTGAACAACCGCTTATCAATCCGTCAAAGATAATTGACCGATTGAATGCTGTTGAACAGCTTTTAAACAGTCCTGTTGAGCTTGGTGAGCTGACTGGAATACTTGCTGGTGTTTATGACCTTGAACGTCTTATGACAAGGGTTATGTATAAAACAGCATCGCCAAGAGATTTAAAATCTCTGTCACTTACAGCTTTAAAGCTTCCTGAAATAAAAGCTATCCTCAGCGGATTTTCTGCAAAGCTTATAAAGAACCTTGACAGCAAGATTTCAACACTCGAGGAAATCTCTAATCTTATTGAAAACGCACTTGTTGACGAGCCACCAGCAAACGTTAAAGACGGTGGTGTTATAAAGGACGGCTTTAATGACCAGCTTGATGAACTCAGAAGCGTCATTTCAGGCGGTAAGGGTATTATTGACGAAATTGAGCAACGTGAACGTGATAATACTGGTATCAAGAACCTGAAAATCGGCTATAACCGTGTGTTTGGTTATTATATTGAAGTAACTAAATCATACTACGACTTGGTGCCTGAAACATATATCAGAAAACAGACTCTTACTAATTGCGAGCGTTTTATAACTGACGAGCTTAAAAATGCCGAGAACACCATTTTAGGCGCAAGCGAAAAGATAATCAGGCTTGAATCTGATATATTTGTTGAGCTTCGTGATTTTATTGCTACACAGCTTAGTCTTGTTCAGGAAACTGCTGCTTCAGTTGCAACTATTGACGTACTATGCTCATATGCAACGGCTGCAATAAAGAACAATTATTCAAAGCCAGAGATTGCAATTGACGGAATAATTGATATCAAAAATGGCCGTCATCCTGTAGTTGAATTAATGCAGCATGAAGAAGTATTTGTGCCAAACGATACATATCTTGACCTTACAAACAACCGTATGGCTGTGATTACAGGGCCGAATATGTCAGGTAAATCTACATATATGCGACAGGTTGCATTAATTACACTTATGGCACAAATTGGCTGTTTTGTACCTGCTGATTACGCTAAGATTTCAGTCGTTGACCAGATTTTCACAAGAATTGG
Source organism: Ruminococcus sp. (assembly GCA_017458445.1). GTDB lineage: Bacteria > Bacillota > Clostridia > Oscillospirales > Ruminococcaceae > FB2012. The sequence continues at coordinate 578 of JAFTAX010000156.1, read as the reverse complement.
TGCATCTGATGACTTAACAGCAGGGCAGTCAACATTTATGGTTGAAATGAGCGAGGTTGCTGACATTGTAAAGCATGCTACTAAGAACAGCCTTGTAATTCTTGATGAGGTCGGCAGAGGTACATCGACATTTGATGGAATTAGTATTGCAAAAGCGGTTTCTGAGTATATTTCAACATCAAAATCACTCGGCTGTAAGACATTATTCGCAACACATTATCATGAATTAATCGAGCTTGAAAACGAGTTACCTGGTGTTAAGAATTTCTCTGTTGCTGTAGCTAAAAGTGGCGATACAATTAAATTCTTGCGTAAAATTGTACCAGGTGGCGTTGATGAAAGCTATGGTATTGAAGTTGCAAAGCTTGCAGGATTGCCTCCAAAGATTATAACAAGGGCAAAATCACTGCTTGAAGAAATGGAAGCTGAAAGCAAAAAGGCGAATTCAACTTCAGAGCAATTAACCGACCAGATATCATTTGATAAGATAAGCAGTCAAGTATTATCGGACAAGCTTCGTAAGACGAACATTCAAGAGATGAACGATAAAGAGCTTAGAGAATTTGTTGAAGATTTAT
>JAFTAX010000155.1 GCA_017458445.1 Ruminococcus sp. | reverse complement strand
TGCTTTTCAAGTTCTGCCATTTCGTTTCTGATTGTAGCAGATGATGCATTAACGTGCTTCATTATCGTCTTTGAACCAACAGGTTCACCGCTTACAATATATTCATCAACTACAGCAGTAAGTATCTTCAATTTACGGCTATCCATTCTCTCACCTACCTGCTTTTAGCACTTGAACTTTTTGAGTGTTAGCACTCTCGCTCTTTGAGTGCTAGGTATATTCTATACCTTTTTTAATCACTTGTCAAGTGTTTTTTTAAAAAAAATTCAAAAAATCCAAAATTATTCTACCCGTCTTTTTGCACAAAGATACACAGCCGTTTTTATGCAATATGCTACAAGCTAAAAGCTACGCATTTAGGACGTTATATTTTGTTAAGCAAAAATAACTAATTCATTTTATAGATATAATTGCCCGTTAATTTGTATGTTATTTACACAAAATTATTACAATCAGGTTACAGTGGTTACAACAATGATACAAAGTTTATGAAATCAGGTATAAAAACGCCCTAAATTATGATAAAATGGTAACAACGAGTAAATCTACAACCTGATTATCGAAAGGATGATTTATTATTTTACTTAAAAAGATTATTGCGGTGCTGCTTATGACTGCTGCACTTGTGACTAATTCAACTGCATATATTTCAGATGTGCTTGATGCTGAGAATATCAGCCAATATGCTATAACATCACAGGCTGCAAACAGCTCAGTTGCAAGACCAGTGATTGCACTTAGAAATGCTTTTGGCGATAAGATTGAAGTAAACCTTACAAACATTTCTTCATATTCAGCGAACACAGTATTTGATGTTTATGTCGGCAATGCTGTTGCGTTCAAAGGCGTTAAACTGTCATCAATCAAGAAAAACCATGGCTTTGTAAGCATATATCACAACGGCAAGACAAATATCAAAGCTAACACATACTATAAAATAAGATTTGCCGCAATTGCAAACAAGAAAAATTCAGGCTTCTCAAACACTGTAACAACAAAGACAGCATATGCTTCATGCTACTATTTTAAAAAGGGTGCACCTGTTTATGCGGCAAAAAATGGCAAGATGATAAAGGTTGCAAATGCAAACGCAAACTTCAACGTCAAAGGCGTACTTGCAACTGACAACGGTGCAGGTGTTGCTGGAAAAGACAAAAAGTTCAAAGGCACATATATCAAAGTACTTGAAGGAGCATATAAAGGCAAATATGTAAGATTCAGCGACAGGAAGCTTGCTCGCATCACTGTTGAAGAATACAAGCGTAGAGTTGTATCAGCTTATGCTGCAAGCATGAACGGCGGAAGCTATGTTTACGGTGGTGCAAGCTATCGTGCCACTGACTGCTCAGGACTTACAATGCTTGCATACAAGCAGATTGGTGTAAACCTGCCACATAGTTCTAATGCTCAGGGCAGAGTCGGAAAAGCCGTAAGCAGATATAACATGAAAGCAGGAGATATTCTGGTGCTAAACGGTGGAAGCCATGTTGCAATGTATATCGGCAACAACAAGATTGTTCACGCAATGAACTCTTATGACGGCATCAAAGTACAGCACGTTTCAAATCTCCAGTACTATTCAATAAGCACGATTAGACGTGTAATCTAATACAAACAGGCTATTATCAATTTGATTTTAGCCTGTTATTTTTATATTGACTTTTGGCTGGAAATATGGCATAATTAAACTGTGGAAACACAAATACTTTTAAGGAGAAATAAAATGAAAGATTGTACTCTTGTTATTATGGCTGCAGGTATGGGCTCACGTTTTGGCGGTGGTATAAAACAGCTTGCACCTGTTGGACCTAACAACGAAATTATCATGGACTATTCAATATACGATGCTGTAAGAGCCGGCTTTAACAAGGTTGTTTTCATTATAAGAAAAGACATTGAAGAAGCTTTTGCCGAGATGATTGGCAATCGTATTGCAAAGCACGTTAATGTCAGCTATGTTTTCCAGGAAACTTCCGATGTGCCTGATGAATTCAAAAGCATTGAGCGAGCAAAGCCTTGGGGTACTGGTCATGCGATACTCTGCTGCAAGGACGCAATCAACGAGCCTTTTGCAATTATCAATGCCGATGACTACTACGGTCAGGAAGCATACAAGGTGCTTTATGACTATCTTACATCAATGGGTGACAAAAAGGACAAGCTTGATCTTTCAATGGCAGCATTTATCCTAAAGAATACCCTGAGCGACAACGGCTCTGTAACCCGTGGTATCTGTAATGTTGATAATGATAAAAACATTGTTGAGATTAATGAAACATACAACATACGCCGTGAAGATGACGGAAAGGTTATGGCTGGCGACGGCGATACACTTAAGGAAGTTAGCGAAGACAGCTATGTATCAATGAATATGTGGGGCTGCCCTCCTGAGTTTCTTGATGTGCTTGATACTGAGTTTGTCAAGTTCCTTAAAAAGTATGGCGAAAATCCAAAGGCAGAATTTCTGCTTCCTATTATAATAGACAAGCTTATCAAAAACGGTCTTGGCGACTGTGCTTTGCTTGAAAGCCATGACAAATGGTTTGGCGTTACATATGCTGAGGACAAGGCAACAGTTTGCGAGGCTATTGCAAAGCTTATTGCAGACGGCGTTTACCCTGAAAAGCTTTGGGATTAATTCTTTTGAGGTGAGAAAATGATAGTTATTGAAATGGAAAATGGAAAAAAGATAAAACTTGAGCTTTATCCTGATGTTGCACCAATTACGGTTGCAAACTTTGAAAAGCTGGTAAAAGAAGGCTTTTATGACGGTCTTATCTTCCACAGAGTAATCAACGGCTTTATGATTCAGGGCGGCTGTCCTGAGGGTACTGGCATGGGCGGACCAAAGGAACGTATCAAGGGCGAATTTCTTGCAAACGGCGTGCCAAACGACCTCAAGCACACAAGAGGTGTTATCTCTATGGCAAGGTCATCAATGCCTGATTCGGCTGGTTCACAGTTCTTCATCATGCACAAGGATGCACCTCATCTCGATGGGCAATATGCAGCATTCGGCAGAGTTGTAGAAGGCATGGACGTTGTTGATGAAATTGCTGAGGTTGAAGTCAATTTCATGGACAAGCCAATAGAGCCACAGGTTATGAAAAAAGTAACAATTGAATAACACAAAAGCATGCTGAGAACTTCAGCATGCTTTTTTATTAGTCCATCATCATTGACAGCCCGTCCATAACATCACCGATTGCACGGATTGCTTTTCCTGTTCTTGACTTTAATCTGTTTTTATCTCTCTGGCTTGAGTTTGAGATAGCATAAACAATAGCACCTGCTGTCAGACCGATAGACACTCCTTTAATTATCGAGCTTGTACTCACAAAAATCACCCTTTCAATAAATTTTTAAGCAAAATTTCTTTTACCTGATAATATTTTTTGCTGATTTACACTTTACTATTCAAGGTGATTTTTTCATAAAAAAACAAAATAATATTTTAAAAATCAAACAGAGGTGTTTACAGTCTGGAATTTGTGTGTTATAATATTATTTGTGTATTTAATATATTTATAAGGAGTTTATGATATTATGGGAATGACTATGACACAAAAAATCCTTGCAGCTCATGCAGGGCTTGACGAAGTCAAAGCTGGTCAGCTAATTATGGCAAATCTTGATCTTGTGCTTGGCAACGATATTACATCACCTGTTGCTATTAACGAGTTTGACAAATCAGGTTTTGACAGCGTTTTTGACAAAGAAAAAATCACAATGGTTATGGACCATTTCACACCAAATAAGGATATCAAGGCTGCAACTCAGTGTAAGCAGTGCCGTGAATTTTGCGGTCATTATGACATCACACATTTTTATGATGTCGGCGATATGGGTATAGAGCATGCACTTTTACCTGAAAAAGGACTTGTTGCACCAGGCGACTGCGTAATCGGTGCAGACTCTCACACCTGTACATATGGTGCACTCGGTGCTTTCTCAACAGGTATCGGCTCAACTGATATGTGTGCAGGCATGGC
>JAFTAX010000015.1 GCA_017458445.1 Ruminococcus sp. | reverse complement strand
TAAAGGCTTCAAGCCTGTCTTTGTATAGCTTGTGCCAGTTGTAGCTCCAAGCTTTACCCATTTTGCACTCGGAGATGTTTTATAATAAACAATATATCCAGTTGCACCTCTTGTTTTTGACCAAGTGGCTTTAACTGTTTTCACGCCTGAGGTCAATTTGAAGTTTACTGTTGCAGGGATTGTTGATGTCTTAAAAGTTGTCAACTTAGAGCTTACTACAGTTTTGCCGTTTTTTGCAACATATGCTCTTGCAGAAAATGCGTATGAAGTTGCTGCTGATAGTTTTGTAAATGTGTATGAATTGCTTGCTGATGTTGCAACCTTTTTCCACGTTTTTTTGGTTGCATTATATTGATAGTAATAATATCCTGTTGCACCAGATACCTTATTGCAAGTCATTTTAATAGCAGTAACACCATTCACAAAATTAGCTGATGTAACGTTTCCAAACACTAATACAGGAGTATAGTTATCCTTATAGCTGTTATTACAATACATGCAGGTGTGCAAATCATATCCTTTTTCAAAACACGTCGGAGCAACTGTTGATACAGTATATTCGTGTCCAGTTGTAGGAATTTCCTCAGTATAGCTATCACCGCAAGTGCAAGTATAAAGAAATGTACCATTTTCAGTACATGGTGGTTTTATTACAGTTGTACTATAATTATGTCCTTTAGCATTGATTGTCTGTGTTTCAGTTTCTCCACAAACTGAGCAAGTTCTTGTCTTTGAACCGTCTTGTGTGCAAGTCGCTTCCTTGATTGTTATCCATGAACTGAACTTATGATTAATACATTGAGGCTCTTCAATAATTCCAGGATTCCTACATCCTGCAGTTGTCGAAGCAAGTTTAACACCGTTTTGTGATACCACAACTGATGTAACCTGTGCACCATATGTCTGAAGCAAAACACCGTCATAATTTGCTTCTGCGCTTGCGATAAGTGCGTTTACACCGTTAGCAGTAACTGTGAATTTCATCTGCTTAACATCAGGATCGTTTGCCATCATTGAGCCGTCTTTCTGCATACAGTAATCTATATGTTCGTGAGTTCCATTGACTGTATAACCCTGCTCTGCGTAATCACAATCAACTGTAATTATTGGCATATGCTCAAGATAACCAAGACTCTTTTTCGATGTACCACCAAGTGGATTCCAGCCCTTAGCAGCTGATGCAGGCTTTACGCATACATATCCATCCTCTAGAGCTTCATCTGTCCACTGGAAGTTTACTGTTACTTCAAGAGGAGTGTTCTTTTTAAATGACCTCGCATCAATGTAGTCATCTATTTCACATGTTCCGTCATTCCACTTCGGGAAAGCGTTTTCCCATTCAGCATGTTGTAAATCTTTAATTATAAATGTTGTCACAGCACTCGCTGTCACAGCAGGCAAAACGCCCACCATGCTTATCACCATAAATAGTGATGTTAATAGGCTGAATAAACGTTTTTTCATAGCAAAACCTCCTTGTTTAGAGTTAGCGGATTATCCGCTCTTTATGCAAATATTATACCACAACTGGTTGTATTTTACAACAATAAAACATTTGGTAAATTGTACAATTGCGGAAAGCAATATTTATACATTTTGACAACAAAAATAGCCCGCCGAATTGGCGGGCATAGTATTATAACCTCATCTTAAAATCGTCATATCCAAACTCTCGAACGAGCTTCAGCTCGCCGTCTTTGGTGTGAAGATAAATTGACGGCAGCGGCATACCGTTGAATGTATTGTTCTTAACCATTGAATAGATAGCCATATCGGTAAATACAAGCCTGTCGCCTTCCTGCAGTGGCTTATCAAAAGAATAGTCACCGATTATGTCGCCAGCAAGGCAAGTCGGTCCGCCAAGTCGATAAGTAAACGGCTTCTCCTGATTCTCGCCCGAGCCGATAATATGCGGTCTGTACGGCATTTCAAGCACATCAGGCATATGACAGGCAGCAGATGTGTCAACAATACAATAGTTCATTCCATTCTCGCCGATATCAAGCACCTCTGTCACCAGAAAGCCAGCATTCAGTGCAACAGCTTCTCCTGGTTCGAGATAAACTTCGACATCATACTTCTCCTTGAATCGCTTGACACAATCAATCAGCAAATCAAGATTGTAGCCGTCCTTTGTTATGTGATGACCGCCACCGAAATTCACCCACTTCATGTCATAGAGATACTCACCAAATTTTTTCTCAAAATGTTGTAAAGTGTGCTCAAGAGTTTCGGCACCCTGCTCGCACATCGAATGGAAGTGCAAACCATCAATTCCGTGCAAATCCTTTTCACCAATCTGGTGAAAAGTTACCCCTAAGCGTGACCCTTTTGAACACGGGTTGTACATCTCGGTTTCAATCTCGGAATACTCAGGGTTGACACGAATTCCGCAAGAAATTTTCCGCTCACTCTTTTCAATCATACCTCTGTATTTTTCCCACTGTCTGAAGCTGTTAAAAACGATATGGTCACAAAAACCGCATAGCTCCGCTATTTCACCAGCCTTATAAGCAGGCGAATATACATGAACTTCGCCTTCAAATTCCTCCTCGCCGAGCTTCGCTTCATAGAGTCCGCTCGCAGTTGTCCCATCAAGATAACACGATATCAGCGGATAGACGGAAAACATTGAAAAAGCCTTTTGTGCAAGGAGAATTTTGCAACCCGCCTTTTTACGCACATAATCGAGCGTTTCAAGATTACGCAGAAGAAGACTCTCGTCAACGACATAGCAAGGCGTTTTTACCTTTGATTTATCAAACATTTCTGCTCCTGTTATTAGCCGACAAATTTAACAGCAGTACCGTAGGCAATTACCTCTGCAGCACCTTGAGTTATTGCTGATGAAGCGTATCTTACGTTGACAACAGCATCAGCTCCCATGCTTTCTG
>JAFTAX010000154.1 GCA_017458445.1 Ruminococcus sp. | reverse complement strand
TCGCCAACCGCAGTTGGCGAAAAACCCCTTACGTCGTGAGCTCCGCATAGGGTGAATTTGCAAACATTCCAGTGGAATGTTTGGAAAGAGGGGCATGCCCTGCGATAGAGGGCTGCCCCTAACAAAAGCGATAGAGGGCTGCCCTGAAGAAACAAGAGAGGGCTTCCCTTAAAAAAGAGCGGAGTATACAAATACGGGCAACCCAGAGGGTCGCCCCTACATGCAATCACTCAGAGTTTGTCATATCGAAATATTTGTCGCCCGATATTCAGATATTCCGCTGAATATGGTGAACGCTACTTTGTGCTGATAGTCAGGGCTTTCGAGCTTATCTGCCTCCTCCTTGTTGGACAAGAATCCGCACTCGATCATTACCGCCGGGCATTTTGCATTGTTCAGTAAATATAGCTCATCAGTCACCTGCTTTATTTCACGGGTGTTGTCAGGCTGAAGCTTTGATACAAATTGCTTTTGCATGATACTTGCAAGCTGCTCACTGCCTGTCACTTTCGGGCAGTAAAACATCTGTGCACCACTGTACTGTTCATCGGTAAACTTGTTTTGGTGGATAGACACCGCAATAGCATTGTCGAATCTGTTTATAAGCGAAAGACGGTTTTTCATGTCGGATTCCTTTTGGTTGCGAAGTCCTTCAACACCGTTATCGTGTATTGACCTGTCCGTTTCACGAGTGCAGCGTGCATCATATCCCAATACATTCAGCATATCACGTAATGACAATAAAATATTGAGATTAATGTCCTTTTCAAGTTTGCCGTTAACGCTGACACAACCGCCGTCAGCACCACCATGCCCTGCATCAATCACGATTACAGGCTTATCAAGCTTTTGCGATGCCTGATAATTTGCGGTTTCAATCACAAGCCGTCTGTCAGCGTTATATCCCAAAACGCCGACAACAGTGCAAATAAGCCCGAAGCATAAAGCCGTCAGCAGCTTTTTCTTTATCATATAAGTCAACCCTTTCTCTGTCAGTATCAGTCGAGTATGTCCAGTGTGGTTGGTATATAATATGATTCCTTTTGATAAAATATACTTCAAACATATTGACATTTGTATGGCTATTATATATAATTATATATAACAGATATTTACTTATTGGAATACCTGCAAAGGAGGGATATATATGAACCTTATGCACATGAAATACATAGTTGAGGTTGAAAAATACGGCTCGGTAACAAAAGCCGCATCAGCACTCTACATGGGACAGCCTAACCTTTCAAAAGCAATAAAAGAAATGGAGCAGGAGATAGGTACGCCGATTTTCAAGCGTTCTGTCAAAGGTGTCGTGCCAACAGAAAAAGGCAAGGAGTTTTTAAAATATGCAAAAGAAATCCTCGCTCAGCTTGATAAAATCGAAAATCTGCATAAAGAAAGCAACATTAATGCCCAGAGCTTTCAGCTGCTGTTTTCAGGTTCAAGCTATATAACTTATGCCTTTGCAGAGTTTTTGAAGAAGCTTGATAATTATGAAAACCTCGATATAAATATAAACGAAACAAGCGCACTGGAAACTATTGATAAAGTGGTTGATGACGAGTATAAGCTTGGCGTTATAAGATATAGCCTGCCTTATGAAAAGCTGTTTGTGAGTATGCTTGAAGAGCGAAAGCTTGTCGCAACAGAAATCTGGACTTATGATGAAATGGTCGCCGTGAGCAAGTACAGTCCACTTGCGATTGAAGCCGAAGTGCAATCAGATATGCTTGAATCCTATGTTGAAATAACAGATGACAGAGCTTTGGGTTTGCAGTCGCTGCTTGCAAAAAAGAGTGCTGTTCAGCATAATGATAAGAAGCAGATTTATGTTAACGAGCGAGAAAGCAAACTGAATGCACTCAGTGCAATAAGCGATACATATATGTGGTCAACGCCATTGCCTGAGCAGGTGCTAAAAAGATATGGACTTACACAGCTTAAGTGCAGCGATACAAAAAAGACATATTGCGATGTGCTTATCTGTAGAAAAGACTATCGAATGACCGATATTGATATAAAATTCTTGGAAGAGCTTAAAAGGGTAAAGAACAGTATCAAGAATTAATAAGCATAAATAAAAAAGGGTATCAATAACTGATACCCTTTTTGTTTAAAATATAACAGAAATTAAAGTGCAACCTTACCTGTTACCTTGCCGTTAACAACATAGTAAGCTGTGCTTTCTTCAGGTTTAACATAAACGTTGATAGATCTTACAGCAGTCTTGTTGTTAGCCTTGAAGTCAGCCTTTGCTGCTTCAACAACAGCATCAAGTTCAACTTCCTTACCAGCGAACTGCAATACAACAACTTCCTTCTTAGCAGCAGCCTTTGGAGCAGCCTTCTTAGTTGTCTTCTTAGCAGCTGGCTTCTTAGCAGGAGCCTTCTTAGCAGCAGGAGCTTTCTTAGCAGCTGGCTTCTTTGCAGCAGGAGCCTTTTTAGCAGCTGG
>JAFTAX010000153.1 GCA_017458445.1 Ruminococcus sp. | reverse complement strand
GTTAACTGCATACTCTGTATGGTTTGATCCTGTTCCTGCAACAACAGGCACTCTCTTATTAACCTTTTCAACTGCATATCTGATACATTCAACGTGCTCTTCATCAGACATTGTAGCACTTTCACCTGTTGTACCGCAGATGATTATAGCGTCTGTGCCGTTTTCAATATTAAAATCAATAAGTCTGCCAAGCTCGTCAAAGTTGATTGAGCCATCAGTGTTCATTGGTGTGGCAATTGCAACGCCTGCACCTGTAAATATAGTCTTTTTCATATTAAATCTGACCTCCTGATGCCATTAAGGCAAGTCATTTTAATTTGTTGTTTATTAATCAAAATAGCCCTTTGCTGCAAGAAGCTCTGCCATGAGTACTGCTCCGCCTGCTGCACCTCTCAATGTGTTATGTGAAAGGCAAACAAACTTGTAGTCATACTGTGTATCCTCACGGAGTCTGCCGATTGAAACAGCCATACCGCCCTCAAGGTTTCTGTCGAGATTAGCCTGCGGACGATCGTTTTCCTCAAAATAGTGCAAGAACTGCTTTGGTGCTGACGGAAGCTCAAGCTCCTGTGGAACACCGCTGAAATTCTTCCATGCTTCAAGGATTTCTTCCTTTGTAGGCTTCTTTTCAAATGATGCAAATACAGCTGCTGTATGTCCGTCAGACACAGGAACTCTAAGGCACTGTGTTGTGATGTTCGGAGCAGTTGCATTTACAATTTCATCGCCTTCGATATGTCCCCAGATTTTAAGTGGTTCCTGCTCGGATTTTTCTTCCTCGCCACCGATATACGGGATTACGTTATCGAGAATTTCAGGCCATGATTTAAATGTCTTACCAGCACCTGAAATTGCCTGATAGGTACAAGCCAAAGCTTTTGTTACCTTAAACTTTTCCATCAGCGGATGAAGTGCAGGAACATAGCTCTGGAGTGAACAGTTTGATTTAACTGCAATAAAGCCTCTTTTTGTGCCGAGACGCTTCTTCTGAGCTTCAATTATCTCAATATGCTCAGGATTAATCTCAGGCACTACCATTGGTACATCAGGTGTTGCTCTGTGAGCTGAGTTGTTTGAAACAACAGGACACTCAGCTTTTGCATATGCTTCTTCCAATGCTCTGATTTTATCCTTTGGCATATCAACAGCACAGAACACAAAGTCTACCATTGATGAAATCTTATCAATATCAGCAGTTGCGTCAAATACTGTAAGCTCGCCGATTGCTTCAGGGATAGGCTCATTCATTGCCCATTTAGCTCCTACTGCATCTTTAAGCTTCTTTCCTGCTGATCTTGGTGATGCTGCAACGCACACTACATTAAACCATGGGTGCTTGTCGAGCAGAAGAGAAAATCTCTGTCCTACCATACCTGTTGCGCCGATGATTCCTACGTTAAATTGCTTCATTTTAAAAACCCCTTTTTCTAAGTTTGTTTTAGTACGTCAAAATTCACTAAAATGCCATTCAAAAGCCGTGGCAAATTGCACAAAACATAAAAAATGTGCAAACAATAAAAAAACTGGTTGAAAACCAGTTCATCATACAATATAATAAGAATGTTGACATTTTAATATGTCGATAGCACTCCATCATAAGAATGATGACAACTGGAGTTCTGTTAAAACTACAGTCAGCTACAGGATTCCCACACCTATGCTTCGGCAGTCGCACCTTTCGCAAAACTGAATAAGCTTAGGGAGTGCTTTGATTTTAAAAATCTCAGAATTGCTACTAATTTTGACCGCACCTCTATCTATTAATTCAATGATAACAAATATATTGATATATGTCAAGGGGTAAAGGCTTAGAAATTGCATTTTTTTATTAAAAACACACTTATTACAGGAGTTAGAATAATGCTGGATTTAAACAACATGAAAAAATCGGATTTTTATTATGACCTTCCGCAAGAGCTTATTGCTCAGCACCCGATTGAGCCACGCAACGCTTCCCGGCTTTTGAAAGTGAACAGGCAAACAGGCGAGATTGAACACAGCCATTTTTATAATCTATGCGATTACCTCAAAAAGGGTGACTTGCTGGTGCTAAACGATTCAAGAGTTCTTCCAGCGAGAATATATGGCGAAAAAGCTGACAACGGCTCATTCATCGAATTTCTGCTTGTTGAACAGCGTGGAAACTCAGAATGGGAAATTCTCTGCCGTCCTGGTAAAAAGGCAAAAATCGGCACAGAATTCATATTCGGTGGTGGCAAGCTAAAAGCAGTTATCACCGACATATTAGAGGACGGCAATCGTATTGCAAGATTTGAATGTGAAAATAATTTCTTTGCAACACTTGATGAAATAGGTCAGATGCCGCTGCCTCCATACATAACCGAAAAGCTTGAGGACAAGGAACGTTATCAGACGGTATACTCAAACGAGCTTGGTTCATCGGCTGCTCCGACGGCTGGACTTCACTTCACAAAAGAAATGCTGGCTGACATTCAGTCAAAAGGCATAAACATTGCATACATTACTCTTCATGTTGGACTTGGTACATTCAGACCTGTAAAAGCTGATAAAGTGCTTGACCACAAAATGCACCGTGAGCATTATGAGATACCACAGCGAACTGCTGACCTTATAAACCAGACCAAAGCTAACGGTGGACGTGTTATTGCTGTCGGAACAACTTCTTGCAGGACACTTG
>JAFTAX010000152.1 GCA_017458445.1 Ruminococcus sp. | reverse complement strand
TTCCATTTCTTCAAAGCCATCAGCCAGAAAAACATAAACCATAACAATACTCCCTTTCAGATTATTTGAATGCTACTGTATATTTCTCAAGAAGATACTCAGGGTGATAAGACTGCTTTGAACGGCGAAGTCCCATAAGTCCCATATCTTCTTCCCTGTTTACAAACATAAAATCCTTGGCATCTGCCTTTAAAAACTCGTTGCATATCGTCGGGTATGCACCCTGAATCTCACTTTTTGCCTTTTCAATATGCACAACAAACGTGTCAGAATTAAGTCTCTCGCCGATAGTAAAACCTACTATACCGCCGTCACGCCTCAGCACTCCGCCTTTAAGACCGAGATACTCAAAATGCTCAAAAAATGTGTTTATAACATACTGCTCAACAACGGCAGAATGGCTGTCATAGCCGTTGCTCTCGTTGTAAAACTCAACCGCAAAAGCAATGCACTCATCAAAAAGCTCAGGTGTAAGGTCCTGATAGCTCCAGTCGTTTTCCTTAAAACGCTTTATGTGATTACGCTTGCCGTGAAATCTCTTTCCCGAAAGCAATATCAGCTCGCTTGTCTTGTATATATAATCAAAGCTATCTCGGTTTTGAGCAACCGTAATACTGTCGCCATAATAATCCTGAATCCATTTTAAATGCTTGCTGTTCACTGACGATATAACAAGCGGTGCATCTTTGCTTTTTGCATAGTCCTTTAGCTCACTGATAAGCTTCACATACCGCTTTATACTCTCATCATCATACCCTGCTCCTGCAGGAAATGTGAAATACGGCTTATTGTCGCTAAACGAGCAGGATAAATACAACCCGTCGTGCTGACAAATCAGCGTGTCGTTCAGTCGCCTCCATGCAAGATTATTCGCAAAGGAGTATTCACAGCCCTGATAGTCTGATGTTTTAAGACATTTTTCTATCCAGCTCTTGTCTGATAGCTGAATCTCTCTGAAATTAAACATATCTAAATAATACTATCAATCAGTTCTTTTAGCTTATTATGTATTTCATCAATGCTGAGTGCTTCACCCTTGTCGCTGCAGTCTATTATCTTCCAGCCCTGCTTTTTCGCTGTATACAAAGCAGCTCTGCGACAGCTTTTTAAAAACTCAACATTTGACTCGTGTATATCTTTTTTTGACTCATCGCCGTCATATCTGCCCGACATGAGCTTTTGTGAAATCTCAATCGGCATATCAAGGAATATCACCATATCAGGCTTCGGCAGACCGAGCTTTCCATATTCATACTCATCAAGCCAGTCAAGATACTCGTCCCAATGGCTTTCATCAAGCTTCACCATCTGGTAGATACAGTTTGATGTGACATATCTTGCCGCAAGTATAAATACGCCGTCATTGTAATCCTTTTCCCAGAACTTCTTGAAGCTTGCGTACCTGTCAACAGCATAAAAGCTTGAAGCAGCGTAAGCATTCACGTCCTTTGCACTTTTTGAAAACTCTCCGTTAAGATACATTTTCACCAGTGCCGATGACGGCTGGTCATAGTCAGGAAAGCTGATAGCCTTTTGCTTAACACCGTTGTTTTTAAGATATTCGCTCAGCTTTTCAAACTGCGTGGACTTTCCGCTTCCGTCAAGCCCCTCAAGAACCACAAGTTTAGCCTTATCTCCCATGTCTATGGTGCTTCCTTTCCAATTCTTACTTGCCCGATTTAAGTGCCTTGTAGCTTTCAACTACTTCCTTAAACTTACCACAGGTCATCTTGCCTTCGCCGCATTTGCCGTTTCTGACACATGACGGTCCTGCATTCTTAAACAGTGTCGGAGCAACCTGACTGCAAAGCCTCAGCATTTCATCAGCAACAGCCTTAATCTCCCACTGGGCTCTGTTGCAGCACCTCAGATTAAAGAAGTTCATAAGGCTTCTTGCGTTCATTGTTACAACAATCTTTGTTTCGCAAGCGTTTGGCAAAACAAATCTTGCGTCCTCAAAAGCCTTTTTCTTTGCCTTATAGACTGCGTCCTTTTCACTTAGCCCGTCCGCAAGGAATGTCTGCGTATGCTTGTCAATAAGCATTTCAGCCAGCTTGTGATAGCCGTCCTCGATGACTTTCATCTGTGAGAGAAACTCTTCCTTTGCCTCAGGTATCTTTTCAATCTCAGGTGGAATAATAAAGTCAAAGCCGTCCTCGTTTACATATCTCTGGCTTTTCTGTGAATATGAAGCAATTCTGTGACGGACAAGCTGATGTGAGCAGGCTCTTGAAATGCCCTCAATACCAAAAGTAAAGCTAATATGCTCAATCGGGCTTTCGTGTCCCATATCAGTCAGCATATTAAGAAAGCTCTCGACCTTTTCTTTTGTCAGTCCGTTCATCAGCGTGTTGATGTCAGATGCCGAATAGCAAAGCTTTGCTGCTGACGCTATAACCTTTTCAGGCTCAGGAGTATGTGCAATCAATGTAACCTTCATAATTCATTTTCCTTCCCAAAACTAAGACGCTTAATAAAAAAAACGCTATATCCTATATATTATACCATTTTTCCCGTTGTTCGTCAATATTTCTGCCGTTAGCAATTATAGGTTTCAAGCAGCTGTTTTGCATTCTCGAGCATTAGCTCTGTAACGTTGTCGCCACCCATAATTCTTGCAATCTCATATTTTCTCTCATCAAAGCCGAGTGCCTTGACTGACGTTACTGTACGTTCACCGACAATGTTCTTCTCAATAAGCAGATGATTGTCCGCCATAACCGCAATCTGCGAGAGATGCGTAACACAAAGCACCTGTCTTATGCTTGCAATCTGCTTAAGCTTCATGCCGATTTTTCCCGCAGCCTTTCCGCTGACACCTGTGTCTATCTCATCAAAAATCAGCGTTGGAATACTGTCCTTTTCGGCGATAACGTTCCTGAGTGCAAGCATTATTCTCGAAAGCTCACCACCTGACGCTATTTTTGCAATAGGCTTTGGCTCTTCGCCGACATTCGCCGAGATTAAAAACTCAATCGTGTCCATGCCGTTCACCGTCAGCTTGCCAGGCTTTTGCAAAACCTGAAGCTTAACCTTAGGCATATTGAGAAATTCAAGCTCCTCAGTCACACGGCTGATAAACCGCTCGCCTGCCTGTCGTCTGTACTCAGACAACGCCTTTGCCTTTTTTGACACGACTTTCAAAAGCTCACTTTGCTCAGCGTTAAGCTCAGCTAAGCTCTCCTCTGAATATGCAAGCTGTTCAAGCTCTTCCCTTGACTTTTCAAGCGTTTCCATCACGTCTGACAACTCAGGACCATACTTTTTCTTAATCTTGCGAATGTCATCATTTCTCTGGTTGAGATAATCATATCTTTTCGGGTCAACATTCAGCTTATCAAGCGTTGCCGACAGCTCTGTTGCAATGTCCGCAAGCTCAATTCCTGCTGACAAAAGCCTGTCATGCAAAGGCTCAAGCTTTTCATAAATCTCTGTATCCTCCTCAAGCGACTGCTCTGCCTGCTTTGCAAGATCAGCTGCTCCCGATGTGTCATCATCGCCCTCGAGCAGCTTTACGGCATTATATATTGCCTCGGAAATAACTACCGCATTTTTTGAAACCTCAAGCTCTCTGGCAATTTCCTCGTCCTCATTTTCCTTGAGTCTCAGCTGTTCGATTTCATCAATCGTCTGCTCAAGCTGATTTATTTGATAAGCTCTTTGATTAGCATCAAGCTTTATCTTGTTAATCTTTCTTGCAACAGCCTGTAGCTCACGAAATGACTGCCTGTAATCAGCGATATAATCCTCAGCATCAGCAAAGCTGTCAAGG
>JAFTAX010000151.1 GCA_017458445.1 Ruminococcus sp. | reverse complement strand
GCCCAGAACTTTAACACGGGATACTACTGACGGGAAAAGCTTGATGGGGTTCTGCATAATCTCCTGCAAAACGCCGTCGATTCTGAAACGGACTCTCATATACTTTTCAAGCGCTTCAATATGAATATCCGATGCGCCTGCTTTAATAGCGTTGTTGATAACCTGATTAACAAGCTGAACGGCAGGCTTGTCGTCAATTGAAAGCTCCTCGGAAACATCCTGCTCGAGAGCAGCTTCCTCTTCCTCATCAAAGCTGTCAAGAGAGGAATTCATATTTGCAAAATTCTCGATTGCCGCAGCAAGCTCCATGTCGGGAACTATTACAGGGCAAATCTCGAGACCCGTCATTAGATGAAGGTTATCTATAGTGATAATATCGTTGGGGTTCTTCATTGCAACAAAAACAGTGTTGCCCTCCTGGTAAAGAGGCAAAATGTTGTAACGAAGAGCCATTTCGGGAGTTATTAAATTAGCAACAGCAGCATTAACGCCGATTTCGTTAATCGACACATACTTATAGCCTGTTTTCTTCGCAAGTACTCTTGCTACATCGTCCTCAGTACAGTAACCGAGCTGTGTAAGTATAGTACCTAAAAGATTTTTACTTGTTTTTTGTATCTCTAACGCTTCCGCAAGCTGGGCTTCGTTTATAATGCCTGCGTCAACAAGTCTGTCGCCTAAGCTACCGGGTATAATAATGCCTGCCATCTAAATAATCTCCCTTAAAAATGCTAATTTATAAAATGCTGCTTATCTTGAGAATTCAACTATAACAATGTCTGCTTCTTTGGTGTCGGAGCTGGCATAAGGGCTCATGTTTATAGTATCAATTCTTCTGATTTTTTCGCCTGTGACAACATCACGGCAATACCTCATAATATCGGTATAATCGCCTGTAATGTTAATGTTTACGGAAATCTGATTAACGAGTCCTGTATTTGACTGCTCACCGAAAGTCAGGCTGTTCAGCCTGCAGTTATATGACTCAACCTCTTTTTCAAGGTCAATCATAATCTGTCTCTGATCAAGCCCGTCAGTAGAAATCATAGCGTCATACTTTTCTTTCTGATCTTTAAACTGTTCACTCTGAGCCTGAAGGGAAAGCAAGCCTTCAATTTTAGTCTGATTGTTGGCATAAGTCTGTTTTGCTTTGTCAATTTCAACTATTTTTTCATTGATAAGACCTGTTGTATAAACAATCAGAGCAATCAAAGCAATACTTGCGACTACTATTATAGCTATGACAATTCTTACATCGTCAAGTATGCTTGTTTTTTCTTTTGCTTTTGCAGAGGATTCGCCTGTTTCCTGTTTCTTTTTAATTACATCGCTTAATGCCATAATTATCAGCCCTCCCCTGTAGTTGTTTCGCTGCTTGCAGCTCCGCCGCTTGTAGCTTCGCCTGATGCAGCTGTTGTATTAGCAACATCTGTTGTTGCAACCTCGCCGTCATCGTTTGTAACTGCTTCGCCCTTAGCGTCGGTAACAGTTACATACTGAGGTGCATTTGTCGGTATTTCAATAGCATTAGCCATGCTTAATACCATTGT
>JAFTAX010000014.1 GCA_017458445.1 Ruminococcus sp. | reverse complement strand
TGAAAAGATCGTAAAGATGATAAAAGAAGGCCTTGAAAAAACGGGCGGGTATTGTCCGTGCAGACTGGAAAGAATAGAAGATAATAAGTGTATGTGCAAGGAGTTCAGGGATCAGATAAAGGATCCGGATTTTGAGGGCTATTGTCACTGTATGCTTTATTATAAGTCAAAGTAAGTTTAATGCAAAGGAGTTAATATGGCTGAAATAGTATTGACACAGGATAACTTCCAAGAGGAAGTTTTGAATTCAGACAAGCCTGTTCTGGTGGATTTCTGGGCAGCATGGTGCGGACCTTGTCAGATGCTTGCACCTGCTATTGCAGAGATTGCAAGTGAGCATGATGACATAAAGGTCGGCAAGGTTAATGTAGATGACGAGCCTGAGCTTGCAAGAGATTATGGCGTTGAGAGCATACCAATGGTGGTGCTTTTCAAAGACGGCAAGGTGGCAGATACATCTATCTGCTTTGTTCCAAAGGAAAGACTTGAAGAGATGTTATAAAAATATTGAAAAAAACAGCCCCGGGAATTGATTATCCCGGGGCTTATGTTTTGCCTGAGTTTAGTTTGTTTCAGTCTTGCTGTCGTTTAAATCGAGCGATACAAGTGGGTTTGCAGACGATGCAACCTTTGGCAAAATGCCGTCCCACTTTTCGATTGCCTGATAGTTGATAAGCTTGTCGTTCAATGACTGAGCAAGCTCCTTGTTAGCCTTTGCCTGAGCGTCAGCCTTTGTCTGAATTGCCTTTGCGTCAGCTTCAGCAGCGATTACCTTTTTCTTAGCTTCTGCTTCAGCAACTACGATAGCCTGTTGCTGTTCGGTCTTTGTCTTGAGAAGATTCTGTTCAGCAACCTGCTTTGCTTCGATAGCGTTGTTAAACTCCATTGAGAAGTCGAAGTTTACAATGTTGAATTTCTCAATCTGAATACCGTAATCAGCAACCTTTGCTTCAAGCTGGTCCTTAATCTCGTTACCTACCTTGTTACGTTCAGTGATGAGCTGCTCGGCAGTGTATTTTGCACTTACAGCCTTCATTGACTCCTGAACAGCAGGCATGAGAATAACTGTCTGATAATCAGGGCCGATATTCTTATAGATTGATGCAGAAGCGTCATTTCTGACACGGAAGTTTACTGCAATCTTTGAGTTTACAGTCTGCAGGTCCTTTGAAACGGCACTTGCGTCAGCCTCATAAACCTGAATCTTGTTGGAGATTACTACAAGCTCCTGAGCAAACGGTACTTTAAGGTGCAAGCCTTCAGAGAGTGTGTTCTTTGACACTTTTCCGAATGTTACAATAACACCAGTTGAACCTGCTGGTACAATTGCAAGTGTGGTAAGTATTCCTATCAGCACAATTATTACAGCAACAATAATAGCAATAATCTTGCCAGTCTTTTTGTTAGGCTTTAAATCAACAATGTTTGAATTAATCATATTAATTCTCCTTTCTATGTTGTGATTAGATTATATATCAACTTATCCGCAACTGCAAATTCAATGTAATGATTTTCTAAAAGGTTTCAAATTAAAAATTGGATATTTTTTAATTTATCTCACTCAATCGCACTTATTCTCTTATTATCTGCTATTATCAACTGCTTTGATATGGCATTTGTTTGCACGAAACTCCACTTTACAATAGGGGGAAAATATGATATACTTATTTTAGCTTTTATCGAAAGGACTGGTTATTGTTTTAAAGGGTATTTTTGATTCACATTCACATTATGACGACAGTGCTTTCGATGATGACAGAGAAAAGCTGCTTGATTATCTGCTTTGTAGCGATGATTCGCCTGTTGAGTGCATAATGCACGCTTGTACAGATGAAAAATCGGCACTGTTCGGGCTTGAAATGGCGAAAAAGTATGACAATTTCTATACATCAGCAGGCTTTCATCCCGAGTGCATGAACAGGCTTCCTGATGATTATATGAGTGTACTTGCAAGGTTTGTCAAAGATAATCCGCAAATAAAGGCGATTGGTGAAATCGGTCTTGATTATCACTATGAAGGCTATGACAGAGATGCACAAATAAAGCTTTTGACAAGCCAGCTTGAGTTTGCAAACGAGCATGAGCTACCGGTAATTTTGCACTGTCGTGACGCACTTGTGGACTTTCTGGACATTTTGAGAGAATACAGGCCAAAAGGCGTTGTGCATTGTTTTTCTGGCTCGGCAGAAACAGCGGCTGAGTTTTTATCGCTTGGTATGTATATCGGCTTCACTGGTGTGCTGACATTCAAGAATGCAAAAAAAGCAAAAAAGGCAGCAGAGATAATTCCGCTGGACAGGCTTTTGCTTGAAACGGATTGTCCTTACATGGCACCAGAGCCATTCAGGGGCAAAAGATGCACCAGCGATATGATTGAGAAAATTGCAATTTGTGCGGGTGAGATTAAAGGCGTTGACCCACAGGAGATAGTAAGCCTTACCAATCAAAACGCACGGGAATTGTTTAAAATATAATAATGAAAGGATTTTGATTTATGGAAACTTTATATTTGGTAATACCTTGCTATAACGAGGAGGAAATGCTCCCGATTACAGCAAAAGCATTGGTAGAAAAAATGGGTACACTTATTGAGGAGCAAAAGATTGCTCCGGACAGTAAGGTTATGCTTGTTGACGACGGCTCAAAGGATTCAACATGGGATATAATCGAAAAGCTACACGCATCAATCCCTTTGTTCACAGGCGTTAAGCTTTCAAGAAACAAGGGACACCAGAATGCTTTGCTTGCAGGTCTTATGACAGCTAAGGATTATGCTGACATTATCGTGTCAATGGACGCTGATTTGCAGGACGACATTAACGCTATTGACGGCTTCCTTGAAAAGAGAGCAGAGGGCTGTGACATTGTGTACGGCGTTCGTTCATCAAGAGAAAAGGACACTGCATTTAAGAGAGGTACAGCTCAGGGCTACTACAAGCTGCTTGAAAAGATGGGCGTTGAGATAACATATAACCACGCTGATTACAGACTTATGAGCAAGCGTGCTGTTGAAGCACTTGCAGAGTTTAAGGAAGTAAACCTGTTCCTCAGAGGTCTTGTGCCAATGGTTGGTTTCAAGAGCGATGTTGTGACATATGTAAGAGCTGAGCGTCAGGCAGGCGAGTCAAAATATCCGCTTAAAAAGATGCTAATGTTTGCAATCGAGGGTATTACATCTCTATCAGTTAAGCCGATCAGATTCATTACAGCTATTGGTGCAGGCGTGCTTGCAATCTCGTTTATCCTGTTTATCTGCTTTATCGTGCATCTGTTTACAGGCACTGCAAGAGGTAACTGGGCAATACTGTTCTCAGTCTGGATGTTTAGCGGACTTATCCTTACATCGCTTGGTGTTGTTGGCGAATATATCGGCAAGATTTATCTTGAAACAAAAGAACGTCCGAAGTTTATTATTGAAAAGAATTTAGAGGAAGAACAAGGTGAGTGATGATGAATATAGAAAAAGCTGTAGAAAAAGTATCAAATCCTGAGCTTGTAAAAGCAATCGAGGAAATGCGTGAGGAGTTTACTCCTGAAAAGCAGAATAATGTGCTGAATTATGCACTGAGAGCAACGTTTCTCATGCCGTGTGTTGTAATGGAAGATACACAGCTGGTTGCGGAAGCAGATAATCATGTGCATTTTGAGGACAAGCCGCAGGTAAAGTTCCTTCTTATTCAAAATCAGGACAAAAAGACTTTTTTCCCTGCATTTACTGATTCTTCCGAGCTTGTGAAGTTTATCTCCGAGCAGGAGTATCAGCCGTTCGGAATGAAGTTTACCGACCTTGCAACTCTTACAGAGCAGAATCCGTCGGTTGACGGCTTTGTTGTGAACCCATATTCACACAACCTGCCTTTCACAAAAGAGCTTCTTGCAGATATGAAAGCAGCACTTATGAATTACAGACAGAAAATGGAACAGGAAGAGTCAAAGCCTGATATAACAGTTTCAACTAATGATAAAGAATAGTTTTCATATATAAAGTAGTCATTAAGTAGATTCCATATATACAAATCATAGGACTTTGTGTATTTTTATGATTAAATGAATAAAACGACATTCAAATTGACTTAAGACCAAAATGATAGTAAAACATCTCACATGAAAAACAAACTGATGTTTTCAGAAAGAAGAGGGTATCCTATGAGAAATGAAATATTGAACGAGGATACAGTTATAAATAATCATTCAAGAGAAAAGACGATTATAAAGACAAGTGTGATAGGCATAATAGCAAATGTATTCCTTGCAGCGTTCAAAGCAGTAATAGGACTGATGACACATTCCATAGCTATCGTGCTTGATGCTGTAAACAATATCTCTGATGCAGGAAGCTCTGTAATCACAATTACAGGAACAAAGCTTGCAAGTCGTGAACCTGACAAGAAGCATCCATTTGGATACGGACGTATTGAGTATCTTAGTGCTATGATAATATCAGTGATCGTTTTATATGCAGGTATAACATCATTTGTTGAATCTGTAAAAAAGATAATCAACCCATCAACTCCTGATTATTCGATAATACCTCTTGTTATAGTTGCAGTAGCTGTTGTTGTAAAGATAGTACTTGGCAGATATGTAAAAACGGTTGGCACAAAAGTCAACTCGGATTCTCTAATAAATTCAGGAGAGGACGCTACCCTTGATTCAATAATCTCTGCCTCGACTCTTGTTGCAGCTTTGATATTCATGCTGTTTGGTCTTTCGTTAGAAGCATGGCTCGGTGCAATAATTTCACTGGTTATCATTAAGTCAGGCGTTGATATGCTGAAAGATACTATCTCAAAAATACTTGGAGAACGAAGTGATTCTGAGCTTGCAAAGAGCATCAAGCAGACTGTCACTGAATTTGAAAGTGTAAAGGGAGCATATGACCTTGTTTTGAACAATTATGGCCCTGATGCATGGAATGGCTCTGTACATATTGAAGTACCTGATACATATTCAGCCGATCAAATAGATAACCTTATAAGAGAAATACAGATAGCAGTATATAACAAACATAAAGTCATTCTGACTGCGATCGGCGTTTATTCTGTAAATACCAAGGATGAAGAGATAATAGCAATAGAGAAAAGAATTCGTGAAATAGTATTCTCTCATGAACACGTTTTACAGATGCACGGTTTCTATCTTACAAAAGAAACTATGCGTATTCGTTTTGATGTTGTTATAAGCTTTGATGCTAAGAACCGCAGAGAAGCATACCAAGAAATCATTTCGGATGTACAGAAAGAATTTCCTGAATATCAGTTCCAAATTGCTTTGGACACAGATTTTTCAGAAGAATAATATATGATCCAGGTTTGAACATGAAAAAATACCCTCCGGCTTAATGCTGGAGGATATTTTTGTTTATACAATAAATATATTAGATTAAAGTACACGAACTCTTACAACACCGTCAATGTCAGCGATAGGAGCTGCGTCAAGCTCACCGTTAACATCGAGAATTGTATAAGCCCATTCCTTGTTTGACTTGTTAACAAGGTTTTCAATGTTTGCACCTGTAGCAGATACAGCAGATGTAACCTGTGAGATGATAGCAGGAGCATTCTTGTGAAGTACGCAAACGAGGTGATCGCCTGTTTTAGTAAGCTCAGCGTTAGGGAAGTTTACTGAGTTTTTGATTGTACCTCTTTCAATGTAGTCCATAAGCTCATCAGCAGCCATAACAGCACAGTTGTCTTCAGACTCACCAGTTGAAGCACCAAGGTGTGGAAGAACGATAACATTTTCTTCACCGAGAACAATATCATCAGCAAAGTCAGTTACATACTTAGCAACCTTGCCAGCCTTTATTGCAGCAACAACAGCTTCACTGTTGATAAGCTCGCCTCTTGCGAGGTTGATAAGACGAACGCCGTCTTTCATCATATCGATCTGTTCAGCATCGATAGTGTTCTTTGTTTCTGGTGTGTATGGCATATGGATTGTGATGTAATCACTTTCCTTATAAATATCGTTGATATCAGCTGTAAGTCTTACTGATGGCTCAAGTGCGATAGCAGCGTTTACTGAAAGATATGGGTCATAACCGATAACGTCCATACCAAGAGCAACAGCAGCGTTAGCAATCTTACCACCGATAGCACCCATACCGATAATACCAAGTGTTTTACCAAGAATTTCAGGACCAGCAAACTTAGCCTTACCGCCTTCAACTGTCTTTGGAGCATCAGGTGTACCCTTGAGTGAAGCAGCCCATGCAGCAGCTTCTGTAATCTTTCTTGAAGAAAGAAGAAGTGCACAGATTGCAAGCTCCTTAACAGCGTTTGAGTTAGCACCAGGTGTGTTGAATACAACAATACCTTCTTCTGCACATCTTGCAACAGGGATATTGTTTACACCAGCACCAGCTCTTGCAATAGCAATGAGGTTATCCTTGAATTCCATGTCATGCAATTTTGCAGAACGAACCATTATTGCATCAGGTGCATCGCAAGTATCAGATATAGCGTACTTGCTTTTGTCAAATTTATCAGTGCCGACAGCGGCAATCTTATTCAGAGTCTGAATATTTATCATAGGAATAAACCCCTTTCAATTAATAAATGATTATGCGTTTTCAGCTTCAAACTTCTTCATGAATTCAACAAGCTTTTCAACGCCTTCGATTGGCATAGCGTTGTAGATTGAAGCTCTCATACCACCAACTGTTCTGTGACCCTTGAGGTTCTCAAAACCAGCAGCCTTAGCTTCTGCAACAAACTTAACATCAAGATCAGCATCGCCTGTTACGAAAGGTACGTTCATGAGAGATCTGTCTTCTGGAGTAACAGTACCCTTGAAGAGCTTGCTTTCATCGAGGAAGTCATAAAGAATCTTAGCTTTCTTTTCGTTGTGAGCCTTCATTGCTTCAAGACCGCCCATCTTCTTGATCCACTTGAACACCTTGCCGCAGATGTAGATACCGTAGCATGGAGGTGTGTTATAAAGTGAATCAGCGTCAGCCTGAGTCTTCCACTTGAGCATTGTAGGTGTTCCTTCGAGAACGTCGTCAGTGATAAGGTCCTCACGGATAATTGCGATAACTACACCAGCAGGGCCGATGTTCTTCTGAACTCCACCATAGATAACGCCATACTTTTCAACGTCAACAGGCTCTGAAAGGAAGCATGATGAAACGTCAGCAACAAGTGTCTTACCCTTTGTGTTTGGCAAAGTCTTGAACTTTGTACCATAGATTGTATTGTTTTCACAAATGTAAACATAGTCAGCATCTTCAGGAATGTCAAGATCTGAGCAGTCAGGAATGTATGAGAATGTCTTGTCAGCTGATGAAGCAACAGCAACAGCATCGCCATATCTCTGAGCTTCCTGATAAGCTTTCTTAGCCCACTGACCAGTTACAATGTAAGCAGCCTTTTTGTTTTTCATAAGGTTCATAGGAACTGCAGAGAACTGCTGTGAAGCACCACCCTGTAGGAAAAGAACCTTGTAATTGTCAGGGATATTCATAAGGTCACGGATATCCTGTTCAGCTTCTTTGATGATGTTGTCAAAAGCTTTTGAACGGTGTGACATTTCCATTACGGACATACCAGTACCCTTATAGTCCATCATTTCGTCAGCAGCTTCCTTGAGTACTTCTTCTGGAAGAACAGCAGGACCTGCACTAAAGTTATATACTCTTGCCATTTTAAATAAACCTCCGTTTGTATATTTTTTAACAATATTATTATATAACTTTTTTGCGTTAAAGTCAATGACGTTAATATACAAACATACAGAAAAAAACGACCATAATTTAAACATATTCACAGCATTTATACAAAAAAGGCCTGAACAAAAAGTTCAAGCCTTTGAGTTTGTTTATTTTGTTGTGATTTCTTTATGCTCAACAACTTCCTGTCTGTGAGTTTCCTTGACCTGAAAGCTGTCAACGCCTTCGGTTGCGTCAGGCACAAAACAGGTTTTGATTGTCATAAGAACGATTTTCATATCAAGCAAAATTGACTGATGCTCAATGTACATCAAATCAAGCTTCAGCTTGTCATAAGGCGTTGTGTTATACTTGCCCATAACCTGAGCATAGCCTGTAAGACCTGCCTTTACTTTAAGTCTGTAGCTGAATTCAGGCATTGTTTCGCAGTAATGGCGGGTAAGCTCTGGTCGCTCCGGACGAGGTCCGACAAAGGACATATCGCCCTTGAGAATGTTGATAAGCTGTGGAAGCTCGTCAAATCGTATTTTTCTTATAAACTTGCCAACTGGCGTAATGCGGTTGTCCTTTTGTGATGCAAGCCTTGCAACGCCGTCTTTTTCAGCGTTTACAATCATGCTTCTGAATTTGTGCACTTTAAATATCTTGCCGTCTGTGGTAAGTCTTTCCTGCGAATAAAATACTGGTCCGCCGTCATAAAGCTTGATTGCAAGTGCTGTCAACAGCATAAACGGCGAAAAGATTGCAAGCGAGATAAACGAGAACAAAATGTCCAGAAATCTTTTTGTTATTGCCTGCTCGAAGGAAAGTCCGTTGTTCCTGTTGAGAAGCAGCGGTGTATCAAACAGATGGAAATCATCAGCACCTCTGATTATAATGTCAGAAAGCTTTGGATTTATGTATGTTCTGATTGATTTTTCGAGTGCAAACTTTACAATCTTGTTTCTTAAAGCACTTGGCACATCAGAAATAATTACAGCGTCATATTTGAGTATCTGTTCTTTTATGTATTCAAGATCCTCGTCACAGCTGATTGATGCACAAATCCTGTATTTGTCAGGACGGTGACTCATCTTCATTACCAAATCGCCGGCGTTAACATTTCCATAAAGAATAATCATTCTTCTCGGTGGATAGATCCGCTTGAAAATAAAGCTGAAAATCAAACTCCAGCACGCAGCAAAAATAAGGTCAAATATCGTAAGTGTCATCATTGGTGCTATGCTAAGACGACCTCTGCCGATAAGGCTTATCTGCAAGTATACAACAGTGTTTGTCGTAAGTATTCCCAGAACCTGCGAGCCGAGAAGCCCTGTCCACCTTGAATAGCCGATACGAAAACCGTTAAAGCTCTTTGTAAATGATATATATACAACGATGTAGAGAATGACCATAAGGATATTACCGTTGTGCCAGAAAGGGTCAAGCATGTCGTTGTTATAATAATTGTTCCATACAAAACTATATGATTTGGAAAATGCGAAAACAATAATTAACGCAGCGATAAATATGAGAATTCGTTTGAATCTTTCTCTTTCTTTGTTATTCATCTAACTGCTCCTTCCATTAAGGTAACGTATTTGCCATAAGCAGTAACACTTTCGTGTTGCTACAAGTATATCACGTTTTGTTGTAATAATCAAGTATGTATGATTCTTTTCATGTATTTTATAACGTTTTATCACATTTTGAAAACAAATGACAAATTTTGCAAAAACCAGTCGAAAAGCCCGTAAATCAAGCAAAAGCAGCGATTAAACTTCTCTTTTATCGGGCTTTTTTCTCTTCGGTTTTTCTGTTAGCCGATAGCTTTCATAAGTCATATTTATAATCTCTTCATCAGGTACATCAGAATCAAGATATACCGTGTTCCAGTGGGTTTTGTTCATGTGATAAGCAGGTATAACACCCTTGTATATGCTTCTTAAAAAGTCGGCATTCAGCGGTTCGCACTTTAAGTTTACAACATCTTTGCCATCAAGCTCCATTACAAGTGCAAACCATTTTCTGTTAAGCGTGTGCCTTGCAACATAGCTGTCAAAATCCTCGTTAAAAGGTCTGTCAACAGTCGCACCAGGCAGGCTTTTGCAAAACTCAAGATATTCATTTTTTGTCAAAATCAATCACTCCCTGGCAAAGCAAAGTCGATTTTTCCTAAGCTTACATTAGCATCAAGGACTTTCACCGCTATTTCATCGCCGACTTTGTAAAGCTCGCCTGTGCTGAGATTTTTAAGGCTTGTCGAGCCGTCATAATAGTATTCACCCTCGCCAAGTCTTTCAATATGAAGCAGCCCCTCGCAGGTGTTAGGCAGCAGAATAAATATGCCAAAATCAGTAACTGATGATATGATGCCTTCATATTCTTTACCAATATGATTTTTCATGTATTCAGCCTTGTAACAGTCCTCACAATCTCTCTCAACATTCATAGCCTTAAGCTCGGTGCTGGTTGACTGGTCGGCTGATGCATAAACAAATTTCTGGTATCTCGAGTTGCATTCTTCAGCTGTCAGTCCCGAAAGGAAAGAGGACATTATTCTGTGAATGGTAAGGTCGGGATAACGCCTTATAGGCGAGGTGAAATGAGCATAATCTTCAAGCACCAAGCCAAAGTGTCCCAAAGGTTCCGTTGAGTATTTCGCCTTGGACATTGAACGCAAAACAAGGTTGTTGACGACTGAATAAATGCTTTCTCCTCGTGTTTTTTCGAGAATTCCCGCTAAGTCCTTCGGCTGAACATCACCGTTTAGGGTATACGGGATATTAAGCTTTGTCAGCCCGTCCTTTAAGTCCTCAAGCTTCTGGTCGGACGGGTTTTCATGCACACGATAAACAAATGGCAGATTGTTCTCAATCCCAAACCTTGCAGCACATTCATTTGCTGTAAGCATAAAGTCCTCGATTATTTCTTCGCTCACACCTCTTACTCTCTGGATAACATCAACGCAGATATCATTTTCATCAATTATAAGCTTGCTTTCAGGTGTGTCAATCATCGGCGCTCCACGCTGTCTTTTCTTTTTTGCAAGCAGGTCTGCAAGCTGTGTCATCACTGGGAATACATCAATAACCTCTGCATACTTTTCACGTAGTTCCTTTGATTTGTCGCCGTCAAGAAGACTGTTTATCTCGGAATATACGCCTTGCACTCTTGAGCGGATAACAGTTTTTGCAAAGTTGTATTTTTGGATTTCGCCATTTTCGTCAAGCTCAATAAGTGCCGAGAATGCAAGCCTGTCCTCATTCGGATTCAGCGAACAGATTCCGTTTGAAAGCTCCTTCGGAAGCATTGGAATAACACGGTTTGCATAGTAGATACTTGTACCTCTTTTGAAAGCCTCGTTATCAAGCAAAGACTTCGGCTGAACATAATGAGAAACGTCTGCAATATGCACACCGAGAGCGTAGCCAGTTTCATTCTTTTCAACAGATATTGCATCATCTATGTCCTTTGTGTCAGCACCGTCAATGGTGAAGATAATCTTATCTCGCAAATCCAGCCTGTCTGGTGTTTCCTGCTCGATGAGTTTTGTGTCTGACACCTGTTTTGCTTCAAGCAGTACATCTGCTGGAAAATCTGCTGTCAGATCATTTGCTTCAAGTATTGACAAAGCACATACGGACGCTTTCATGGCACTGCCGAAATTTGACAGCACTTCACAACAATGCTGAGCATGGTTTTCGCCTCGCTTTGTGATTTTTGCCATGACTTTATCGCCCTCATGCAGCTCTAAGCCTGACGGGTTGGAGAACCTTATCGGGAATTTTGAGAGAACGTCAGGCAGGATTTTAAGCGTGCCGAAATCGCTGACAATCTCGCCTGTAAAGCGTGTGAAATTTTCCTCAACGATTCTTATAACCTCGCCTTCGGTGCTGTTTCCGCTACCGTGATAAGTCCGCACAAGCACGACATCTCCAGGCATAGAGCCACGCAGACGCTTGCCCGGAACAAAGATTTCTTCGCCTGTTTCATTGTTCGTCACAAAGCCGTATGTTCTGTTAAGTCTTGCAACAGTGCATTTTGCAAGCTTGTTTTTGTCAACAAGCGTAAAGCCTGTTTTGTTTTCAAGGATCTCGCCCTTGGCTTTCATCTTTTCAACGGTTCTTACAAACTTATCAAAATCCAGCTGCTTTTTGCGACGGCTTCTTAAAAGCTCTTTGAACCTTACAGGCTTCTTACCTGATTTTTTGAGCTTTGTATATATCAGCTTTCTGTAATCGTCTTTCAAAGTCAAACACTCCTTTCTTTTAATGTCATCAAGTGGGTGTTTCATGCAAAAATTAAAGCCCCGCATAATGCAGGGCTTAAAGATTATTTTTTGATAGCAGACAAAACATTTACTGCAAGAGTAACGATAAAGAAGACTATCGCTGCAATTTTTGTAAATCTTGAAAGCTTTGCATCACGGGTTCTGCCCATGTTTTTGTCATAGAAAGACTCGTTAGCACCACCGCCGATTGCTGATGTAAGACCTTGGTCCTTGCTTTCCTGAGCCAAAACTATCAGAATAATTACTAAGCTTGCAATAATAAGCAGGATTCCTGCCACAATTTCAATAGTAGTCATTATTATATTTTCCTTTCCAAAGATTATATGCCCACCATGAACGGATATAAGCCCATAATGAAAACATAATTTTCATTAGTATAACATATTACAGCCGATTTTGCAAGTGCGTTAACAGATTTTTTAAAAATTTTTACTTTATGTTGCAAAAAGCTATTGAATTTTCTATAAAAATATACTATACTATATAATATAAGGGACGTAAATAATCATTCGGAGGTATTATTATGAGCAAATTTGCAAAAATCATCACGGTTATAGCTTTGATATTTGGTGCTTTGGCTGCTGCCGAACTTATTGGTCAGGTATTCTCAACAAAGCTTAACAAATACTACAAGGTCGATTGCAAATAACATCATAAATATTATAGTATGTAGCAGGATTTTATATCCTGCTTTTTTATTTGCAAAAATAATGGCTTCCGATTACAGTAACAGTCGGCTTTGACCGCATAAATGAATTCCATGTTTTTGCAGGGTTATAATAGTATACGCAACCGCCTGTCGGGTCCCAGCCGTTAAGAGCGTCCTTTGCAGCCTTATATGCAGAGTCAGCTACAGGCTGGTTAAACTGTCCGTCAGTCACAGCCGTGAAGGCACCGTTCTGATAGATCACGCCTGAGAGTGTATCAGGGAATGACGGGTGCTGGATTCGGTTTAAGATAACTGCTCCGACGGCGACCTGTCCGATATACGGCTCGCCACGAGCTTCGGCAGAGATGATTCTTGCAAGCAGGTTGACATTTGCCGTTGTTGCAGCAGGCATTGAACCGATTGAAATACCCAGAGCTTTTAGCGTCAGAGGTCCTGCGACACCTGTTTGCTTGATACCCTGTTGCTTTTGAAACCTAAGCACTGCTTTTCTTGTCTGTTCGCCGTAATAGCCCGTAACGCCGACGGTGAAAAGACCACGCTCTTTCAGCTTTTCCTGAATTGCCCTGACCTCAGCACCTCTTGAGCCGACCTGGGACAGAGCTGATTCTGCGTCACTTTTGAAAACAAGCGATGACACAAAAAGCAATACAAAGGCAGTCAGAACGATTATCGCACTTTTTAAAAAAGAATAGACTCTTGAATTGTTCAAAACTATTCCTCCTTTGTTGTAGAATATAAAAATATTCTGCTCACAAATTAACTCGATATACATAATTTATCAGATTCATTTACTATCGGCAGATTACATTAATTATGTCGCAGCAATCGGAGCTTTGCATTTTTCGGTGCGTGGCTTCGTCTACGCACTTTTTTATTATCAAAATTTAATGAGGTTTTTATGAAAAAAATATTAAATGGTGTTGTCACATTTTTCTCTGCTGTTGCCGTTTTTGCTTGAGATGTTGTCAAATTCTCCGTAGCTGTTGTCACACCTGACCACACTGTTGCCGTTGTGCTGGTAGCAACTGGGCGTAAAGAAAGAGCCACCGGAGGAGCCTTAATCCCCGAAAGCCCTTGATTTCAAGCCATTCTGCCGTTCTGACAACAGCATTTATTTGTATCAATTCTTGGGTTTACATTTCAACATAACTGCGGACAAATGTCCATTCAGGATGCTGTTCAAGCAACGGTTTATACCAGTCGAGCTGGTTCTCCAGTGCCGAAAGCTGTGCTTCGTGTTCGGTGGAAACTCTTGCATAGATGGCCACGTTCTTCGGCACAGCAACAGCATTATATTCGTACATCATACCGCCTCCTTATCTTCTGTGTTTGGTATAGTATAGTGTGCATCTGAGCCGTTGTCAAGACCTTTGCCGTAATAATCATTGCAGATATTGCGGTAAACGTGTTTGGGTATCTCACC
>JAFTAX010000150.1 GCA_017458445.1 Ruminococcus sp. | reverse complement strand
TGGTCGGGGCGACAGGACTTGAACCTGCGGCATCTTGGTCCCAAACCAAGCACTCTACCAAACTGAGTTACGCCCCGAAGTATTAAATTAAACAGCTTATTTATTATACACCAGTTTTGATCATTTGTCAATATTTTTAAGTAGCTTTTATGTTTTACATAATTTTCATTGATTTAGAGTTCAATATTTATACACTCTGCTAATAACGGGCGAATCGCTATATTTAGTTGTAATTGCGTTTTTTTAGCATAAATATTGAATTTTCGACGATATTTTTTAAGAAATTTGTTGCAATTTGTTTTAAAATGTGTTATCATGTAATTAATAAAATCTTTTTGGGAGGATTATTTGCATGAAAACAAGAATTTGTCCATATTGTCACGAAGAAGTTTCTGATGAGGCTATACTCTGTAAGTACTGCCACAACCTTTTGCTTGATGATAACATTGATAACACAAGTACGGTTATCTTTGATAAGGTTAAACCTACAACTCAGGCACCTGATACTAATGATCAGGTTATTGATAGTTATGATGACAATAATGCAGAATACTATGATGAAGACACTGTATATGATGACAATTCTGTAGAATATACTGACTCTGAATACGCTGATGATCAATACACTGAATACAGCGATTATGAAGATAACGAAGCTGATGAATATGAAAGCTATGAAGACGAAGACAGCTACAGTAATCAGACTTTCAATACATATGATAATTCATCTGATGATGCTGCGAAACGTAAGAACCTTTTGATTGCTGCTGTTATCGCAATAGGTGTTATTGTAATTATACTTATTGCTGTACTCGTTGGCAAGAGCCTGTTCGGTTCAAAGGGTGATGACTCATCTGCTAACATTAATGTAACTCCTGTTACTACTGCTTCAAGCTCTGTTGCTGAAACTACTGCTCAGTCTAAGGCTGCTGACACTGTTTCTAAGGCAGCAACTGTTGAAAGCAAGGCTGATGACACACAGAGCGTTGCACAGCAGGATACTACATCTAATGCTACTCAGGACGTTTCTGCTGCTACAACTGAAAGTGCTGCTCCTGCTGATACAACTTCACAGGCATCAACTGATGAAAGCGTCGCATCTGCTGCTGATGCTTCTCAGGCAAGTACAGAAAGTGTTGCTGACAACAACGGTGGCGAAAATGCTGACATCGTTTCAGCTATCACAAGCGAGATTGCTAAGCAAGGTACAGGTGCTGTCAGCAGTCACGAATACAGAGAAGATGATTCAGTATACAGCTATTACTACTTCTTTACAGAAGGTGGCGGTGCATACAGCGTAGCTTACAACAAGCAAACTGGTGAAATGATAATCGTATAATCAAACTTAAAGCCCGTTCTCATTGTGGTACGGGCTTTTTATTTTTTTGCTTTTGTAGTTATAATAAACAAAATCATTTATCAGTGTACGCTTATTTTATATTTGCAAAGAGTGCGAAAACATGGTATAATATTTATTTGGAAAGATAATGATTTATGATGTATATTGGAGGAATTCAAATGATAAGGGAAGATTTGAGAAATGTTGCTATTATTGCTCACGTTGACCACGGCAAGACTACTTTGGTTGATGAGATGCTAAAGCAAAGCGGTACTTTTCGTGACAATCAGGCTGTTGATGAAAGAGTTATGGACAGCAATGATATTGAGCGTGAAAGAGGTATCACAATTCTTGCTAAGAACACGTCAATTCACTACAAAGATGTTAAGATAAATATTATTGACACACCTGGACACGCTGATTTTGGTGGCGAAGTTGAGCGTGTACTTAAGATGGTAAACGGTGTTATACTATTGGTTGACGCTGCTGAGGGACCAATGCCGCAGACAAGATTTGTTTTGCAAAAGGCACTTGAGCTTGGTCACAAGATTATTGTTGTAATAAACAAGATCGACCGCCCTGACGCCCGTTTGAACGAGGTCGGCGATGAGGTACTTGAGCTTCTTATGGACCTTGATGCTACTGATGAACAGCTTGACAGTCCTATTCTCTACTGCTCTGGACGTGACGGCACAGCTACATACAATCCTAATCAGCAAGGCGAAAACTTAGTACCGCTGCTTGATGAGATATTATCATATATCCCTGCACCTGAGGTTGATCCTGACGGCGATATGCAATTTCTTGTATCAGCTATCGACTACAACGAATATGTTGGACGTATTGCTATCGGCAGAATTGAACGTGGCGTTATGAAGGTTAATCAGGAGGTTGCTGTCGGGGATTATCACAACACAAAGAAAGAATATCGTGGCAAGGTTGTTTCGATGTATCAGATTGAGGGACTTAACCGTGTACCATGTGACACGGCAAAAGCTGGTGACATTGTCTGCTTAAGCGGCATTGAAAACATCACTATCGGCGACACAATCTGCAAATTCGGTAGTTTTGAAGCTTTGCCGTTCGTTAAGATTTCTGAGCCTACTGTTGAGATGTACTTCTCGGTAAACGACTCACCTTTTGCAGGACGTGAAGGTAAGTTTGTCACTTCCCGTCAGCTTCGTGAAAGATTATTCAAGGAGCTTTTAAAGGACGTATCGCTTCGAGTTTCCGAAACAGATTCAACTGACTCATTCAAGGTTGCAGGACGTGGAGAAATGCACCTGTCAATTCTTATTGAAAATATGCGACGTGAAGGCTATGAGCTTTCGGTATCCACACCTCATGTACTTTACAAGGAAATTGACGGTATACTCAACGAGCCAATGGAAAGGCTTGTAATTGACGTTCCTGAAAACTGCGTTGGCTCTGTTATGGAAAAGCTTGGCTCAAGAAAAGGCGAACTTACTCAGATGACACCTGTCGGCAGTAGAATGAGAATCGAATTCATTATCCCGGCTCGTGGCTTATTTGGATACAGATCAGAATTTCTCACAGATACAAAGGGTGAAGGTATTCTCAGTTCGGTATTCCACAGCTATCAGCCATACAAGGGCGACATTCCAAGACGTAATACTGGCTCACTTGTTGCTTTTGAAACTGGTGAAGCTGTAACATACGGTCTTTACAACGCACAGGAAAGAGGCGAACTGTTCATTACAGCTGGTACTCCAGTTTATGAGGGTATGATTGTTGGTGCATCGCCAAAGTCTGATGACCTTGTTGTTAATGTCTGCAAAAAGAAGCATCTAACAAACACCCGTGCAAGCGGACGTGATGATGCACTAAGACTTATTCCTCCGAGAAATCTCAGCTTGGAAGATTCGCTTGAATTCCTTGCTGATGATGAACTTTTAGAGGTTACACCTGAAAATATTCGTATCAGAAAACGCACGCTCAGCAATCAGATGAGAGCTAAGGAACGTGCAAAAGCACAGTAAATATAACGTAAAAACGCCTGAGAGCATCATACTCTCAGGCGTTAATTTTATGTTATTATGATTCAGCTTTCTTTGCTTCGATATCAGCAAGTGCGTCTTTTCTTGAAAGATTGATTCTGCCCTGGTCGTCAATTTCCATTACCTTGACAACAATCTCATCACCGATTGAAACAACGTCCTCAACCTTTTCAACTCTTGATTTATCAAGCTTTGAAATATGAACAAGTCCGTCCTTGCCTGGAGCAATTTCAACGAATGCACCAAAGTTCATTATACGAACTACCTTGCCCTTATAGATTGAGCCGATCTCTGGGTCGTTTGCAATAGTGTTAATAATTGCAACTGCCTGCTCTGCCTTTTCTTTATCAAGGCCTGAAACAAACACGTTTCCGTCCTCTGAGATGTCAATCTTAACGTCACATTCAGCAGAAATCTTCTGGATTACCTTTCCGCCTGAACCGATAACTTCACGAATCTTATCAACAGGTACCTTAGTTGTAAACATCTTTGGAGCCCATTTGTTAACACTCTCACGAGGTTCAGGGATTGCCTTGAGCATGATTTCATCAAGGATATAAAGACGAGCTTTATGTGTCTTTTCAAATGCTTCCTTGATAATCTCAGGTGTAAGACCGTCAACCTTGATATCGACCTGAATTGCTGTGATACCCTTATGAGTACCGCCTACCTTAAAGTCCATATCGCCAAAGAAGTCTTCAAGTCCTTGAATGTCAACCATTGTCATCCAGTCGCCGTTTTCCTTAGTGATAAGGCCACATGAGATACCTGCAACAGGTGCTTTGATTGGCACACCAGCATCCATAAGTGCAAGTGTTGAACCACAGATTGAACCCTGTGATGTTGAACCATTTGATGAGAGAACTTCAGATACCATACGGATTGCATATGGGAATTCTTCAACGCTTGGGATTACAGGTACAAGAGCCTTTTCTGCCAATGCACCGTGACCGATTTCACGTCTTCCAGGACCTCTTGATGGTCTTGTTTCACCAACAGAATATGATGGGAAGTTATAGTGGTGGATATATCTCTTTGATTCTTCTTCATCAAGTCCGTCAAGTCTTTGAGCATCACTTACAGGTCCGAGTGTACAGATTGTAAGTACCTGTGTCTGACCTCTTGTGAAAAGACCTGAACCGTGAACTCTTGGAAGAAGACCTACTTCTGATGCGAGCGGACGAATCTCATCAATTGCACGTCCGTCAACACGCTTGCCTTCATAGAGCCAGTTTCTTACAATCTTCTTCTGGAGCTTATATAGACACTCATCGAGCATTGCTTCCTGCTCCGGATACTGCTCGTCATACTTCTCGTGAATCTCGTCAATGATTGGCTGAAGTCTTGCGTCACGAACTGTTTTGTCATCAGTATCAAGAGCAACCTTTACCTTTTCGCCAACGAGTGCTTCAATCTCTTCGAACAAGTCATGGTCAAGCTCCATTGACTGAAACTCAAACTTAGGCTTGCCGATTTCATTCTTGATATCGTTGATGAAAGCAACCATTTTCTTGATTTCTTCATGGCCTTTAAGAATTGCTTCCAACATTGTGTCGTCAGGAACTTCGTCAGCACCTGCTTCGATCATAACGATTTTTTCCATTGAACCTGCAACTGTAAGGTTGAGGTGGTTTTTCTGTCTTTGCTCAAGTGTTGGATTGAGGACAATTTCATCATCAACAAGACCAACGCTGATACCAGCAATCGGACCATTCCATGGAATATCTGAAATTGAAATTGCAATTGATGTAGCAATCATACCTGTGATTTCAGGTGAGCAGTCAGGGTCAACTGCAAGTACTGTCATTACAACAGATACGTCATTTCTCATATCCTTTGGGAAAAGTGGTCTGATTGGACGGTCTACCATTCTTGATGTAAGGATTGCCTTTTCTGATGGCTTTCCTTCTCTTTTCATGAATGAACCTGGAATCTTACCTACTGAATAAAGTCTTTCCTCATAGTCAACTGAGAGTGGGAAAAAGTCGATTCCATCTCTTGGCTTTGCTGATGCAGTAACGTTTGCCATTACTACTGTTTCGCCGTATCTTACCCAGCATGAACCGTTGGAAAGCTCACAAGTCTTTCCTGTTTCAACAACGAGTGGACGACCTGCATAAGTAGTTTCAAACTTTCTGTAACCTTCAAACATAATTACTTCCTCCAATTTTTAAGATTTATAATTGGCAAAGTGTATTAGCAATAAACAGGAAACACAAAGCTAATTTTATGCTTTCTGTTTAATGCTAAGATACCATAGCCAATTATATTTTTTATGCAGCGGCAGGATTATTTACCGCTGAATTAAACACCAAAAGGCAGTGACATAAATGCCTCTGCCTTGATGTATAATCCAAATTATTTACGAATACCGAGCTTTTCGATAAGTGTTCTGTATCTCTCGATATCCTTGCTCTTCAAATAGTTGAGGAGATTTCTTCTCTTACCAACCATTTTCAAAAGACCTCTTCTTGAGTGGTGGTCCTTCTTGTGAACCTTAAGATGTTCTGTCAAGTCGTTGATTCTCTTTGTGAGAATAGCAACCTGTACTTCAGGAGAACCAGTGTCTGTGTCATGAGTCTTGTTGGCTTCAATTACTGCAGCCTTTTCGTCTTTTCTAAGCATTGTTTTGTACCTCTTTCAAAATAAATTTCCGATGTAAAAGAATACGGCAGGTAACATTCCCTATTTTTCGGGCTTAACCCGTATTCTGTTGCATGGATAGTTTAAACAACTTCAAATATTATACTATATTTATAAAGCGTTGTAAATAGTATTCATATAAATTTTACATTTACAAAAGACCGTTCTGTGCTTTTGCAGCTGTGAGAGTGTTCTGCATGAGCATTGCAATAGTCATTGGACCTACGCCGCCAGGAACAGGTGTGATAAATCCTGCTTTATCCTTACAGTCCTCAAAATCAACATCTCCGCAAAGCTTACCGTTTTCATCTCTGTTCATTCCAACGTCGATTACAACAGCACCTTCTTTAACATACTCTGATGTTATCATCTTTGCTCTGCCGACTGCTGCAACAAGAATATCAGCTCTTGCACAGACTTCCTTGAGATTCTTTGTTTTTGAGTGGCAGATTGTAACCGTGCCGTTTTTATGAAGCAAGAGCATTGCCTGTGGCTTGCCGACAATATTGCTTCTTCCGATAACTACACATTCCTTGCCTGCAACGTCAGTACCTGTTGATTCGATAAGCTCCATTACGCCTGCTGGTGTACATGGCAAGAAGTTATAGTCACCAATCATGATTTTGCCAACATTTACAGGGTGAAATGCGTCAACGTCCTTTTCAGGCAGGATATTGTCAATAACAACCTTATCGTTAATATGCTTTGGTACTGGAAGCTGAACGAGAATTCCGTTTACCTTATCATCATTATTCAGCTTTTTGACAAGGTCAAGCAATTCTTCCTCAGTTGTTTCTGCAGGAAGTGCATATTCATATGATGTGAAGCCAACTGCTTCGCAAGCAAGCTTCTTGTTTCTGACGTAGACCTTTGATGCAGGATCATCGCCCACGATAACTACCGCAAGACCTATCTCAATTCCCTGCTCTTTTAGCTTTTCAGTTTCAAGTCTTATACGTTCCTTAACCTGTGCTGATACTGCTTTTCCGTCAATAATATTACTCATCTGTTTTTTCCTCCTCAGTATTGTCATCTATGTTGTCAATTATTGTTTCAACTGCTTTGTCAGCTGTATCGCTAATCTTATTCTTGCCAAACTTTTCGTTATATTCATTTTCAAATTCAGCAAAGCTTTCGCCGTTTGCTTTTGCTTCTTTAATCTTCTTTTTAAGCTCTTTTTTCTCTTTTTGCATTTCAGCGTTTTTATTAGCCTTTTCAAGCTGCTGTTTTGACAACTCAGTTTCATAGAAGAACTGATAGTCGCCACGTCTTTTGAAAACGCCTCTGAAAATTATTATAAGTATGATTGTTGCGATAACGCAAAGTGCTGCTAAAAGCTGTGAAATCTTGATGTTTCCAAGATATAGAGAATCTGTTCTCATAGCTTCGATGAAGAATCTGCCAAGTCCGTACCAGCCGATGTACATAAGGAATACTTCGCCATCAAACTTGCGGTGCTTTGAATAGATATGCAAAATCACAAATCCGATTATGCACCAGAGCGACTCGTACAAAAAGCATGGATGAACAGGTGCATAAACTGACGCTGTGCCACCAATATTGTCGTTTTCAGCCAAAAATGACATGGTATTCCAGCTCATCATACCCCAAGGAAGACTGGTGTTTGAGCCGAAAGCTTCCTGATTGAAAAAGTTGCCCCAGCGACCGATTGCCTGTCCGATAAGAAAACAAGGTGCTGCAACATCAAGCAAAGCTGTAAGCTTTAGCTTTCTGAGCTTTGCAATTATTCCGCCAATTAATAATGCACCAATGATACCACCGTAGATTGCAAGGCCGCCTTGTCTGAAGTTGAAAAACTCCGACATTTTCATTTCATCGCTGAAGATTATATAATACAGTCTTGCACCAACAATCGCTCCTATTAGTCCACCGATTACAGAGTCTGTTGCACGGTCAGGATCAATTCCGAATGATCTCATTCTCTTAAAGCCATAAATCATTCCAATCAGAATTCCCAATGCAATCAGAAAGCCGTACCAATAGATTTCAAAATCTGTACCAGGAATTTTAAACATCACTCTGTCAAGCGTAAAGCCTTTTTTGAGGATATTATTACCGCTACCAAAGTTTGGGAAACAGACTTTGTCGTGGTTGTCCCGTAATGTTTCAATGACCTTATCACTGGCATCTTTTACAAGTTGTGTTGCTAATTGTGTCATATTAAACCTCTTTTCTTATGATTAGTTATCTATTATAGATATTGATACGTTGTTTGTATCAAGAATAATATTCAAAGCTCTCTCGCAGTCCTCAATTGTCAGATTTGCAAGCTCCTCCATAAGCGTGAACACATCAACACCTGCAAAATGCTGTGACATCATTAGCGTTGCACAGTTCTCCACATTATTAAAACCTCTAATCATCTGACCGTACTTTGACTTTTTAAACATCTCAAAATGCCTTTTATCAAGTCCGTTTTCTTTTGCATTTTCAACTGCTTTAATGCATTTTTCAAGCACTTTATGCGGATCATTTGACTCGCCGCCACAAATACATGAGAAAAAGCCGTCGCCGTCAAATACCTCATAAGAAAACTGTGAATTGACAAGCTCTTCTTCAAGCAGTTCCTTATAGAGCGGCG
The DNA here is from genome assembly GCA_017458445.1 of Ruminococcus sp. Classification (GTDB taxonomy): domain Bacteria; phylum Bacillota; class Clostridia; order Oscillospirales; family Ruminococcaceae; genus FB2012. The sequence continues at coordinate 8,936 of JAFTAX010000150.1, read as the reverse complement.
ATATTGTACCGAAAAGCATTGGCAATAGAATCATTGCCGCAATCTCCATTTTCCCACGTTCAATGCCAGTGAAGCCAGCTGATTTAAAACCAATATTGAATATAGGCAGACCAACCTTGAACTGCTCAGTTATCTCTTTTTTGTAAATCTCTTCTGGCTCGTCAATAAAGCCTGTCTGGAGCTTTTTATCCTCAGCAGGAATAAGACACTTGTCGCAAATCTTTATTATCTCGGCTTCATCAACATTTCCTGCGATTGAAAGACACATATTATTGAGATTATAAAACGTGTTATAGCATTCATAAAGCAGGTCAGCATTAATGTGAGATATCGACTCCACCGTTCCTGCAACATCAATTCTCACAGGGTGGTTTTTGTACATCGCTTTCAAAAGGTTGAAAAAACACTTTCTGTCAGGGGAATCATTGCACATTTTAATCTCCTGTGCGATAATTCCCTGCTCTTTGTCTACAGTTTCCTGTGTAAAATACGGCTTTTGCACAAAGGTGAGCAAAATCTCCAGTGGCTTTTTATAGTCGCTTGATGTGCTGAATGTATACGCAGTCTGTTCAAAGGAAGTGAAAGCGTTTGCACTTGCTCCTGTTTCGGCATACAAATCAAAAACATCACAGTCCTCATTTTCAAAGAGCTTATGCTCGAGAAAATGTGCTATACCTTCAGGCACTTCGGTATACTCATCATTATCTATTGTCTTGAATCTCGTGTTTACCGAGCCGTATTTAGTAGCAAAAAGCGCTTCTACAGTTGAAAAGCCTTCCATTTTCCATATCAGGATATCAAGTCCTGACGGATGCTTTATTTTAACGTAGCTGTCGCCTGTACGCTTGTTCTCATAAATAACCTTTGGATAGTCCATCTATTCCACCTCCGGCTCCATAACATAGACAGTATCAAGCTTATATGACTTCGCTGCGTTGATTACACGTTCTCTTGTTATGCTGTTTATCACTTCATTTATCTCATCAGGAGATGATTTTCCGCCTCTTATTCTCTGTACAAAGTACCATGAGTTGAGTGCGATAATACTATCATAATTTGACTTAAATCCGTTGAATAATGCTTTCTTTGTGTTCTCAAGCATTTCATCGGAAAACTCACCGTTGCATATAGCTTGGAGCTGGCGTTCTATTTCAGCTCTTGCCTTATCAACGTTCTCTTTTTCAACTGCACTGTCAACCGTCATTACACGCTTACACTCTGCAACTGACGCTGCACAATAGTAACACAGCGACAGCTTTTCACGGACATTTGCAAAAAGCATTGAAAACGGCGTACCACCGAACAACGCACACATAACCTTATTGGCATAAAAGTCGTCACTTTCTGTTTTAAACGCCATTATCATCTTGCACTGGTTGACATCATTTTGCTCAAATACTTCAGCTACGTTCTCCTTTATCGGTGACGGTGCTTCAAATGATGGTGTTGTTATATCAGTTCTGTTTAATGGCTGAAACGCATCAGCTATCATATCAACAATTTCACTTTGCTCTTTATCGCCACAAACTGATATATCAATATATGAATTCTTAAGTAGCTGATTATAAGCATCAATTAGCTCCTGCTGTGTAATAGCTTCCGCCTGCTCAACTGTGCCGTTAACATAGATGGCTGCAGGTTCGTTTTGATATATTGTCTGGTTTGCTCTTAAGACAGCATAGCCTCTGCGGTCGTTAATCTCACTTTTTATAGTATCAATCAGCTCACGCTTACGAAGCTCGAAGTATTTAGGATTAAAGCTGCCATTTTGAATATCAGGCTTTAATATGCAGTCAAGCAAAACCCTGACGGCTTTATCTGAAATCTTCTCACCGTCAATAGTATAATCATCGCCAATGTATCGAACATTAAGCCCTGTTATCTGATAGTCACCTGCTGAATACGAAAAGGCACTTAACACCGCATCATAAAGGCTGATCATCTCTTCATTCAGCTTTGATCTTGAGTTGATAACACTGTTTGATGTTGAAAGTATATTTGACAGCAACGCATATCTTTGTGACGATTCTTTGTCAAGCGGTGTTATAAACCTGATTGACACAAGACAGGATTTAAATTTTTTATCATAAACTCCGTTTATTGATATTGCGTTGCCTAAGTTTTTCTCAAAATATGAATCAGACATAAGTTCTCCTCATTATATTTTCTATCCTGTTTATTATAACACAACAGGCAACAAATTACCATAGTTTTCACAATTTATTTATTTTTGGACGCAAAAAAGAGAGTAAGTTGACAACCTACTCTCTTATGCTTTCTATTAATAATAAATGAATTGGGAATTCACTCTATTAATTTACGATATTAATCACACCGAATTAATCGGCTCAAATTAAACTCTTGGTGGACTCACTCCTTATTCTCAGATATTTAAACATTTAATGCATACAATTAACATATACATCACTCCAATTTAATAAGCTTTAGTTCCACTAATTTAATTTGCAAATTAAACTTCCATTGGACTAACACCTTTCATAATTAATACCGAGTTTTAAAATAGAACTTCTGGTGGACTCACTCCTTAATAATCAGATAATTCGTCTTGTCATACAGTACATCTTAATCATACTGCATCACTCCTATTCAATCTTAATTAAAGTGCCACTTAACTTCCAAATTTAACTTCCCATTGGACTAACCTTTCATTAATATCAACAAAACATTTAATCTAATAGCAACTTATTCAAAGTTTAAGATCTTTTTACATTGGACTCATGCTTTCAAGTTATTTAAAAATCCTCATTTCTAAACTTGAACTGTACATTGGTCCCACTCCCTGCTATTATTTTTTCAGATACCTAATAAAGTTAATCATATTAATCACTTCTTCATTAATTTCTGAAATATTCAATTGTAATATAAATTTTTTTGAATATCCTTGTTTTAAGGACTCATTATTAAATTCATCGAATAAGATTCAACTTTATCTTTTCTTCAACATTCTTGTTTGAGATTATCAGCCCTTACGTCTGAGTTGTTTCTCCTAATTTAGATTTTGCTGAACCTATAGGATATTCATGTGAATCTCTATCGTGTCCATGGGATTCTACCTCACAATTCCAATCAAATTAAGTTTATCACAAGTACTTTTAAACTTTGTTTAAATGTATGTACTGTTTAGTATTAAAAGCATTTATCTTCTGATCACTTGATTTAGGATTGAGTTAAATTATACTATTATATATAACTATCTCTTTCCTTGTATACAATATAACACACTTTTTAGTATTTGTCAATAGTTTTTATCAACTTTTTTCAAAAAATTTTATTTAATATATCTTTTACAAAAATCTCTTGACAATATAATACTATAGTAGTATAATAGTGATGATACAGTGCTGAAATATGCTATTTGCAGGTTTTTTAATGTCTAGGAAAGGACTGAATTTAATGGCAGAAGAATATACTCCTGATTTATATACACTTGAAGATGAAGAAGGCAATCAGCTTTCCTTTGAGATGCTCGACGTTATGGAATTTGAAGGTGAAAAATATTTCGCACTTACGCCGTATTTTGAAGAGCCTGAAGATATGCTGAATGATTCGGGCGAGGTTGTTATCCTTAAGTCAGAATTTGTCGGTGACGAGGAAATGATGGTGTCGATTGATGATGATGACGAATATGAGAAAATCGGCAAAATATTTATGAAACGAATTGAAGAAATGTTTGAATTCGATGACGAGGATGAATGTGATTGCGGTCACGTTCACTAATTAAGGCTACACTGCTCCGGCTTGGTCAACAAATCGGAGCTTTATTTCTATGATTAACAATATTATTATTTACTATATTTAATTAAACTGGAAAACAATATGTCTATAAATACACTTAACAAGATTTATACTAGCGATAAGATTGAATATCAAAAATCAAGATACGCTAAACTGGCGGAAGATTTTGAAAACTTTTTTGGCGAAAAGCCGAGCCGATATTTTTCAGCACCAGGCAGAACTGAGATTTGCGGCAACCACACCGATCACCAGAATGGTAAAATTCTCGCTGCAAGTATCTCACTTGACATAATCGGTGCGGTAATTCCGACTGACGATGGAAAGATACATATCATGTCCGAAGGCTTCAAGCCTTTTGTTGTTGATGTGTCAGATCTGAAGATTTCGGAAGCTGAAAAAGGCAGCTCAAAAGCTCTTGTCAAAGGCGTTTTGCGAGGGTTCTCGGACAGGCATTGCAAGGTCGGTGGCTTCAAGGCATACACATCATCAAATGTTCTCAAAGGCTCGGGTATGTCATCATCAGCTGCATTTGAAGTACTTATTGGTACTATACTTAACGGTTTATACAACGATTTCTCGGTAAGTGATGTTGAAATTGCAAAGATAGCACAATTTGCCGAGAACGCTTATTTTGGTAAGCCGTCGGGACTAATGGACCAGATGGCTTCAAGCGTCGGCGGTCTGATCGCTATTGATTTTAAAAATCCTAAAAATCCTGATATAGAAAATATCGATTTTGATTTCAACTCCACTGGTCATTATCTTTGTATTGTTGACACCAAAGGAAGTCACGCAAATCTAACATCAGAATATGCTGCAATTTCTACAGAAATGAAAGATATTGCGAGTTTCTTTAATGTTGATTTTCTGCGTATGATCTCAAAATCTGATATTATTCAGAATTATTCTGAGCTTCGTAAAAAATTTGGAGACAGGGCTGTTCTCAGAGCTTTGCACTATATGGACTGCAATATAAGAGTGGATAAAGAATGTAAAGCTTTGAAGGACAATGATTTTCAGGGATTTTTGGATTTGGTAAATGAATCCGGGGATTCATCATACAAATATCTTCAGAACATTTTCTCTCCCTCTTCACCTTCTCAACAAGGTTTGTCAACAGCTTTGTATCTTGCTAAAGAAGTTCTCGTAAACTCAGGTGCTTGCAGAGTACACGGCGGTGGATTTGCCGGGACTATTCAAGCATTCGTTCCTGCAGACAAGCTTTCAGACTTCACAAAAAGAATGGAATCTGTCTTTGGTACAGGTGCCTGCATCGTGCCTGATATCCGATCTGTTGGCGGAACTGAAATCAAATTGCCAGATACATAAGGGGTAGTTATTATGAGAATGAGAAGAAAGAAGAATCTGGAACAGAGATTAGAAAGCTGTGGAAACAGGATCATCTATATGGATCGTGAGGACAGAAATTATCAGGTTAAGGATACTGATCATCTCCTTGATTACAAAACGATTTTTGGTAATGATAATCCCGTTGAGCTGGAAATTGGCTGTGGAAAAGGCTTGTTTGCACGAGAAATTGCCAAGAAAAATCCTGGTATCAACTTCCTTGCAGTAGAAAAAAGCAGTAATGTTGTCGTTGAGGCTGCGGAAAAAGCTATTGAGGAGAATATCCCTAACCTCATCTTTTTAAGAGGTGGTGCTGAATATCTTGACTGCTATATTCCTGCAAGTTCGGTAGACAGGATCTATCTAAACTTTAGCTGTCCATATCCTAAAAAGTCCTACGCTTCACACAGGCTTACTCACAGAAATTTTCTTGAGATCTACAAGAAGATCATGAAAAAAGATGCTGAGATCCATCAGAAAACAGATAATATGCACTTTTTTGAGTTTTCAATCGAGGAGTTTTCTGCATCTGATTTCTATGTAAAAAATGTATCCCTCGATCTACACAGCAGTGAATTCAAAGGCAACATTATGACCGAATACGAAAAGCGTTTTTCGGATCAGGGCTTCCCTATTTACAGATTGGAAGCAATTATGAAGGAGTGATTGACATGAAAGCAAAAATCAGTATTAACAAAAACAGTGTTATCAGTAAAATTGATGATCGTATTTTCGGCTCTTTTATTGAACAGCTTGGCAGAGCTGTTTATGGTGGTATTTATGAACCAGGACACTCTACTGCTGATGATATGGGATTCAGAAAAGATGTAATGGATATGGTCAAAGATCTTAATGTGCCTATCGTTCGTTATCCCGGCGGTAACTTTGTTTCAGGATATAACTGGGAGGATGGTACAGGTGACAGATCGAAGCGTCCAAGAAAACTGGAACTTGCTTGGGGTTCTATTGAAACAAATGAGGTCGGTATCGATGAGTTTCAGGAATGGGCTAAGCGTGTGAACAGTGAGGTCATGATGGCTGTCAATCTTGGAACAAGAGGACCTGATGATGCACGCAATCTTGTAGAATACTGTAACAGCGACACAGACACTTACTATGCTAATATGCGTCGTAAAAATGGCTTTGACAAACCTTTCGGCATCAAAGTTTGGTGCCTTGGAAATGAAATGGACGGTAATTGGCAGATATGTTCTAAGACTCCTCAGGAATATGCTCGCACAGCTTGCGAAACTGCTAAGATAATGAAATGGGTTGATCCGTCTATTGAACTGGTTGCTTGTGGAAGCTCGGGTATGCATATGCCTACATGGGGTGAATGGGAACGTACTGTGCTTCGTGAAGCTTACGAACACATTGATTATATCTCACTTCATAGCTATTATGGAAACAAGGCTGATAATACTCCTGATTTCCTTGCACAGTCTATTGATATGGATAATTTTATCAAAAAATCTTCCGAGATGTGTGATGAGATCAAGGCTGAAAAAGGCTCTGACAAGACAATTAATTTCTCATTTGACGAATGGAATGTTTGGTTCCACAGCAATGAGCAGGACTCAAAGATGGAAAAATGGCAGATCGCTCCTCCACTTCTTGAAGATATTTATAACCTTGAAGACGCTTTGGTCGTTGGCTGTCTCCTCATAACTCTGCTAAGAAACAGCGACAGAGTTAAAATCGCTTGCCTTGCTCAGCTCGTTAACGTTATTGCTCCTATTATGACAAAAACTGGTGGTCCAGCTTGGGCTCAGACTATTTTCTATCCTTTCCTTCACTGCTCACGTCACGGCAGAGGCAATGCTCTTTCTGTTCAGTGCAACTGTGATACTTATGATGTTGGTGACAGAAAGAATGTTCCTTATATTGAATCTATTGCTGTTGAAAATGAAAACAACGAACTGACTGTATTCGCAGTTAACAGATCACTTGACACTGAATGTGAGCTTGAACTCGATATTGACGGCTTTGAGGGCTACAAGGTCGTTAGGCATACTATTCTTACAGGTGATGATGTCAAGATGTGTAATACTCTTGAAGAACCTAATGCTGTTGTTCCTTATGAAGCAGAGGTTTCTGATAAAACTGTTCTACCTGCAAAATCATGGAATATGATAATTCTTGATAAATAAGGCATAAAAATCTCCCGAACTCTTTATGAGAACGGGAGTTTTTTTGTTATGTTTTAGTTTACTTTTATACTCTTAGCTGTAAATGCTCCGTTGTAAGTTTTTCCTCCACCAGTACGATAAGCTTTTACAGTAAACCAGTATGTTTTACCCTTTATAAGCTCAGATTTTATAAGGCTTGTATCGTTAGTTGTCTTGATTTTTAACCATTTACCGTTTGCAGATGTCTTCATGTATACTATGTATCCCGAAGCACCTCTTACCTTAGTCCACTTGATTGCAACTTTTTGTGAGCCTGATTTAAGAGTAAAGTTAACCTTTGCAGGATTTGTAGACGTCCAGAGGCTTGGGAACTTTGCACTATAGTAATTCTTACCGTTTTCAGTTCTGTATGCTTTTACTGCGTATCTGTAGGTTGTTCCGGATTTGAGTTTTCCTTCATAGTATGAGTTAGTCTTTGTAACGCCAACTCTTGTCCATTTGCCAGAAACTTCTCTGTAGAACACATACCCTGTTGCACCAGCAACTTTCTTACATGTAAGCTTAACAGCCTGTGCTGATGTTGCCACAACTTTGAAATCCGTTACTGTCGGAACAACAAGCATTTCCTTATCGTTGTCCTTATAGCAGTCACCACAGTTTGAGCAAGCATGCTGTGTATAGCCAGCATGGTCATATGTTGCAGGGACTACTGTTACTTGATAATTATGTCCGGTTTTAGGAATTGTTTCAGTATAGCTTTCTTCGCAAGTGCAAGTATATGTCATGATTCCGTCATTTGTGCAGGTTGCTGGCGTTGTAATCTCGCCTATAAAATTATGCACATGATTCGGGTCATAATTATAATGCACTGCTGCATTTGAGATAGGTTGATTTGATCTACCTACACTTATGCTGTTCCATTGTGCCTTTGTTCCAGTATAGTATATGTCTTTAAGCTTATGACAGCTTGAAAATGCCCATTCGTTAATGCTTATCAGATTTTCACTAACGTATATGCTTGAAAGATTACTGCATGATGCAAAAGCTCCGTCACCGATAACAGTTACACTGTCAGGAAAAGTAACAGTAGTAAGTCCAGTACATTTTGCAAAAGCATACCATCCGATATTTTTCAACTTGTTTCCAAAAGTTACGCTCTTAAGACCGTAACAATCCTCAAATGCACTCCAGCCAATTACTTCTAAGCTTTCAGGAAAAGTTAGGCTCTCAATCAGTTTACAACCTGAAAAAGCATAGACACTAATATATTCTAAGCCGTTTCCGAAATCAATTTGTTTTAATGGACAAGTTTCAAACGCATACTCAAGTATGTTTTCTAAACTATCAGGAAAAGAAATGTTCTTAACGGTATTATTGCTCGCAAAAGAATATTTTCCGATTTGAGTTACTGCTTTTCCGTCAATTTCAGATGGTATGTCCAATGTAGTTGCAGAACCATTGTATTTTGTAATCTCAACAGTCCCGTCTTCAATCACAGTATACTCATAATCCCCATAAGTTTCCGCACTTACCGTCATCACAGGCAAAATAGTTACCATACTTATAACCATTATAATTGCGGTTAAAATACTTATTGTTTTTGCTTTCATAATAAAACCTCCTTATTAATGCTTTGTAATTCACTTGATACTAAAAGTATTTGATATATTTGAAAATTATGATATTACCTTTTTGTCGATGATT
>JAFTAX010000149.1 GCA_017458445.1 Ruminococcus sp. | reverse complement strand
ATAGTATCTTTTTTCATGATACCTGAGCAAACCTTGAAGATACTGAGTCTGCCAACAGAAGGGTCGGCAATGGTCTTGAATACGAATGCAGACATAGGTTCATTAGAATCACATTTAACCTCAACAGCGTCACCGTTTGCGTCCTCAGCCATAACAGTTTCATTGTCTGATGGTGCAGGGAGAAGCAGTGAAATTTCCTTTAAGAGCATGTCAACGCCTGCAAGAGTAGTAGATGAAACACAGGTTACAGGTGTGATAACACCCTCGTTCATACCTTTGTGAATTCCGTCAATAAGCTCTTTCTGAGTGAATGCCTCACCAGAGAAGAACTTTTCAAACAGCTCTTCATCAGTTTCAGCAACAGCTTCAGATACAGCCTCGATAAGACCGTCGATACGATAGTCCATCTTTTCTGATACCTCAGCAGTAGGCATATCTGTTTCAACAGCGTTGCCGTTGTCGTCATATTTATAAGCCTTCATCTCAATGAGATTAACATATGAAACAATCTTTCTGTCAGCAATTACAGGAACAACTACAGGACAAACAGTAGGTCCGAATTCTGATTTAAGCTCAGTAAGAACGTTGTAGAAGTTTGCGTTTTCATCATCAAGCTTTGTGACAACAAACATTCTTGGTTTGCCCATATCAGCAGCATAGTCATAAGCCTTGTGAGTACCAACCTTAACGCCCGACTTGCCTGATACAGTAATCATAACGCAGTTGCTTGCCACAATTCCTTCAACCATTCCGCTTTCATAGTCAAAAAGACCAGGAGTATCAAGAAGATTGATTTTGAAATCGTCCTTTTCAAGCGAAGCAAGTGCAGTGTAAATTGATGACTTTCTCTTTATCTCTTCAGCAGAAAAGTCAGAAACGGTGTTGCCGTCAGCGATCTTACCAAGTCTGTCGGTTGTACCACTCTTAAAGAGCAAAGCTTCAGTAAGTGAAGTCTTACCTGAGCCAGCGTGACCTGCAATAGCTATATTTTTAATTCTTGTGCTGTCGTATTTTTTCAAGACAGTTCTCTCCAATCTGTTAGGTATTTTGCAAGGCTAAATGTACTAAATAGCCAAAAAAAGATAATTGCATAAGCTAATTATATACCATTTCAACAGAAATTACAACCCCTATAGCCAAAAAAGTATTCGTGATTATTAACAAAAGTTGCGACAAATTTTTGTTAAACAAAGAAAAAAATACGCATTTTAGGCAAAAAAAGACACACATTGTGTGTGTCTTGGTTTAATTTATTCTTTATTATCAATGTTATTTGCACCGTAAGTTAAGCATAAAAGGCTGTCACCCAAGTGAACATTCTCCACAACAATGTTGTCATAATCAATGCTGAGGTCATAGTGCGAGTAGTTCCAGAACGCCTTGATGCCCATTCTCACAAGGTCATCAGCAATCTTCTGCGTGTTGGCTTTCGGTGTACAAAGCACAGCCACAAAAGGCGAATTCTCCTTGCAGAAAGCCTCAAGCTCGTCAGTATGTAAAACCTTAAGCCCTGCAACCTCAACGCCAGTCAGCTCAGGGTTTATGTCAAAAATACCAATAAGCTTGCAACCTCTTGTTTCAAAATTAATGTGCGTTGCAATAGCCCTGCCGAGATTTCCTGCACCAATAAGTATAGTCTTAAAATTCTTGTCAACACCGAGAATCTTGCCAATTTCAAAGTGCAAACTATCAACATGATAGCCATATCCCTGTTGTCCGAAGCCACCGAAGCAGTTGAGATCCTGCCTGATTTGCGAGGCAGTGAGCTTCATAAGCTGTGACAGCTCACGGGAAGATATTCGTTCTACGCCTTGTTTTTTAAGCTCACCCAAAAACCTGTAATAGCGTGGGAGTCTTTTTATTACCGACGTTGAAATTGAACCGTTTTTTGCCATATCAATGGACCTTTCTTTAAATAAAGTTTATGCCAAAAGTGCCTTAAGACGTTCATCAACAGCTTTGAGGAAGTCTTCCGTGTTTACCTTCTGCTTGTTTTCAAGAGTAGAGAGAAGGTACAAATCTCCTGTCATAACACCGTCTTCAATAGTCTGAATAGTAGCCTTTTCAAGCTTGTCTGCAAAGTCACAAAGCTCAGGTGTGTTATCAAGCTCGCCTCTCTTGCGAAGAGCTCCTGTCCATGCAAAGAGAGTAGCAACAGAGTTAGTTGAAGTTTCTTCACCCTTGAGGTGCTTGTAGTAATGTCTTTGAACAGTGCCATGAGCAGCCTCATATTCATAGATTCCCTCAGGTGATACAAGCACTGATGTCATCATAGCGAGTGAGCCGTAAGCAGTAGCAACCATGTCGGACATAACGTCACCGTCATAGTTTTTGCAAGCCCAGATATATCCGCCGTTTGAGCGAACAACTCTTGCAACAGCGTCATCAATCAGTGTATAGAAATATTCAATTCCAGCTTCCTTGAACTTGTCAGCATATTCAGCATCAAAGATTTCCTGGAAGATGTCCTTGAATGTGTGGTCATACTTCTTTGAAATAGTGTCTTTTGTAGCAAACCATACGTCCTGCTTTGTGTCAAGAGCAAAATTAAAGCAAGCTCTTGCGAATGAACCGATTGAGTCACAGCGGTTGTGAAGTCCCTGGATAATGCCGTCAGTGCCGTTGAATTCGTGGATAGTTTCCTTAGAAACATTGCCGTCCTTGTCAGTAAGCACAAGCTCAGCCTTTGAGCCTTCAGGACATTTCATCTCAACGTTTTTGTAAACATCGCCATAAGCATGACGTGCAATAGTAATAGGCTTAGTCCATGTCGGGATATATGGAGTGATACCCTTAACGAGAATAGGTGTTCTGAAAACAGTACCGTCGAGGATTGCTCTGATAGTACCGTTAGGAGATTTCCACATCTCTTTGAGGTTATACTCAGGCATTCTTGCAGCGTTAGGAGTAATAGTCGCACACTTTACAGCAACGCCGTATTTCTTAGTAGCATTGGCAGAATCGATAGTAACCTGGTCATTTGTTTCATTTCTGTGTACAAGACCGAGATCATAATATTCTGTCTTGAGGTCGATATAAGGAGTGAGAAGAATATCTTTAATTTCCTGCCAGATAATTCTGGTCATCTCATCTCCGTCCATCTCAACGAGTGGTGTTTTCATCTGTATTTTTGCCATACTGATTACCTCCTTATTTATTCAGTGACTCACGTGTATAATCCAGCAATCCGCCTGCGAGTACAATATCCTTAGTTCTGCCTGTAAGCTCGCAAAGTACAGGTATCTCAACGCCTGTAGTCTTGTTGAGTACCGTAAGCTCTGTCTTGTCAGCCTCAATGTCAGCTCGAACGTTTGCAAGTACAATCTCATCGCCCCGTGAAATCTTGTCATAATCAGCCTCGTTCACAAATGTGAGCGGAAGTATACCTGCATTTATAAGATTAGCTCTGTGAATTCTTGCAAAGCTCTTTACAAGTACAGCCTTGATTCCAAGATAAAGCGGTGCAAGTGCAGCGTGTTCACGAGATGATCCCTGTCCGTAGTTTGAACCGCCAACAATAATCGACTTGCCCATGTTTTTAGCACGTCTTGGGAATTCCTCATCACATACAGTAAAGCAGTGCTGTGAGATTGCAGGAATGTTTGAACGCAAAGGCAAAATCTTTGCACCAGCAGGCATAATGTGGTCTGTTGTGATGTTGTCGCCAACCTTGAGAGAAACCTTGCACTCAATGCTCTCATCAAGCGGTGAAGTTTCAGGGAATGGCTTTATGTTAGGACCTCTCAGTACCTCAACGCTATCCATTTCAGCCTCAGGTGCAGGAGGTGTTACCATGTTGTCGTTAATTACAAAATGCTCAGGAAGCTTGAAATCAGGCATCTCACCAAGCGTTCTCGGGTCAGTCAGTACACCTGTCAGTGCAGATACTGCCGCAAGCTCAGGGGAAACAAGATAAATCTGTCCGTCCTTTGTTCCTGAACGTCCTTCAAAGTTTCTGTTGAATGTTCTAAGCGAAATACCCTTTGAGTTAGGTGACTGTCCCATGCCGATACATGGTCCGCAAGCTGATTCAAGTATTCTTGCACCAGCGTCAATCATGTCAGACAAAGCACCATTTTGTGCAATCATGTTAAGAACCTGCTTTGAACCAGGAGCAATAGCAAGAGATACATCAGGGTGAATAGTCTTGCCCTTGAGAATGTGTGCAACCTTCATCATGTCAACAAATGATGAGTTTGTGCATGAACCGATACAAACCTGATCGATTTTCATAGGACCGATTTCTTCACAAGTCTTGATGTTGTCAGGTGAGTGCGGACAAGCTGCCATTGGCACAAGCTCTGAAAGATTGATGTCAAGCTCTTCATCATAAACAGCGTCATCATCAGCTTTAAGCTCTGTCCATACTTCAGCTCTGTCCTGAGCCTTCAAAAATTCAAGTGTAATCTCGTCAGACGGGAAGATAGATGTTGTTGCACCAAGCTCTGCACCCATGTTTGTGATAGTAGCACGCTCAGGTACAGAAAGTGTCTTAACGCCTTCACCGCAGTATTCAATAACCTTGCCGACACCACCCTTGACAGACAGTCTTTTCAGCACTTCAAGAATAACGTCCTTAGCAGCAACCCAAGGGGAGAGTTTTCCTGTGAGGTTTACCTTAACGATTTTAGGGTATGTAATATAATAAGCTCCGCCACCCATAGCAACAGCAACGTCAAGTCCGCCTGCACCGATAGCAATCATACCGATACCGCCACCTGTAGGAGTGTGGCTGTCAGAACCGATAAGTGTCTTTCCAGGAACACCAAATCTCTCAAGATGCACCTGATGACAAATACCGTTACCCGGACGTGAAAAATAAATGCCGTGCTTTTTAGCAACAGAGCCTATAAAGCGATGATCGTCAGCGTTTTCAAAACCTGACTGTAGTGTGTTGTGGTCAATATAAGCAACAGAACGCTCTGTCTTAACTCTCGGAACACCCATAGCCTCAAATTCAAGATATGCCATTGTTCCGGTAGCGTCCTGAGTCAAAGTCTGATCTATTCTGATACCGATTTCATTACCTTTTACAAATTCTCCGTCAACAACGTGATTTTTGAGAATTTTCTCAGTTAAAGTCAATCCCATAAAATAACAATCCTTTCTCAATAAAAATACATTATATATTGTACTCCTTTAAGCACAGTTTGTCAAGAAAATATCAAGCACCAAAACAACTTTCGATTTTTTAAACAAAAATAGACTAACTTCAACAAATCGCTACCGATAAATTGACTATCAGAGCAGGCAAGCAGAACGCTAATTGTAAACATTTTATAAACATTTTGCAAGATGCTGTCGGAGCGTTGCAAAATCTGTCGTTTGCTGCTTTGCTTGCTTGACTTTTTTATATAAGTGTGGTATCATTGAATATGTATGGAGGAATCGCTGCATAACTCGAAATAAGTCGGAAACAATAAGCTAAAAAGCTTGTGGAGGATGACTTTATGACGGCTGAAAACCCTGATGAAATTCGTGAAGATTGTAGCGACGAAGAATGTGATGAGTCCAATAAAACGGACAGCATAAAAGAATATGGCCAGATTGCAATACCGAATGCAAAACACCTCATACATTGCCTTAATATTATCGGGCAGGTCGAGGGTCACTATATTCTTCCACCACAGAACAAAACAACAAAATATGAGCATATAATACCTGCACTTGTTGCAATCGAGCAGGACTTGTCAATCGAAGGGCTGGTTATAATACTCAATACCGTCGGCGGCGATGTTGAAGCAGGGCTTGCAATAGCAGAGCTTATTGCCAGCATGAAAACGCCTACAGTGTCGCTTGTGGTCGGCGGTGGTCATTCGATCGGCGTACCGCTTGCGGTCTGTGCAAAACGCTCGTTTATTGTACCGTCTGCAACAATGACGATACACCCTGTAAGAATGAACGGGCTGGTGCTTGGAATACCGCAGACGCTTTCCTATTTTGATAAAATGCAGGAGCGAATAATTCGATTTGTAACGTCAAATTCGGGCATTACATCCGAGCGTTTCCGTGAGTTTATGATGTCAACGGGCGAGCTTATGACAGATGTCGGAAGCGTTCTTGACGGCGAGCAGGCAGTGGAGTGCGGACTGATTGACAAGCTTGGCGGACTCTCTGACGCAGTTGAGTGCCTTTATGAAATGATTGAAAATGCTGATAGCGAGAGGTAGACTATGCTCTATACAATAATTGATATTTATGAAGTCATGCGAACGGACGAGATATATCCTAAAGTATGTGACAATAAGCGTTCTGATATTGAGAGCGATAATACAATTTGTACTGATCCATATAAGTTTTTGCATATAATTTGACAACATTATTTTACGGAGGAACAAGATGAGCGTTTTTAGTGCAATTTTTCAAGCGATAATTCAGGGGCTGACAGAGTTTTTACCAGTGTCAAGCTCAGGACATTTGTCGCTGTATCAGCATTTTACAGGCAACAGCGGTGAAGGAGCATTGATGTTTTCAGCAGTGCTTCATCTCGGCACATTAGTTGCAGTGTTTTTTGCATTCTGGAATATAATAGTTGCTCTTATAAAAGAGTTCGTGCTGATGATTAAAGACATTTTCACAGGCAAATTCAAGTGGAGCCAGATGAACGGCGAAAGACGAATGATAATCATGATTGTCATCTCAACCGCCTGCCTGATTCCGTTTTACATCTTCAAGGGCTGGTTTGAGGGAATCGCTGAGGATTCAAGTATCTTTGCAGAAGGCCTTTGCTTCCTTTACACAGCAGCACTGCTTTATATGTCTGATAAGTGTGTTAAGAGAAATAAGAAGCCAAAGGACATCACAACAAAGGACGCTGTAACGGTAGGCTTTTTCCAGGGCGTAGCATTGCTTCCGGGAGTGTCACGTTCAGGCTCAACTATCACATCAGGACTGTTTACAGGCTTTTCACGCTCAACTGCAGTGCAGTATTCATTCATCTTGGGCATACCTGCAATTCTCGGTGGTTGCCTTATCGAAGTCAAGGACGCAGTAAAGGCACATCAGGCATCAGTAGGTTTTGGAAAGTGCTTTTTGGGCTTTATCGTTGCAGCAGTAGTAGGACTGTGTGCGATCAAGCTTGTTGAGTGGCTTGTAAAATCCGACAGATTCAGAGTTTTTGCATATTACACCTGTGGACTTGGTGTACTCGTTATACTCATCTCAATTATCGAAGCAATAATGGGACATCCAATTACAATAGGCTAATACATAAAAAAACGAGGGGAGTCCATGCAGGACTCCCGTTTTCCATAAGTGAAGTATTTAAAAGAAAGGGAAGTTTGAAATGGCGGCTAAAAAAACATCCTCTAAAAAGACGGCTGCAAAGGCAAAAAAACCAAGCCAGAAGCCTGCCACAAAGGCAAAAAAGAACAGCACTGCCTCGAAAAGCACGAGAGCAAAGTCAGCACCGTCAAATGATGTCAAGGCTCAGGAAAGCAGACGTTTCTGGTCTGTGATAATTTTCTGTATTGGTATCCTTGAGCTGTTTATCACATTTGTGCATGGCGACGGGCTGTGGACAAAGCTGTATGAATTAAATCGTGGCTTGTTCGGTGTATCGGTATTCTTGGTTGCACCAATTATTATCTATGTTGCGATAATGATTGCGACCGACAAGGCACAGCATACCGTAATTGCAAAAATCGTACAAGGGTTGATACTCATGCTGCTTATAAGCAGTGCCGCACAGATTTTGTTTGTAGGCAACATCGCAGGACAGGACGCTGCAACAAAGCT
>JAFTAX010000148.1 GCA_017458445.1 Ruminococcus sp. | reverse complement strand
TGTGCAACTTCGAGTACCAGCTTTTTGCCATTCAATTCAATTTCCAATGCATTTAAAAGCTCTGGCAGATTGTCCTTTGAAAAACGCACGTCAACGACTGCTCCGACAATCTGTACGACCTTTCCTTTATTCACATTTTCCATACTAATCACCAATTTCTTTCGTGAAATTAATTATTATCTTTAAGCCTTCTGGCTAAAAATACTTATTCATCTCTCAGGGACGCTGAGCTAATCTCAGTAAGCTCCTGAGTAATAACCGCCTGTCTTGCACGGTTATAAAGCAGCGACAGCTGATTTATCATTTCTCCTGCGTTATCGCTTGCAGACTCCATTGCGGTACGTCTTGCCGCCTGTTCTGAAGCAAACGAATCAACTATTGCTGAATATATCAGTCCGCTCATATACTGCGGTATCATTCCGTCAAACACTGCTTCAGGTGACGGGTCATACACCGTCAGGGCTCTTGCTGCATCAGATGTGCCTTTATCGAGATGCTCGACAGGCAAGACCTGTACATCGACTGGTGTTTGAGTAAGTGCTGATACAAAGGTTGTATATATAAGCTCAACCTTGCCATAATCGCCGTTTACAAAGCCGTCAATTACGCTGTCGGCAATATCTGACGCTTCATAAGTATCGATACTCTCGGCGATACCCTGATATTTTTCAGCGATACTATATGAACGCTTTTCAAAAAACTCAACTGCTTTTCTGCCGACAGGAACTATTCTTACATCGGCACCCTGCCCCATAAGTTCGTCTGCTCTCTCGGCTGCAAGCTTCAGCACATTTGAATTAAAGCCGCCTGCCAGACCTCTGTCGCCAGCAACCACCAGCAAGAGATATGAGCTTGACTCGGACGCACGGGTAAAGGTTGACTTGAAAGCACTGTCCATTGATATATCGCTCATTGTATCATAAAGTGCTCTGAAAAAAGGCTGAGCTGCCTGGGCACGCTCTTTTGCTCTACGCATTTTTGACGACGCTACAAGCTCCATAGCTTTTGTTATCTGCATGGTGCTTTCAACGCTCTTGATACGGCGTTTTACGTCCTTCATATTAGCAGTAGCCATTAAACTCATTCCTTTCTTAACACTTATTTATGTAAGCTTATTTTGACTGCAAAAACTTATCAACATAAAGCTCAAGTGCAGTCTTTAAGCTTTCTTCTGTTTCTTTTGTAAGGTCCTTTGTTTCGCTGATAGCTTTTGTAATGTCAGGATGTGCTGACTCGATATAGTCAAACAAATCCTTTTCAAACTCAGCTATATCCTCAACAGCTATTTTTTTGAGATAGTTATTAACAACGGCATAAATGATTATTACCTGATGCTCAACTGGCAACGGTGAATTTCTGCCCTGCTTTAAAACCTCAACGATTCGCTCACCCTGTGCAAGTCTTTCCTTTGTATCCTTATCAAGGTCTGAACCGAACTGTGAGAATGACTGCAATTCTCTATACTGTGAATAGAGAAGCTTAAGTGAACCCGAAACCTTCTTCATAGCCTTAATCTGTGCAGAACCACCAACACGGGATACTGAGATACCAGGGTTTACGGCTGGTCTGACACCTGAGAAGAACAATTCTGACTCGAGGAAGATCTGTCCGTCAGTGATAGAAATAACGTTTGTCGGGATATATGCTGAAACATCGCCTGCCTGTGTTTCGATAATAGGCAATGCTGTGATTGAGCCTCCGCCATAATCTTTATTCAAGTTGCAGGCTCTCTCCAGAAGTCTTGAATGGAGATAGAATACATCGCCTGGGTAAGCCTCACGTCCTGTAGGTCTTTTAAGCAGGAGTGACATTGTTCTGTATGCTACTGCGTGCTTTGAAAGGTCGTCATATACGCAAAGAACGTCTTTGCCCTGAAGCATGAAATGCTCTGCCATTGCAACTGCTGAATATGGTGCAATATACTGAAGCGGTGCCATTTCTGATGCTGTAGCTGAAACAACGATAGAATAATCCATTGCTCCTGCTTTTGAAAGAATTTCAACTACATTTGCAACTGTAGATCTTTTCTGTCCTATAGCACAATAGATACAGATTACATCTTTGCCCTTCTGGTTGATAATTGTATCAAGGGCAATTGCAGTTTTACCTGTTTGTCTGTCGCCGATAATAAGCTCACGCTGGCCACGACCGATTGGTATCATTGAGTCAATAGCCTTGATACCTGTCTGGAGTGGTCTGTTTACCGACTGTCTTGTGATAATACCGAATGCCGGACTTTCAATCGGACGGCTATCCTTTGCAAGAACTGCACCCTTTCCGTCAATTGGCTGACCAAGTGCGTTTACTACTCTGCCAAGAAGCTCATCGCCGACAGGAACAGACACGATTCTTTCTGTACGCTTAACCTGTCCGCCTTCTTTAATTCCGTCATCGCTACCAAGCAACACGGCACCGACAAAGTCCTGTTCCAAGTTGAGTGCCATTCCAAGTGTACCGTTCTCAAACTCTAAAAGCTCACCTGACATACAGCTTTCAAGTCCGTGTATACGGGAAATACCGTCACCTACGGTTACTACTGTACCAACATCGGAAAGCTCGAGCTTTGAACGATAATCCTTAATCTGTTGTTTTATAATACCTGTTATTTCATCAGGACGTAATTTCATAACAAAAGACCATGCCTTTCATAAATTTTACTGTCTATGCAATCGTGGAGTCAATCTGTTTTTTCAGTTTATCCAGCTTGCCTTTAACGCTTGAATCAATCTCATTGTTCTCATATCTGAGGATAATTCCTCCAAGCAACGATTTATCCACTTTTTCTTCAAGAAGTACTGTCTTGCCTGAAACCTGCTCAAGCTTTGCAACCAATTTTTCTTTTATCTTGTCACTCATTGGATGTGCTGTCACGACATTGACCTCAAGGAGATTCTTTTCCTTGTTGTACATACTCTTGAACTCATTATAAATCCCTGAAAAATAGCCTATTCTTCTCTTATCTGTCAAGACACACAGATAGTCAAACAGCATATCGCTTATCTTTTCGCCAAACACATCGCTGAGTGCTTTATGCTTATTGTCCTCCGAGATAAGAGGTGATGACAACAGCTTAAGATAGTCTTCGTTATCTGCAAAGATACTGTTTACCTGTGTCATTTCTTCAAAGATTTCATTTAGTGAATTGTTCTCAATACAAAGTTCAAAAATCGCAGACGCATATACTTTTTCCAATGTTTCTGCCATTACATCTCACCTACACTGTCGATAAAGCTTTCAATCAGCTTTTCGTTATCCTCTGTATCAAGGTCTTTTTCTATTACTGCCTGTGCTGCACTAAAAGCAATTCCTGCAATCTCGTCCTTAATCTGATTAACTGCAATTTTCTTTTCACGCTCAATTTCAGCATCTGCATTCGCAACGATAGCTTTTGCTTCAGCTTTTGCGTCAGATATGATTTCATCAGATCTTGACTGTGCTTTTTTGGTTGCATTTCTGACGATTTCTGCAGACTCATCTTTTGCAGAAAGAATTTTTGCATTATACTCGCTTTCGAGCTGTTTTGCTTTTTCTTCTGCTTCGTCTGCACGCTTAAAGGTATCTTCTACCTCAGCTTTTCTGTCGTCAATGACCTTATTTACCTTGTCAAAAAGAAAATGCTTAAGTACCAGAAACAGTATAAGGGTATTTGCCAGCACAAGTATGATTGTGGTAGGGTCGATGGACAAGAAGTCTGTCACCTTTGCATATACCATTTATCTATTCCTCCTGTCCTTTTAAAAAGGATTTAACGCTTTTATATTAAAGTTTTCCGATAAAAGGATTTGCAAACAGCAATATCAAAGCTACAACGAAAGCATAGATACCTGTTGACTCTGCCATAGCTACACCAATGAACATTGTTCTTGTGCAGTCGCCTTTAGCTTCTGGCTGTCTTGCGATAGATTCGATTGTCTTACCTACTGCGTAACCTTCACCGATACCAGGTCCGATACCTGCGATCATTGCAAGTCCTGCACCGATTGCTGAACATCCTAAAACAATAGCTTTTTCCATAATAAATCCTCCATTTTAAATTATTTACTAAACTTATATATTTGTGTGCATAAGCACCAATTAACATTATTCGGTTTCTGCTGCACTGCTTACATAAACCATTGTCAGCATTGAGAAGATGTATGCCTGTATGCAGCCTGAGAACAAGTCAAAGTAGACTGACAGCACTGCTGGTGTAAAGAGCTGTGCCATGTCAAGTGTGAACGGTCCGACACAAAATGAAATATGTAGTGCTTGTGAAACAAAGCTCAAGCCACCATAAAGCAGACCTGTGATAACTGCACCGCCTGCTACGTTACCGAACATACGGAACGCCATAGAAAGTGGTGTTGCAACTTCACTTAGCAAATTAAGCGGTAGCATAATCGGGATTGGCTGTCCAAAGCTCTTAAGATATCCACCCACGCCGTTTGTTTTGATTTTATAAAATGTTATAAGCACAAACGTCATCAACGCCCATGTCAGCGTTACATTGAAGTCGGCGGTCATTGAACGCAAGCCAAGCAAGCTTACCAACGCACCGATTACCGCATAGACAAGTAATGTGCCAATGTATGGAGCAAAATGTTTCCACTGCTTGCCCATTGTTGTTTCAACTGTGTTGTTTACAAACTCTACGAATATCTCTGCAACAACCTGGCTTTTCTTTTCGGGTATTCGCTTTAAGCTTCTTGTCAAAAACAGACAAACCAACAGCACAGCCACAATTATTGCCCAGCCGATAACTACAGTTTCGGTTATATCAAGACCAAATACTGAAAATACGACTTTTGGTCCTTGTCCTATTCCGTCCATAAAGCCTAATCCTTTCTTGCAGATTTTCTATCAATAAATTGTATTATTCCAAACGCTATTCTTGGATAAAACTGTGGAATAATAATCCCTATCACATTAAACACTTTAAACTGCATCGCTGCAAAGCATAACAAAAACAGTCCTGTGTACCTTACGGCAAAGCAGACATGCATTGCTCTCTTTGCACGTTTTACATCAAAATTAACTGATTTTTCTACCGTATGAGCGACATAAGCATAGCAAAGATCGACATAAATATAGCCAATCAAAAACCCCAGCAGAGTCTTAAAACTAAATCCCCAGAACAAGCTCAAACAATAAAACAAGACATTAAGCAGTGCCATTATTGCTACGAGCTTTTTAAAGACAGGCATAAGATACGATTCTTTG
>JAFTAX010000147.1 GCA_017458445.1 Ruminococcus sp. | reverse complement strand
TTGTAGTTGAACCTGGCTTGTTATCTTCGCTACCAGCTGTTGAATCAGTTGATACATCGCCCTTGCTTTCTCCGCCTGAATACTGTGAAGAAAGCTGTACGCCGTCCTGTGAAAGTTCAATAGACTTAACGTTGAGTCCGTATTCCTGGAGCTGAAGTCCATCATAAGCGCTGTCTGAAGCTGTTGCAGCTGCAATCATAGCGTCAACACCGTCTGCTGAAATTGTGAACTCGATTGTTGTGTTGTTAGGGTCATTTGTTACGATGTTATCACCCTGTGATACATAAGGTACTGTACCGCTGCCGTCTTTCTTTGTGTAGCCAATTTCAGCGTAGTCCCAGTCGCCTTTTTCTACAAGACCTGAAACATAGCCTTCGTCCATAAGTGACTTCCAGCCCTGTGCTGCGTGACATGGCTTGAGGATAGCATAACGGTTACCTTCTTCTGCCTCTGTGAAAGTTGAAGTGTACTCGAAAGTAACCTTAACTGTCATTTCTGTGCCCTTTGTGAATGTCTTTGCATCGATGTAGTCGTCCATTTCATCTGAACCACCCTCAACTGTCCACTTAGGGAATGCTGCACCCCAGTCCTGTGGGTCAGGGTTGTTTACTGAAATAGTTGAAGCTGCTGATGCAGAGATAGCTGTTGTTGCAACAACTGCCATTGCAAGCAAGCCTGCAAATACCTTAGTGATTTTCATTTCAATCTCCTCCGTTAATAATTAATAATTATGTATTTTTTTGAATTGCTATTCAATTCTTTCTATATTATATCAGATAAAAATGCGAATTGCAAGGCTTTTTTGAAAATAATTTCAAAAAAACGCAGTAAATATGTCACAAATTTTGATATGCGTTTTTGTGCAAAAGATACATAAAACCTTTATTTTTTGGCGGTGCTTCTCTTTTTTGGCAAATGTTGATTATTAAGTCGCTTTATGGTATAATGCTTTTGAAAGGAATCGAAAACGTTATGAATGATTATTTAAGATGTCGTTTATGGCTGGCGATTGCATTGACTCCCGACAGCAGACGCATAAACCAGCTTATTGACAAATATAACTCGGCACAGGCTGTTTATGATGCATTCAGAGGTGGCGATAATCTCAGACTTTCAGGAAGTGAGCTGCAAAGCCTTAAAAATGTGAACTTCTCGCAGGTGGATTATCTTTATAACTCCTGCAGAGAAAACGGGATTGAGGTATATGCTCCTGAGGACGAGGCTTTCCCGAAAAAGCTCACAGTGATTGACTCGCCACCGAACGTGCTGTTTTCATACGGTGATTTATCGCTTATCGACTCAGCTCCGTCCGTTGCGGTTATCGGTGCAAGAGAGGCTGATGATTATGCAATCGGTGTTACTCGAAAGCTGTCTTATGAGCTTGCTTCAAAAGGTGTGACTATCATAAGTGGATTTGCAAGAGGTGTTGATTCTGCGGCTCATCGTGCGGCTCTGACTGCTGGTGGCAGGACTGTTGCGGTTTTAGCCTGTGGCATTGATTATGATTATCCAAAGAATACAAGAATGTTCAAGGACGATATTGCACAGAGCGGTGCGGTTATTTCTGAATACTTCCCGTCTGCTATTCCTTGCAAGAATGCTTTCAAGGTGAGAAACAGGCTGGTGTCAGGTTTGTCTGACGGAATACTTGTGACGCAGGCTGGTGAACGCAGTGGCACGCTCAACACGGTTTCGCATGGTCTTTCACAAGGCAAGGAGATTTTCGCAATTCCTCCGCATGACATATTCTCGGATTCCTACAAGGGTAACATCGGGCTTTTGCGTGACGGTGCAACTGCTGTTTACTCGGCTTATGACATACTTTCAAATCTCTCATGCTTTTAGATATACTATTTATGTAATAAGTTTGTATGTAATGTTTAAAAGTACACGGCTTAATTTGTGCAAGTGTACGAATATGTTATAATTATTACAAACTGCTGTTCACAGACGGCAAAAAATGTGCTATAATAAATTTGATATAGTAAAAAGAAAGGAATGATGAAAATGGCTGTTAAAACCGTTCACCATATTAAATATAAAAACATTGCTATTGCTTTAGCTATTTTGCTGTTGATTATCCTTGCGATTTCATCGGCTTGTAGCGATAAAGAACCAAAGAAAGAGCCAAGCTCTTCTGTTGCACAGAAGGACAGTTCGAGTGTTGCTGAACAAAACAAGCTCACTAAGAATTTTAAATATGTGAGCATCAAGAATGCTGAGGCTATGAAAAAAGGCGTTTTGACACTCATTGACGCAAACAACAAATATTCAGGCGGTGTTCCTGCTGATCTTGACGGAGTTTACAACTACCTCTTTAACAAAAATGAGGACCAGATTATGTCAACAAGCAGTACTGATGTTAAAGGCTCGCAGGCTGTGCTTGAGGCACTCAACGCTATGATGAGTGATTTCTACAGCAAGACTAAGCTTTCTAATGTTATTGTAAACACTATCTACTACAGTGCAGGTGCTGACGCTGAAAAGACTAACGATGCTGCTGTTACTCTCGACAGCAAAGAGCATGAAACTGGTTATGCTTTTGACCTTAACACTTACTCTGCTGACACAGGTGCTTATCCTGAGTTTACTGGTGAAGGCAAGTATAAATGGATTGTTGACAACTGCTACAAATACGGTATCGTTCAGAGATACACAAAGGCGAAGGCTGGCGTGACTGGCGTTAAGGAAAAGCTCAATCACTTCAGATATGTTGGCAAGCCAAATGCTGAGATTATGGCTAAGAAGAACCTTTGCTTAGAAGAATATCTCGACTTTGTAAAGAAATACACATTTGAAAAGCCGTTTATCTTTGAGAGTGACGAAATGATAACCTATGCAGTTTACTATGTAGCTGCTGACAAGAGCAAGACTACTAACCTGCCTATTCCGCTCAAGGAAAACGACACTGAATATACTTATGCATACTCCGGCAACAACACTGACGGTTACGTTATGTGGGTTGTAACTGAGGATAACTCAAAGCTCCTTAAGGCTGACAGCTCGGCTATGGCTGGTGCTGACAGCAGTGAAGTTTCATCAACTGCTGACTCAAGCAAGACTGATGACACAAAGGCTGATGACAGCAAGGCTACTGTAACAACTGCTACAACTGCAAAGGCAGTTGAGAGCAAGGCTGAAACTGTGAAACCTGCTGAGAGCAAGGCTGAGGTTGAAAGCAAGGCTGATGATGCCAAAAAGGTAACCACAAAAAAGGCAGCTGTTACAAAGGAAGCTGACAAAAACAAGTCAACAGCCGACAAGAAAAAGACAACTAAAAAGGCTGAATCTGCTGCTGACAAGGCAAAGGACAAAAGCTCAAAGGCTGACAGCAAAACTGCTTAAGGCTTAACGACTATCCGCTTGTACGATACTGTACAGGCGGATTTTTTTAACGTTTATTGGTTTTTGTGCATAATAATATATAAAACAAGGGTGTTTCCCCGATTTATCAGGAGTGATTATTATGCATGATACTTATTTTTTAGGCTCGGCTACTGCCAAAGGTTTTGTGACATCGTTCGGCGATGTTATAAAGCGTGAAGGTATGTTCACATAC
Source organism: Ruminococcus sp. (assembly GCA_017458445.1). GTDB lineage: Bacteria > Bacillota > Clostridia > Oscillospirales > Ruminococcaceae > FB2012. The sequence goes on along the minus strand of JAFTAX010000147.1, from coordinate 21,901 downwards.
ATTTTAAAGGGCGGTGCCGGCACAGGAAAGTCATCATTAATGAAAAAGGTTGCTTGCGAAGCAGAAGAACATGAGCCGATTGTTACATTTCATTGCTCGTCTGATCCTGACTCGCTTGATGCTGTTGTTTTAACAAAGTCAAATGTTGCGATTGTTGACGGCACTTCTCCGCACGTTTTTGACCCGATAATTCCCGGCGTTAATCAGAAAATAGTAAACTTAGGCGACCACTGGGACGACAAGATGCTAAAAGCCAACAAGGAACAGATTGTCAAGGCTGTTTTGGCAAACAAGTCATCACTTGACAGAGCAAGGCGTTTTACATCAGCACTTTCAAACATACTCTCTGACACCTGCCACATTGGTGCGGACAGTATGCTATATAAAAAGGCGGAGTCGTTCCTTGACAGGTTTAAAAAGAAGCTTTTGCCAAAAAAGAATGGTGGTGCCGGAAAAGCTGAGTATTTTCAGCTTTCTGCTCTGACACGTTACGGCTATATGACATACACGCAGACGTATGACGGCTTTGATGAGATATACTATTTAAAGGACGATTATTTTGCTGCGACTGATTATATCTTAAAGGCTGTGTCTAATGAGGCTCTTGCAAGAGGCTTTGATGTTGTCTGCTGTCCTTGTCAGCTTTTCAACTGCGAAAACTATGAACACCTGCTTATCCCTGAGCTGAGTGTTGCGATAGTCAGTGCAAGTCCGCTGACAAACATTCCACTCAAAGACGGCAAGATTATTAATGCGTCACGGTTTTATGACAAAAAGCTTATCACGCTTAAAAAGGCACGACTTAAGCTTAACAAAAACACCTGTGCAGGTCTTTTAAAAGAAACTGCCGACACGCTTGACACTGCAAAAATTATTCATGATGAGATTGAAAAATACTACATCGGTGCTATGGATTTTGCAAGAATTGATGAGATTTCTGATAAGATTTTACAAGAGATAAGAGATGTTCAATCTCAGGCATAAAGGCAAAAGAAAACGGCGAAATGCAAGCTACTGCATTTCGTCGTATGTTTCTTCTTCATCACTGTCAGGCTCCTGCCATACATAGTCATCATATTTATCAAGGAAATTATATCTTTTGCCTTTATAGACATATTCGATAACAGTATTGAGCTGGACGTTATAGACACTTTTGAATATGTTTGTCACGACAAAATCATTGCCCTGACTGAGCTTATATATCAGCTCTTTTATCTCCTGTCGCTTTGAAAGCTCGCCTTTATGTTCAAGCTTTTCATACTCTTCGGTGAATCGGCAGGCACACTGCAAAAACTCGAGGTTATTATACCTTGCCCAGTCTTTTACAAACTGCTCTCTTACCATATAAAGCGGTCGTATCAGCTCCATGCCTTTGAAATTTTTTGAGTGAAGCTTTGGCATCATTGTCTGCACCTGACCGCCATAAATCATGCCCATGAGGATTGTTTCGATTACATCGTCATAGTGGTGGCCGAGTGCGATTTTGTTGCATCCGAGCTTCTGTGCAAAGTCATAAAGATGGCCTCTTCTCATTCTTGCACACATATAGCACGGGTTTTTGTCAAGCTTTACTACATAGTTGAATATTCTTGCGTCGAACATCTTTATCGGGATATTCATTAGTTTTGCGTTATCAATTATTTTCTGGCGGTTCTCGGAATTATAGCCCGGGTCCATTACGATAAACTCAAGCTCAAACTTCATCTCGGAATACTTCTGCAGATGTTGCATACACTTTGCAAGCAACATTGAATCCTTTCCGCCTGAGATACAGACAGCGATTTTATCATTCTCGCTTATCATTTTGTATTCTTTGATGCCCATGACAAACTTGTTCCATATATCCTTGCGGAATTTTTTTATTATGCTACGTTCTATCTCCTGATAAGGCTGTAAAACTCTTGCCATAACGATGCTCCTTTTGGTCTTATAACTATACCATTATACTATGATTTACACTTATCGTCAAGATAATTGACAAGCTTTTGCTAAATATGGTATAATACTAAAAAAATGAAAGGAACATATTTTTATGACTTACAAGGAAGAATTTATAAGATTCATGGTTGACAGCGGTGTGCTGACCTTTGGTGAGTTTACGCTCAAATCCGGCAGAGTTGCTCCTTATTTTATCAATGCAGGCAACTACAAGACTGGTGCTCAGCTTGCAAAGCTCGGTGGCTTTTACGCTGAATGTATCAAGGACAATAACATTGATGTTGAAACACTTTTCGGACCTGCATACAAGGGTATCCCTCTTGCTGTTTCTGCTGCAACTGCTCTTTACAACAAGTTTGGAATTGACGTTGCATACTGCTTTGACAGAAAGGAAGCAAAGGACCACGGTGAAGGCGGAATGTTTGTCGGACGCACGCTTGAGGACGGTGAAAAGGTCGTTATCATTGATGACGTTATGACCTCGGGCAAGGCTATGAGAGAATCGCTCCCGAAGCTTAAGTCTGCTGCTGATGTTAATGTTACAGGCATGGTTATCACTGTTGACAGAATGGAAAAAGGTCTTAACACGGACGATTCTGCTGTTCAGGAAGTTTACAAGGAGTTTGGCATAAAGGTATATTCCATTATCAATATAAATGATATTATTGACGCTATCAAGTCAGGCGTTATTGACGGCAAGGAGCATCTTGACAATATGCTCGCTTATCGTGAAAAGTATGGTGCGAAATAAAGAGAGGTAATAAGCTATGTTAAACAACGTTGGAGAAAGCATAAAGAATTATGCAAAAATAATCTTGATTATTATTCTTGTTATTTTTCCTATTGCAGCATTGATTATGTTTGTAATATCTTCAAACACATATTCACATTCTGATAGTGAATTATTGATAATTATAGGTGTAATCTTGCTGGTTTTGATTCCGATAAATGCTATTATATGTACGCTTATTTATGGCTTTGGTGAATTGATTTGTAATTCTGACGAAGCCAAGAAGTCACTCAAAAGAATTGAAATGGAAAAAACAACCGTTCCGTATGCAAAGGCTATAACAACAAAAACAAATAAACCAGAAGAAAAAAATACACCTGTACACAAATGGATGTGTACAAAGTGTGGTAGAATGATTGAAAACAGCCTTTGTCCATATTGTGGTTACAACCATGATGACGATGAAAGTCAAGAATAATTGCCATTCTAATTCATCAATATAAGTTAAAGACAGCCATGTGGCTGTCTTTTTTATTTATTTTAATAAAAGTACTGGAAATCTATTCTTGAATATGCTATAATATTACCTGTAGTATTTTTGATTATTATTTATCGAAAGGATTGTTTGATTATGTTGACAGACATTGAAATCGCTCAGCAGGCAAAAATGAAGAAAATTGCTGAAATCGCAAGAGAGCTTGATATCCCTGAGGACGATCTTGAGCCTTACGGTCACTACAAGGCTAAGCTTTCTGAAAAGCTGTTTGCAGAGCTTGAGGGCAAGCCTGACGGCAAGCTTATTCTGGTTACTGCGATAAACCCTACTCCAGCTGGTGAAGGCAAGACAACAATTTCTGTAGGACTTGCTGAATCTATGGCTAAGGCTGGAAAAAAGGCAATACTTGCTTTGCGTGAGCCTTCTTTAGGCCCTGTTTTTGGTATCAAGGGTGGTGCTGCAGGCGGTGGCTATGCACAGGTTGTTCCTATGGAGGACATAAATCTTCACTTCACTGGCGATATGCACGCTATTACTGCTGCTAACAATCTGCTCTGTGCTATGATTGACAACTCACTTCAGCAGGGCAATCCACTTAACATTGACCAGAGAAGAATTCTTATCAAGAGATGTCTTGACATGAACGACCGTGCCCTCAGAAACATTGTTATCGGCATGGGCGGCAAGGTGAACGGTGTTCCTCGTGAGGACAGCTTCCAGATTACTGTTGCGTCAGAAATCATGGCGGTGCTTTGTCTTGCAGCAGACCTTGCAGACCTGAAAGCTCGTCTTGAGCGTATTCTCGTTGCATACACACTTGATAACAAGCCTGTTTTTGCAAAGGACATTGGTGCTTGCGGTGCTATGGTTGCACTGCTCAAGGACGCACTCAAGCCAAACCTTGTACAGACACTCGAGAACACACCTGCTATCATGCACGGCGGACCTTTTGCAAACATTGCACACGGTTGCAATTCCGTAAGAGCTACAAAGCTTGGTCTTAAGCTTGCTGACTACTGTATCACAGAAGCAGGCTTCGGCTCAGACCTTGGTGCTGAGAAATTCTTTGACATCAAGTGCCGTTTTGCAGGACTTAAGCCTGACTGTGTTGTACTTGTTGCGACTATCCGTGCTTTAAAATACAATGGCGGTATACCTAAAACTGAGCTTACTGCTGAAAATGTTGACGCACTCAAAAAGGGTATTGTAAATCTTAAGACACATATTGAAAATATGCAGAAGTTTGGTGTGCCTGTTGTTGTTGCAATAAACAGATTCCACACTGACACAGAGGCTGAGATTGCTGTTATCAGGGATACCTGCAACGAGCTTGGCGTTGAGGTTTCACTCGCTGAGATTTTTGCAAAAGGCGGCGAAGGCGGTCTTGACCTTGTTGACAAGGTTTGCTCGACAATCGACAGCAAGCCAAGCTGCTACAAGCCTTTATATGATGAAACTTTGCCAATAAAGGAAAAGCTCGATATCATCGCTAAGGAAATTTACAGAGCAAACGGCGTTGTATACACTGCAAAGGCTGAAAAGGCTATTAAGGAAATTGAGGATCTCGGCTTTGGCAACATTCCTGTTTGCGTTGCAAAGACACAGTATTCGCTCTCTGATGACCCAGCTAAGCTCGGCAAGCCTGAAAACTTTGAGATTACTGTAAGCGACGCTAAGCTGTCCGCTGGTGCAGGGTTCGTTGTGGTATATACAGGCAGTATCATGACTATGCCTGGTCTGCCAAAGGTGCCAGCAGCTACTATGATCGACTGCGACAACGAGGGCAACATAACAGGATTGTTCTAACCGTAAACTATACAACAGTGTGTGGCTCTATTTACTGAGGAGGAAACCTTTCTGAAGAAAGGGTTTCCCCTCAGACTCCCTTTCCAAAGACTTTTTAATGATTTTTTTGAGGACGTGAGATGTTCTTATACAAAAACATCAAGTAACAAGCTATTTCTGTCACTACAAGTTAACCCACGCCCTCAAAAAAAGAGTTAGAAGTTTTAAAGAGAAAATTTAAAGGAAAAGCCTTGCTCAAAAGGACTTCTCCTTAATGAATAAAGTCATATACTATTATATAAATTTATGATAGAAAAATGGAGTCAGGTATGGAATATGTTTTTATAACAAAATCTCCGGAGGATACTATTAAGCTTGGCGAAAAAATCGGCAGGCTTTTGAAAAGCGGAGATGTAATTGCATACAGTGGTGGGCTTGGTGCCGGAAAGACGACTATCACAAGAGGCATTTCCATTGGCATGGGCCTTGGAGATGAGGTTATCTCGCCAACTTTTTCGCTCTTAAACGAATATGTCGGTGCTAACGCTCGGCTTTATCACTTTGATATGTACCGCATAACGTCAGCTTCTGACCTCGAAACCACAGGCTTTTATGATTATCTTGAGGACGGTGGCGTACTGGCGATTGAGTGGTCGGAGAACATTGAGTCGGAACTCCCTGACAACACTATCAGAATAAACATTGAACGAATTGATGACAATTCACGGAAAATCACGATAAATGGAGATGGTCGTTTTGCGAATATTGGGAATTGACACATCAGGGAAAATTGCATCTGTTGCCCTAACTGATGATGACAAGCTTGTTTGTGAAAAGACGCTATACACTAATCTTACTCACTCGCAGATTATCATGCCGATGGTTGATGAAGTTATGCAAAACAGCGGTGTGACTTTTGATGACATTGACGCTATTGCTGTTGCAAACGGACCTGGTTCATACACGGGACTTCGAATCGGGATAGCTGCTGTCAAGGGAATTTGTCTTGGTTCATCACACATTAAATGTGCTGGCGTATCAACCCTTGAGGCACTCGCTTACAACTGCTCTGCATTTTCAGGCAGGATAGTATCGGTTATGAAGGCTCGCCCGAATGTAATTTATGCAGGCGAATTCCAATCAGACGGCACTACTGTCAGTCGCATCAGTGATGACAGGGTTTGTGCTGAGGACGATTTTTTTGCATCGCTTGATAAATCCTGCAAGGTAATGCTTGTCGGAGATTATGCGGCAACTGCTAAGGATAAGTATTTTTGCGATAATGGTAATGTGATATGTGCAGAAAAAAATATGTTGCTTCAACGTGCTTCGTCGCTATGCTTAGCACTTGAGCAGAACCCAGAATATATAACAGAATCAGCTGAGCTTGAGGTTGCATATTTGCAGGCGACAAAGGCTGAAAAAGACAAGGCTCACAGTGAGCTATAAGGAGGAAGAATAATGAAAATTGCTATTGGTAACGACCATGCTGCACCAGAGCTTAAGCTTGCAGTTTTGGAACATCTTAAAGAAAGAGGTATTGAATATATTGATCTTGGTTGCGGTGTCGGTGAGCGTTGCGACTATCCCGACAAGGCAAAAGAAGTATGCGAAAAGGTGACAAGCGGTGAATGTGAACTTGGTATCCTTATCTGCGGAACAGGCGTTGGTATGTCTATTGCTGCCAATAAGATTAAGGGTATCAGAGCTGCTTGCTGTTCTGATTATTTCTCCGCAAGGCTCACAAGAGAACATAACAACGCAAATGTCCTTTGCTTCGGCGAAAGAGTTGTCGGCGTTGGTACTGCACTCGATCTGGTTGATGTGTTTATCGACACGCCATATTCAAACGCTGAAAGACATCAGAAAAGAGTGGATTTAATCACTGCCCTTGAAGGATAAGTGGAAAAGCATAATGTTGGATTTTATTTTTATTACAGGTCAGAGTGGAGTTGGAAAGACGACGCTTGCCAAAGGGTTATACAGGTGTTATGAAGGTGTATATTTTGAGCAGAACATGGTGCCTGAATTTGTCGTACCTTATGATGTAGATGACGTCGGAATATATGAAGAACAGCTTTGCTGGGACAATATGCTTTTACAGGCGGAATTTTTCCACGCTAAAGGCCTGAAAAACATTGTGATGCTGGATTTTGACGATTATCGCACAAGAGAATTGCCACAGCTTTTCAAAGGCTACAGATTCATTATCCTGCGGTTAGTGTCGAGCGATCTGGAGCAAATCAAGTCGCAGATAATTCACCGCCACGAAAACGAAGGCGGACTGTTTGACTTAAATGCAGTTGAAAGGCACAGCAAGCGGTTTTTAAACAGACCGTTGCTACCAAATGAGGTCAAGCTTGACGTTGCTGGCATGAGCAAGGTTGATGTGCTTGAAGCTGTTGAAATGATTATTAATAATCACAAGCCGTTGCTTGAGTATGATTATCAATTAGCTGATGAGCAAAACTATGTTTCATGGGTGCAAAGCCGAAATCTATATTAATACATAAAAAAAGGTGAGCTGATATGCTCACCTTTTTATTTTGAATATTCACTTATTATCTCGTTTGCTTTTGCATAGATTCTGTCCGCCTCTTCACCGACATGGAAAACGCCGTTTTCATACAGCACTTTTCCTGCACACATTGTAAGAGAAACATTCTGCTTTGAACCGCTATAGACGATATTCTTGCCGATATTATTAAGTGGCTGCATGTTAGACTGATTCAGGTCAATAACAATCAGATCAGCCTGCATACCCTCCTCAATCGACAGGCAGTCGTCAAGTCCCATTGCCATTGCCGAGCCTTTTGTTGCAGCAAACAGCACCTTTTTTGCATCGAACGCTGCGGCATCTTTCTCTGCGATTTTCTGCAGAGCTGTCATAAGAAACATTTCCCTGAACATATCAAGGCAGTTATTGCTTGCAGGGCCGTCTGTACCGAGTGCAAGATTTATACCCTTATCAGCCATTTTACAAAGTGGTGCGATACCGCTTGCAAGCTTTGCGTTTGAGCCAGGACAGGATACTGCATAGACTCCCCTGTTTTTGAAAATATCCATATCGTTATCGCTCATATAGACACAATGGAAGCCTGCACCGCCAAAGTCATATATACCGAGTGAGTCAAACAGCTCTGTTGGTGTTTTGCTGTACTTATCAACGCACTCAGCGACTTCCTTTTGCGTTTCGGAATTATGCACAGACACTGGTGCTTTATACTTTTTTGCAAGCTCGCCTATTGCCCCAATCAGCTCATAATCGGCTGTATACTCTGCATGGAAGCCGAGCCGATATGACACAAGCGGATTCACGCCGTTGAAGCGGTTATAATCCTGCTCGAGCCTTTCTGCATTGGAAGCATCACCGCTCACCGAGCCACAAAGCACTGTACGGAACCCACTCTCGATATGTGCTTTGACATAAGCTTCAGGCTCGAAATACATATCAAAATTTGCTGTTACACCACTTGTTAAATACTCGAGTATCGCAAGCTTTGACAGCCAATAGATATCGTCAGCCGTGAGCTTTGCCTCCATTGGAAAGACCTGCTTGAAAAGCCAGTCCTGAAGTGACATATCATCAGCGTAGGATCTGAGGAATGTCATCGCTGAATGTGTATGTGCATTCTTAAATGACGGCATAAGCAGGTTGCCCTGCAGGTCAATCTCACGCTCAAAGCTTGCATTTTTAAGCTGCTCGGCAGTTGGCTTTCCTACAAAGCAGATTTTATCCTTATCCGTCCAGACTTCAACATTCTCTATTGACATATCATTAGTCATAGTCATAACTCTGCCGTTTTTAAATCTTATCATACGCTCAGCCCTTTCAGCTTTTGTTTAATCATCAATATTATTTTAGCACAAAACATGGAAGAATACAATAGGAAGTATGATGGCTTTTAAAAAAGCTGTTTAACCTCGCCTGCTAAAACAAGGGCAGCCCTCTCTTAGCAGGGAAATTTTGCTTCGCAAAATTGGAAGTTGCCTTCGGCAACGTTCCGTTTTGTTCGGCAAGGGTAGACAAATCCTGCTGTCGCAGGATTGGAAGTTTCCTTCGGAAACATTCCACCTAAACTTTACTATACACTGATAGCAATCTTTTAGAGTTTTGTTTGCAAATAAAAAGGACAGCTTTTCAGCTGTCCTGCTTTTTATTATTCTTCAAGTAGCTTTTCTGCTGTGGCAAGCTTTACTGCTGTGACAAAAATCTTCATTGCAAGCTCAAGCTCTTCAACTGGCGGAAAGCTCGGTGCAATTCTGATGTTGCTGTCGTGCGGATCCTTTTTATACGGATATGTCGCACCTGCACCTGTCAGCACAAGCCCTGCATCCTTACAAAGCTCGCACACTCTTTTTGCACAGCCGTCAATCGTATCAAAGCTGATGAAATAGCCACCTCTCGGTCTGTGCCATGAGCCAATGCCAAGCGGTGCAATCTCTTTGTCAAGCGTGTCAAGCACCATCTCAAACTTAGGCTGCAAAATCGCTCTGTGCTTTTCCATCTGTGCCATAAGTCCATTATAGTCACCGAAGAACTTAGCGTGTCTGAGCTGGTTTATCTTATCAAAGCCAATCGTCTGCACTGTCATAAGCGACTTGATATAGTCAACGTTTGCTCTTGATGCTGCCATAACAGCAATTCCGCCACCTGCAAATGTTATCTTTGATGTCGAAGCAAACATATAAACCATATCAGGATTGCCTGCTTTTTTACATTCATCAAGAATATTGAGCAACGTATCAGGTGTATCGGTCAGGTGGTGAATACAATAAGCATTGTCCCAGAAAATTCTGAAGTCCTTTGCTGCAGGCTTCAGGTTAGCAAACCTTCTTACTGTTTCATCTGAATATGTAATGCCTGTCGGATTTGAATACATCGGCACACACCAGATACCCTTGATTGTATCGTCCTCTGAAACAAGCTTCTCTATCATGTCCATGTCAGGACCGTCCTCGTTAAGAGGAATTGTTATCATCTCAAAGCCGAAGCTTTCGCATATTGCAAAATGTCTGTCATAACCAGGTGCCGGACAAAGCCATTTGATTTTTTCATAATCTTTCCAAGGCTTCTGCACACCGTCAACGCCAAAGATAATGCACTTTGCAATTGTATCATACATTATATTAAGGCTTGAGTTTCCGCAGACTATAAGCTCCTCGTTATCAACGCCGAGCATTTGTGAAAAGATATTCTTAGCATCAATGATACCGTCAAGTCCGCCATAGTTTCGGCAGTCTGTTCCGTCTGATGCTTTATAATCAACATCATAGCTATTTACTGATGCAAGCATCTGCATTGCAAGGTCAAGCTGTGCCGATGACGGCTTACCTCTTGCCATATTAAGACTTAGTCCCTGACTTTTATAATCATCATATTCTTTTAGTACATCACTTTTGAATTTCAAAAGCTCATCTTTGCTCATTTGTGAAAGCAACATATTTTACCCTCCATGATTTATAGAATTGACACATTAATATATATTGTATACCTTTTAGCCCTATTTTGCAAGTTGTTTTTCTGTTTCTTGCAAAAAATCATGATTTTACACTAACATTTCGCCCATTAATACCGCATTATTGACATTTTTTATAACAATTTTTGCAATAAAGCGTATATATCTTTGCAAATCTGCATAAACCGCATTTCTGTACAGACTTTTGGACACAAAGCGTGTTATCCTAATAATAAAATCAACCTCACATTTGGAAGGAGGACTTAAATTATGGAGGCTATTATTTTCTCAATTCTCTTTACGATTTTTGCAAACTGCGTTAAGGAAATCATCGTAAATACTAATGCTCAGCGCAAAAGAAAAAGAATAAGCATTATGTCGTCCGATTAGTTTATGCTTGGATAAAATCTCTTATGACCTTGACTTGTGACTGGAAAACAAGTATAATAAAAATAGTTAAATCAACCCGACTCTGCATTGGAGGGATAAAAATGAAGTTGCTTGACTCGGTTAAAGCGTTGTATGAAAAGTCAGATGACAAGGTTATTGTGACAGACAAAAATCTTATGACTATATGGAAAAACGATGAGCTTCTGCCTGAGTGTATTGCTCTGACAGATTTTGTTTGTGATTTTATAAAGCGACCTGAGCTGCCTATTGAGCATGAGATGATTTTGCACTATATTGACGGCCGTGCGGTAAAGGTGAAGCCACTTTATGACAGCAATGAAATTGAAGGCTATATGCTGACTTTTTTTGATGCTGACACAATTCAGACGCTGACCGACCGTTCGCTTCTTTTGAGTCACAAGCGAAACAGTCTTGGCAACATAAGGCTTGCCTGCTCACCTTTGGTTGCACAGCTTGACTTGATCAGGACAGGTAATGCTGATGCTAAAAGTATTTATGCCACAATTGACACAAGCGTTTTGAAAATACTGTCAACAACAGCAAACTCAAACGAGCTGTCAAGATACTACAGTGATGAATTTCCAAACGAGCTTTTAAACATTTCCGAATGCCTTGAAGATACAGTCACGCTTTGCAAAAAGCGTATCGAGGCTGCAGGCTGTGAGTTTGTGACCGATATTGAGCCTTTGGTTTTCATGTACACAAACGAGGACAGATTATCTCTTGCGGTTATGAATCTTCTTGCAAACGGATTGATGTATAACGACGCAGAGCAGAAACGTCTTGAGATTAAGCTCCATCAGGAGAATGATGATATTATCCTTGAGGTGTCCGACAACGGACAGGCTGCCGATGTTGAAATGCTCAGGGAAGCAACCAAGCCTTACAGACCGTTTACAAGATACAGAATGGGCGAGATGCTGGGACTTGCGGTTGTAAACAAATTTGCAGAGCGTTTTGACGGCAAGGTTGACTTTATCAAATCAGACGACGGTTTAACTGTACGCCTGACACTTAAAAACAATCTTCCTGACGGAAACATTGACTTTAAGCTAAAGAAAAAGCCTAAGATTATCGGTGAATATGAACCGATATACTGCATTCTTTCAAAAGGCTTTGACTTTGACAAGCTTATATAAACACAAAAGCCTCCCATGGTGCTGCTCACCACGGGAGGTTGTTTTTTTGTAGCATTACGCTTTATCTTTTATTATAACAAACAATATCGAGAAATAGTGGAAAATGGTTCCTGCTATAGTAAACAAATGCCAGATAGAATGGAAGTATTTAATCTTTTTGATGGCATAAAATACAATGCCTGCTGTATAGAATACTCCGCCGATAAGCAGGAATATAAGCGAGATAAGCGGCACATTTTCAATCATCGGCTTGACTGCAAAGACAATAGCCCAGCCCATAAGCACATAGCAAACGACCGACACTTTTTTATACTTCTCAAGATTAATTGAATTAAACACAATGCCTATAATCGCTGCACCCCAGATTATTCCGAAAAGCACCCAGCCGACTACACCACGCAAAGACACCAGCGTAAAAGGCGTATATGTGCCGGCAATCAGGAAAAAGATAGTATTATGGTCCATTATCCTGAAAAACTTCTTTGCCTTTTTGTTTGTAATCGCATGATAAAGCGTTGACATTGTATAGAGAATTATCATGCTTGCTCCGTAAATTGCTGAGCTGACAACTCCCCAGGCATTTGAATAAATTGCCGCAAGAATTACAAGCACTACCGTTCCTGCAATTGCAAGCAGACCACCTGTACCGTGGGAAATGGAGTTGAATATCTCTTCACCGAATGTATATCTCTTTGTTGCATCAAAGTTTGTGTTATTTGTATATGCCATTATCGTTCCACCTTTCATACTTTTATCATATCACTGCAGGTCAAAAAAGTCAACGACATTTTTACTCGCAATATGCATTTTCTGTCACATTTTCATATATCAATTTTGTAGTTTTCACATAATGTACATAAATATATGTTAAAATACAGTTGAATCAAAATATTTCTATGAAAGGAATGAATGATATGCCAAAAATATTAGTTGTTGATGATGAACAAAGAATCAGGGAAATTATAAAAGAATACGCTGAGTTCAACGGCTTTGAGGTTGTTCAAGCTGAGGACGGAATGGAAGCTGTTGAAAAGGTTAAGAATGAAAGCTTTGACATCATTGTTATGGACATTATGATGCCGAAGCTGGACGGCTATTCAGCCTGCAAGGAAATCAAGAAAATCAAGGATATTCCCGTTATCATGCTTTCTGCAAGAGGCGAAGAATATGACAAGCTGTTTGGCTTTGAAATCGGCGTTGATGATTATGTTGTAAAGCCATTTTCTCCAAAGGAACTTATGGCAAGAATCAATGCAGTCATAAACAGAGCAACCTCTTCTCAGAAAGCTGAGGAATCTATAACCTACAAAACGCTGGTTATAAACTTCACTGCCCGTGAGGTTACAATTGATAATGAAAAGGTTGCAATGACTCCGAAGGAATACGACTTGCTTTTCTACATGGTTAAAAACATGGGCATTGCACTTACAAGAGAAAAGCTTCTTGAGGAAGTCTGGGGCTTTGACTTTTACGGCGATGACAGAACAGTTGACACTCATATAAAAATGCTTCGTAACAGTCTTAAGCAGTACAGAAATCTTATTGTTACTCTGAGAGGAATGGGTTATAAGTTTGAAAAAATACAATGATAAAAAAGGATTTTGGAAAAAGCTCAAAGACAAGGTGTGCAAGATGAAGGAAAAACGCAGCCTTCGGTCTTATGTGTGGATGTATTTTATAATCTTCACAGTGTTTATCCTTGTTTTGATCTGGCTGTTTCAGTATTTCTTCCTTGCAAGCTACTATCAGTCGGCAAAGATAAGGGATATAAGGCACTCTGCTGAAACAATATCTGAAGAATTTGACAGCGATGATATCCAGGAGATTACAAGACAGCTTGCTTTTGACAACGGTTTGTGTATTCTGGTGACTGACAGTGACGGCAACAGGGTTATGTTTGAAAACAACATGGGAAGCTTCTCGGTTTTCAATGATGACCTTGACAACAACTGGGGCAGATTCACATTCCAGATGAGAAACGATTTGAAAAAGCAAAATGAAGAATACATCACAAGAACGCACAAGAATGAACACGCCAAGAATCAGGAAATCTTTTTCTGCACAACAATAAAAAGCAAGAATTATGAATCGCCGCTTTATCTTTATATCGAAGGCTCAATCGACCCTATTGACTCAACGGTAAGCATTATCCGTGAACAGCTTATCTATATCACTATCATACTTTTTGAGCTTGCGTTTATTGTAACGCTCTTTATCTCAAAACGTTTGTCACGACCGATTGTTGAGATTACCAAAACTGCCAAGAAGTTCGGTGAAGGCGATTATTCGGTAGACTTCAACACAAAGGGCTACCGTGAGATTGAGGAGCTGTCAATGGTGCTTGACAACGCAAAGGACGAGATACAAAAAGTGTCCGAGCTTAGAAAAGACCTTATTGCAAACATCTCACACGATTTGCGTACACCGCTGACAATAGTAAAAAGCTATGCCGAGATGATAAGAGATTTGTCGGGCGACAATCCTGAAAAGCGAAAAGAGCATATAAACGTTATTATTGATGAAACCGACAGGCTTTCAAACCTTGTAAACAACCTGCTTGAGCTATCAAAGCTCGAGAGCGGTAACATGGAACTTGAAATAACAGAATTTTCAATTCACGAGAAAATCCATGACGTTCTGACACGATATCAGCTTCTTGTTGACAACGACGGCTATGACATCAAGTTTATCGAGGACGAGGACAGGATTATTTCTGCTGACGAAGCTAAGCTTGACCAGGTGCTTTACAACTTTATAAACAATGCTGTAAACTACTGCGGTGACGACAAGCTTATCAGAATTCGCCAGGTGAACAAGCCTGATGTCGTAAGAATTGAAGTTATCGACCACGGAAAAGGCATTTCAAAAGACCTGCTTCCACTCATTTTTGACAGGTACTACCGTGACGCTAAGTATAAGCGTGAGGTTGTCGGCTCGGGACTTGGGCTTTCAATCTGCAAGGAGATTCTCAAAAAGCACAACTTTGCATTCGGCGTTCAGTCTGAAGAAGGCAAAGGCTCGACATTCTGGTTTGAAGCAAAAATTGCAAACACTCAGGCTTAAACAAACAAAAAGCACATTCCGATAATGGAATGTGCTTTTATTTTTATGTCATTTATTCTTTATCTTTTTTTGAGATACCGTCAACTACATAAACAAACTTGACCTCGCCGTTCATTTCCTTTGAGATGCCCGAATAGCTGTTGTATCTCTTTGCTGCCTTTGACATAGCCTGGAGCCTGTCGAGAACGTCCGATACATCGCCGTCAAGAGCTTTGACAAGCTTCTGTATAGCCTTTTCGTTAAACTCATTCATTCCCTCGTCAAGCTTCTTTGCACCGTCATTAAGCTTCTTGACGCCGTCTGCAAGCTCACCGCTTCCGTCCTTGAGCTTCTTGATTCCACCAGTTAAATCACCGCTGCCGTTTGCAAGCTTCTTTGCACCGTCATCAAGCAAAATGCTCGATGAATAAAGCTGCTGTGTGCCACCATAAAGCTTTGTAGCACCTATATCAAGCTGTAGCAAACCGTTGTCCAGCTTCTTTGAGCCGTCTGCAAGCTGTGATATGCCATTGTCAAGTGAGCCAAGACCGTTTGACATCTTATCTGAACCGTTTTTAAGGCTTGAAATACCGCCGTTTAGCTGTGAAGCACCGCCAGCGACCTGCTTGGCACCGTTGTTGAGATCCTTGCTTGAATTGCTAAGCTGAGTTGTTGCTGAGTGGAGCTGTCCGCTACCTGTCTGAATCTTTGAGATACCGCCGTCAAGTGCAGTTGCACCAGCCTTAAGACCGCTTGCTCCGTTGATACCGTTGTCAAGATTTGTGATACCGTTCGAGAGCTGTCCTGCGCCGTTTTTCAACTGCTCTGCTCCTGCTTTAAGCTGTCCGCCTGCAGCCATGCTGTTAAGCAGCTGCTCCTGTCCTGCAATTGTCTGCTGGAGCGTGCCGATCATAGTCTGGATTGAGTCGCTTGGTGCCTGATTATAAAGCTGCTGAAGTCCTGCAAGCACCTGCTTGTTGGCGTTGATTGTCTGTGAAAGACCGTTGTATGCATTGTCAATACCTGACGACAAAGCTGTTGCACCGTTTTCAAGATTTTTTGCACCGGTTGACAGCTGTTTTACGCCGTCGCCTGCAGATTCAACGCCCTTGAGAAGCTTCATCGAGCCTTCTCTTACGCTGTCGATGCCCGATTTCAGCTCACCTGTTTTATCGTTAAGCTGCTTTGTACCCGACTGTAGCTTTTCTGTTCCGTTTGACAAATCAGTTGCACCTTTTGCAAGCGAGTTTGAACCGTTTGACAAATCATTTACGCCCTTTTTCAAATCGCCCGTACCGTTCACAAGTGCTGTCGAGCCGTCCTTTACCTTTGAAAGTCCGTCTGCAAGGTTCTTTGAACCGCTCTTTGCAGAAGAAACGCCTTTTGAAAGCTTACCTGTTGAGTCGCTCAATGTTTTAGCACCAGCTGAAAGCTTTGTTGTTCCGTCTGCAAGCTGCTTTGCACCGTCATCAAGCTTTGTCGAGCCACTATATAAAGTATCAATTCCTGTCACCAGAGTATCAGTACCCGTTGATAAATCTCTTGTTCCTTTATAAAGCTGTGCCGTGCCGTCACAAAGCTGTATTGCTGCATCATTTATCTCATTAAGCTTATCCTTCAGGCTGTCAACTGTATCCTCAGCGTCAAAATCAAGGCCTGTGAAAACCTGATTTGTAACCGCTGTTATTGAAGTCTTTGTTTCAAACTTCTTAACATCAGCTGTGACCTCAAAGCTTTCTGGAATTTCAAAATCAACGTCCTCAAGCTTCTTTTCATCAAGTCCTAAGCTCTCTGAAAGTCCAGGGAATGCAAGCCCTGCGACTATCGTTCTGTTGCCGTCTGAGATTACCTTTCCATTTGTAACCTCAACGTTTGAAAACTTATTTGTATCTAAAATCATTCCGCTTATTGTCGCAAACGGAACATAGACCTCAACATTCTTGCCGTTTACCTTTTCGGTCGTTTTCATGTTGTTGACAAAGTCATATCTGATTGTAACTCTACCGCTTTTACCAGCCATGCTTTCAGCAGTCATATCCTTGCCGTCAAGTTTATAGCTGACCTTAACTTCAACAGGTGTCTGCTCGTCGCTTTTGCCTCTGTAGTAAATATCCTTACCCTTTGCTGACCAGTCAAGAGCCTCACCGCTTTGCTTAAAGCTCTCATCGCCCTTGACGTTTTCAATATCCGTCAGCTTTGTAACGTCTTTTATAACATCATCAGCCTTATAGTTTTTTAGCCAATCGCTGACGATAATCTTCTTTGTCTTGCCTGACGGGTCTGTTGTTATATAAACTGTTTCGTCCTTAAATGACTTTTGATTAGTCGGCTCTCTTTTTGCAGTTTCCTTGTCGTCATTTGCTGTTGCAACAGCCTTTGTAGTTTCAGTTTCCGTTTGCTGTGCAAGTGCATAGCTTCCTGTTGCACCGACTGATATGAGGATTGCCATAATCCCTGCTATTACTCTTATATGCTTTTTCATAATCACTACATTTCCTTTCTATATAAAAGATTGCATTATAATCACGCTTTTTTACTACTGCATTTACCCATGCCAATCGTTGTCTTGCATATTATTTTATCAAATATCATAAACATTGACGGCAGTATAAAGATAACTGTCAGCATACTGATTATAGCACCTCTTGACATAAGCGTACAAAGTGATGAAATCATATCTATTGCCGAATAAACTCCAACGCCAAATGTTGCTGCAAAGAAGCCTAAGCCACTGACGAGTATCGACTTGATTGATGTCCTGAGTGCAATCTCGACCGCTTCACGTTTTGCTCTTCCAGCGATACGCTCGGCTTTATATCTCGTTGTCATCAAAATTGCATAGTCAACTGTCGCTCCGAGCTGTATCGTACCAATAACTATTGACGCTACAAACGGCAGCTCGGTGTTTGTATAAAACGGGATTCCCATGTTTATGAAAATCGCAATCTCGATTACCGAAACGAGAATTACAGGCAGTGTTATCGATTTCAGCACCACCGCAATAATGCAGAAGATAACCGCTATTGAAACAATACTTACAACCTTGAAGTCGTGGTCGGTAATGTCAATCAAATCCTTTGTTGCAGGGCCTTCGCCAATCAGCATTTCGTTTTTGTCATACTGCTTTGCAATCTTATTCAAGTCCTCAACCTGCTGATTCAACTCATCGCTTGCAACGGCATATTCCGAACCTACGAGAATAAGCTGCCAGTTGTTTGACTTCATGATTGATGTCAGCTCCTCAGGAATTATCTCCTGCGGAATTGTCGGACCGATAAGTGAATCAAGTCCCAAAACAAAGCTTACGCCATCGACATTTTGCATTTTATCCGACATTGCTATAGCGTCCTTCGGCTTCATGTCAGCGTCCACTAAAAGCATATGAGTACAGTTCATATTGTACTCTTCCGACAGCTTATCGTTTGCAACAATACTGTCGAGATATTTCGGAAGCGTGCTGTCGAGCTTATAGTAAATATCATAATGTGTATAGCCGTAAAGTGCAGGAATTAAGAGCACCAGAAATGCCACTGCAAATACAGCCGAATGTTTTACTACAAAGTTTGATGTTTTTGTAAAGCTTGGCAGTACAACTTTGTGAGATGTTTTACTGATTGCTTTATCAAAGATAAGTATAAATGACGGCAGAATTGTTACACAGCAGAGCACTCCGCAGATAACACCTTTCGCCATAACTATTCCTAAGTCAAGTCCGAGCGTAAAACTCATAAAGCACATCGCAAGGAAGCCAGCTATTGTTGTGACCGAGCTTCCTGCAACTGATACAAACGTACTGGAAATCGCCTCAGCCATAGCCTTCTCTTTATTGCCACCATACTCCTCCTGCTTTTCTTTATAGCTGTGCCAAAGGAATATGGAGTAGTCCATTGTTACGCCGAGCTGCAGCACTGCAGACAACGCTTTTGTGATAAATGAAATCTCGCCTAAAACATAGTTTGAGCCAAGGTTATAAAGTATCGCAAATCCGATACTCAACATGAAAAACAGCGGTACCAAAAATGAGTCCATTGTAATTGCAAGTATCAGGCTTGTGAGGAGTACTGCAATCACGACATACATTACCGTTTCTTTTTCCGACAGGTTCTTTGTGTCGGTGATAACGGCTGAAAGTCCGCTTACAAAGCACTGTTTTCCTGCCACGCTTTTTATCTCTTCAACTGCGTCCATTGTGCCGTCAGCTGATGTTGTATCGTCAAAGAAAACTGCCATCAGCGTTGAATCTTCAGAATTGAAAAATTCATATATGTTATCAGGCAGAACTTCCATCGGCAGCGTTATATCCGCAAGCGTATCGTACCAGACAACGTCTGCGACATGGTCAACCTTTTCTATCTTTTTCTTTGTTTCGGCAACCTGCTTATCAGTCATTCCGTCTATCATGACCATGGAAAAAGCTCCCTTTCCAAAGTCGTCCATCAGAATATCCTGCCCTTTCATTGTTTCGATATCCTTAGGCAGATAAGACAGAATGTCATAGTTTACCCTCGTGCGTATCATTCCAATCGCTGATGGTATCAACAAAAGAATACCAACTATCAGTATTATAATACGATGCTTTACTACCCAGCTTCCGAATTTTGTCATTAACATCATACCTTTCTATCGTTGTGACCAGTGGTCATTTTATATACTATGATAATTATAATCCAAAATTGACTGATAGTCAATATTTTTTGTCAAAAATGTTTGCCGTCGCTTATTTTTCATACACTTGCACAAATACATGGTGTGGAAAATAATGACTATTGGTCATTTTTATGCCTGCCCTGCTATTGACAATACACCGCAAACCACTTATAATATGTATATAACCTTGAATTTATACTACTATATAGTATTGTTTTATTGGGGTGAGGCTTCTTTTTTAAGAAGCTTCGCAGGAAACGCTTTGTGGGGTTCAATTTTTTTACCCCACACCCTCAAAAATTAGTGGAAAGACTTAGAAAGAGAATCCGAGAAGATAACCGTTCTTCAAAAAAGATTTCAACTCAGTAGAATAACACTATATAACAGTACAAAATCAAACTATTACAGATGAAAGGGTAAGGTGCATGGGAAAGCTTGACACAAACAAGAGAAAGAAGCGTGAGTCGCTTTTCAACACGGCGTTTGAGCTGTTCACGACGAAGGGTATGAGCAAGACGTCGATTTCTGACATAGTTGACAAGGCTGGTGTTGCAAAGGGTACTTTTTACCTCTACTTCAAGGACAAATATGACATCAGAAACAAGCTTATTTCCCACAAGTCCAGCGAGCTTTTTCTCAAGGCTGCTGATGGCTTAAAGAAGCTTAAGCACCCGACCTTTGAAGAGAAGATAATCTTTCTTATTGACCACATAATTGACCAGCTGAATGACAACAAGTCGCTGCTTATACTGATATCAAAAAACTTAAGCTGGGGTATTTTCAGGGACGCACTCAGCTCGCCTACGAACAGTGGTGATGTGGATTTCAAGAAGATTTATGACAAGATGCTTGAGCAGACGGACGACATTTTCAAGGATCCTGAGGTTATGCTGTTTATGATTGCGGAGCTTGTCGGCTCGACCTGCTACTCGGTAATTCTCTACAGTGAGCCTGTTGACTTAAAGACATACAAGCCTTATCTTTTTGAGTCTGTACACAACATTATTGAGGCAAACAAAATCGGCAAAAAAGAGGAATGATTAAATGAAAAGAAAATACGCACTTTTAGGCGGAACACTAAAGCACACGTTATCTCCGCCGATTCATGCGAGGCTGTTTGAGCTAAGGGACAGAGATTATGAATATGAGCTTGTGGAATGTTCGCCTGAGGAGCTTGCAGACAAGGCGGAATATCTCAACAGCTTAAGTGGTTACAACATTACAATTCCGCACAAAATCGGCATTATCGACTACCTTGACGAGCTGGACGACACTGCAAAAAAATACAACTCGGTAAACTGCGTTGACAACAAAAATGGCATTCTAACGGGCTATAACACTGATGTGGACGGATTTTTACGTTCACTTTCAGCAAACGGTGGCAAGCTTGACGGCAAGGTACTTTTGCTTGGTGCTGGTGGTGTTGGACGCATGATGGCGATTGAAACCTGCTGTGCAGGCGGTGATTTAACTATCGCAATACTTCCCGACTTTATGCCACAGGCTGAGATTGTCAGACAGGACATACTGAAGCTTTGCCCTTACGCAAAAGTAGATATTGTAACATTTGATGCTATTGACGGTGATTTTGATGTACTGATTAACGCAACGCCTGTTGGAATGTACCCGAACTGTGATGCTTGCGTTGTTGGTGATGAAGTTATCAGCCGAGTGAAATTTGTATTTGATGCAATTTACAACCCACGTGAAACAAAGCTGATGCAAAAAGCAAAGGCTATGGGCATAACGGCTGTTGGCGGCATGGCTATGCTGGTCTGGCAGGCGGTTTCTGCACACGAAATCTGGGACGGCGATTCATACACGGACGATGAGGTACAAAAAATCATTGATGAGATGGAGCTTCGGGTTTCACAAGATTTTAAATAGCAAAGCAAGACCCAGTCTGCGAGACGTTCACAGGCTGGGCTTTCTATTCGTCAATATTGTTACCTATTATTTATCAAGCCAAACTCATATTGTGCATTATCTATAAATATTGCATTTTTAGCAAAAAACGAGAAAAACAGCTTGACAAGCCTTTTTAGATAGTGTATAATATTATAAGTCGCTTAACGCTGGATATGATCATTTGGCGGTATAGCTCAGTTGGCTAGAGCACTTGGTTCATACCCAGGGTGTCACTGGTTCAAATCCAGTTACCGCTACCATACACGGCCCGTTGGTCAAGAGGTTAAGACACCGCCCTTTCACGGCGGAATCATGGGTTCAATTCCCGTACGGGTCACCAAGCGAC
>JAFTAX010000013.1 GCA_017458445.1 Ruminococcus sp. | reverse complement strand
CTGTCCCGTCAACACGTTTTCTCAAACGGTCGTTGACTTCTTTTCTGCCGTCAATCGACAGCACAACGTTCGACATCTCCTTGTTGATAAAATCAATCATATCATCGTTCAGGAGCATACCGTTTGTCGTGATTGTAAATCTGAATTTCTTACCGCACTCAGCCTCTCTCGAACGTGCATAATTGACGATTTGTTTTACAACCTCAAAGTTCATCAGTGGCTCACCGCCAAAGAAATCAAGCTCCAAAAACTTCCTGTTTGCAGACCTGTCAATAAGAAAATCGATCGCCTTTTTTCCTGTTTCAAAATCCATAAGCTTTCTGCCGGCACCGAAATCTCCGGTTGATGCAAAACAGTATTCGCACCTTAAGTTGCAGTCGTGTGCAATATGCAGGCACATCGCCTTTATCGGTGACGCAACAGATGTCAGTGCAAACTTTTCATAGTCATCTTCCGAGAACAATATCTTGTCGTTATAAAGCTCTGCAATCTCAGTGTAACATTCTTTAATCTCATCTTCAGGATACACCTTTGAAAGCTTGTCCATGACATCAGCAGGACACTCATCAGCAAAAGGTGGTGCTACATAATCGAGCAAATCATAAGTCAAATCATCAACAATATGCACACCGCCACTGTTTACATCAAGCAGAATGTTAAATCCGTTAAGTTTATATTTATGTATCATAAAACATCAGCCTTTCATTTAATCACAAAAAATTAAAGGGACATAAATGCCCCTTTAACATCATGTTTCAAATAAGAATTATGCTTCTCTTTCGCACTTCTGGTTAGCAACTGTGCAAGAAGTCTTACAAGCAGACTGACAAGAAGCCTGACACTTACCGCATCCGCCCTTTTCAGCTGTCTTTTTCAAATTTGCTTTATTGATAGTTTTAATGTGCTTCATAATTAATTCCTCCATAATGCTTATGTGATAAAAATATTATATCATACATACCAAGCACATTTATGAATTTTTAGTTAATGCACTATTAAATTTCCTGCAAATCGACTAATATCGGCTGTTTTTGCTGTTCACGCCGACAATTCCGCCGATTCCGCCCGACAAAATGGTGAGAACAAGCTTAAACGACGGAGAAAATGATGCTATCGTGCGAATAAAGCAAGTGCTGATAATAAGTATCACAAAAAACATGAACAGCCCGCATAGCACACCCATCAAAAGCCCGTTTTTACGCCGTCTTTTTGCAGCAAGCAAGCCACCGAAGTAAGCGCCTACACACAACGCCACCGATGAAAACAGCGTTACGATTTTGCCTGTCACGTCAATTTTGGTAATAACAAACGCAAACGCAAGAATACAAAGCCCAACCACAGCAAAGCCCCAGACTGACGAAAACATTGTTACTTTAAGTATTGACAACCTGCCTTGTGAAAAGCGTCTTTTTCGTGGCATATCCTTCACTCCAAACATAATCACCATACATAATGGTAAATTATATTCACACCACAGAAAAATATGCAAAGGCAAACACCCTGTTTTACCCTGAACCTCACCCTAAAAATCAAAAATCCTCAAAAATCAACAAACAAAACAACAATCAAACTACGCCCAAAAAACAGCGTAATTACGCCTCTAAGCCATAGTCCAGTTTCGCATGATAACACCCAACTTAACAATCAAACAACAATCAAACAACATTCAAACAACATTCAAATAACAACAATGTAATAAAGAATAATAAATAATAATAAAGAATAATAAAGCAAGAATAGTTACCCACAGACAAAAAAACAAGGCCTGCCTTCTGGCAAGCCCTGAATCTCATTAATTATCGTGTACTGTTTCTACCTTAGCAATAGCCCATTTCTTGATACGAATTTTGCTTCTGTCGCCACCTGTTTCAATAACAACAGTGTCGTCCTTGATTGAGAAAACAATACCAACGATTCCGCCGTTTGTAACAACTTCGTCACCGATTTCAAGTGAATCTCTCATAGCAGCGTCTTTTTTCTCCTGCTTTTTCTGTGGACGAATGATAAAGAAATAGAAAAATGCAACAATAAGAACAAGTGGAAGAAGTGTGATAAGAGTACTCATTCCGCCACCCTGAGCAGCATTACCAGATAAAACAGTTGTAATATTGAACATTATTAATCCTCCAGACAATAATTATTTATACAATGTTATTATAACACAATCTTTCCAGCATTTCAATAGTTTTTAGCAATTTATTATCAAACTTTTTCCTGCAAAAAAGAGAGCCACAAATAATTGCAGCTCTCAGTTTAATTTATTTGCCCTGAATATATTTGTCAATAGCAGCAGCTGCAGTCTTTCCTGCACCCATAGCAAGAATAACAGTTGCCGCACCTGTAACAGCGTCACCGCCGGCATAAACGCCCTGCTTTGTTGTCGCCATGTCGTCCTGATTTACTATAAGGCAACCCTTGCTGTTAGCTTCAAGTCCTTCGGTCGTGCTTCTGATAAGCGGATTTGGTGATGTACCGATAGACATAATAACCGTGTCAACATCAAGCACAAAGTTTGAACCCTTGATTTCAACAGGACGTCTTCTTCCGCTTTCATCAGGCTCGCCAAGCTCCATTTTTACACATTCCATGCCAACGACCTGACCATTTTCATCACCAAGCACCTTAACAGGATTGTTAAGCACGAGGAATTCAATTCCTTCTTCCATTGCGTGATGAACCTCTTCACGCCTTGCAGGCATTTCATCAAGTGAACGTCTGTAAACTATGTATACATGCTCAGCACCAAGACGCATAGCTGATCTTGCAGCGTCCATAGCAACGTTACCACCGCCGACAACAGCGACCTTTTTAGCACGCATAATAGGAGTAGAAGAGTCCTCTTTGTACGCTTGCATAAGGTTAGAACGGGTGAGGT
>JAFTAX010000146.1 GCA_017458445.1 Ruminococcus sp. | reverse complement strand
TTTCTGATGAAAGTTCCCGATGCTTTCGAGCCTGTTTCAAACAGCTTTACAGAGGATAACAGCAGCGAGGTTAATGCAATCTATAACGCAACAGGCAAAAAGCCTGCACTCATCGGTCTTGACCTTTTAGACTATTCGCAGTCGAACGTCACCCAGCACGGCACAAACGGCAACTCAATCAATATCGCAAAAAATGTCCATAACGCAGGCGGAATTGTCGAGATTTGCTGGCACTGGAGAATGTATGACGAGTATCTCAAGAGCGGTGATGATAACGGCAACCCAAGATGGTGGGGAGCGTTCTATACAAATAATATCGACCTTAGCAAATTCGACTTGTCAGCAATAATGAACAACCCGAACAGCACAACATATAAACAGCTCGTGTCGGATATCGACTATGTAGCTGATAAGCTCAAGGAGCTTGATAATCTCGATATACCAGTACTTTTCAGACCTCTGCACGAAGCAAGCGGCGGCTGGTTCTGGTGGGGCTCGGACGGTCCTGAACCATATCTCAAGCTGTGGAGATTGATGTACGACAGGCTCACAAATTATCATGGCCTTAATAATCTCATCTGGGTTTGGAACGGACAGGACGCAGCATGGTATCCGGGCGATGACTATTGCGACATCACGGGTATCGACATCTACAACTCCGCATATCAGTATTCACCAATGTCCTCAGATTATGCAAATTGCGTAAACTATAGCAACGCTGCAAAAATGGTAGCAATGACTGAAAACGGCGTGTTGTTTGACATCGACAAAGCTAAACAGGCAAATACACTCTGGAGCTGGTTTATGGTCTGGAGCGGAAACTTTGCGGTGAATAACAATTCTATCTCAACCCAGTATACCGAAGCGACAATGTGGACAAAAGTTTACCAGCATGAAAATGCAATCACGCTGGATGAATTGCCTGACCTGACGACCTACCCAATAGATGACGAGCCGACTGCAACGATGAAGTATCAGCTAAAGCCGGAAGACAACGGTACAACAGGGGTAAGATTTATCCTGATTGCAGACGAGCAGGTGGTAAGAGATGCCGACAGTGCAACCTTGTATGCAACTTTGGCAGACTATGGCGACACAGCTTCAATGACGATAACAAGAGCATACAGAAGTATAATCGCTGGCGGAAAAACCTTAACAGCAGACGAGGGCAAAGTGTTCCTGCTCGGTAAGTTTGTCGGAATACCTGATGATATGCTTGACGGCATGACAGGTCACTTCACATTAAACGGCAAAACCTATAACCGGACGATTAAAATGTCATAATATGCGGTCCCCGAATTTTCGGGGACTGTTTTTTGTAATAATAGCTAAATTATGGGGTTGAAGTTCGTACACTTCTACAAAATAGCGTTTAGCATATTGAATAAATGATCAAAAAGTGTTATATTAGTATCAGCAGATAAAGAACTGCAACATTTTTACCAAAGGAGGTATGTAATATGAAAAAAATATTATGTTCCGTATTATGTTTAGTAATGACAGTATCCTTGTTTGGATGCAAAAATGCAGTGTTCAACAAAGAGGTTAACGCCCGTGATATGATGGAGCAGCTTGTCAGAACCGATAAAGAGCTTGGAATCAAGGGCAAATACGAAAAGATCAAGGACATCAAGGACGCAAGCGTTGACAGTGACGTAGTCGGAAAGTGGATTCTTGCAAGCGGCGAAGCAACCTACAACTTTACTGAAAAAGGTAAGCTTAAAGCAAAAATGAAGGATTACGGTTCACAGGAATCAAAGTTCACTTGCTTTGAAGCAGACGGCGTTAAGGTCCTTTGCATAGAAACAACCGATGAAGAGGAAGATGAGGACGGCAAGAAGACAGAAGAAATCGGCCTCGACTTTATGACTTATACAATTGAAAACGGTGTACTCTACATGATGAACGTTGAAGATACAACCGATAAGGAAAGAACTTCAGCATATTCACAGCTTATCAGAATCTTCAGAGCAGACGATAAGGAAACAGGCAAAAAATCAGTTGCCAAGAATAAGCTCACCGTTGATTCATTTGACGGCAAATGGACATCTGATGACGGCAAGTTCACAATCGAAGACGGTAAACTGACACTCGACAAGAAGGAATATGACCTTTCATTCAACGATAAAAACGAGCTTGTAGTTTCAGACGGAAAGAAAGAAAACAGTTATTCAGTTAGTATCACTTTAAGGAAAGAATTTGACGAAAAGGATCATTCAAAGGTAGAAGAAAAATACCAGATGGGAATCTATTACACTGGCAAAAATGCAAAGGATAAACCAAACCTCAAGTCAGTACTTACAGACTGGCATTCAGAGTATCAGTCAGAAGATTTCTACTACAGCGGAACCTTTGAAACAGATAAAAAATAAAAAATAACCACAAAAGAGCATGACGAAAGTCATGCTCTTTTTTTATTGCCATTTGCACAATTCTTGCACGCCTGATTTGTGCAAAAAATCGAATTTTGTTCATAATTTGTCCAAAGTTGGACGTTTGCGTGCAAAAAAATGGCGTTTTGGGCTATATAGTGAAAGGCCTTTTAAAAAACATGAAAGGAGAAAACTGTGTGAAAAAGATAAACCTGAGGGATTTTGCACTTCATTTTTGCTTTTCAGGAAATGCAACTGAAGCTGCCGTTGCCGCAGGTGTAACACCACTGAGAGCAAAAATCGAAGGGCTTAAACTTTTGGCAAGAAAACCGGTCAGAAATCATGTCAAAAGAATAAGTGACAATAAGTCCTATACACAAAACGAGGTGCTTTCAGGACTTGAGCGGCTTGCCTTCGGGCGAATAAACGACGCCGCAGAGCTTGCATTTTCGGAGGATATAACAAAAGAGAAGATTGCAAGAGCAGACCTTTTTAACGTGTCTGAAATTAGAAGGATTAAAGGCGGAGGTGTCGAGATCAAATTCTTTGACCGCCAGAAAGCGATTGAAAAGCTGGCAGAATGTATCGAAAAGCTCGACTCAGAGGAGAATGCCAAAAGCCTTGTTGAAAGTATCTATGGCAAGGCAGAAGAGGATGACATTTCGTCAGACACTCCACTGGAGGAGGATGACGAATGAGGCTTAATCTGAAAGAATTCTCCAAAAAGCAAAGAAGAATCTTTAACTGGTGGAGATTTGAAGCCGACCACTATGACGGTATAATCTGTGACGGTGCAATACGTTCCGGAAAAACAAGCTGCATGGCATTGTCGTTTGTAATCTGGGCAACGCTGCATTTTCAGCACAGATCCTTTGCCTTTTGTGGTAAGACAATCAGTTCGCTTAAGAGAAATATGTTAGGTGAGCTGATACCACGCCTTGAATCGCTTGGCTTTGTCGTCAAAAACTACGCTGCAAAAAACTACCTTGATATAACTCTCGCCTCAAGAACCAACAGATTTTATATCTTTGGCGGAAAAGACGAGGGATCGTCCTCCCTGATTCAGGGTATAACACTTGCAGGAGTTTTGCTCGATGAAGTCGCACTGATGCCGAGAAGCTTTGCTTTGCAGGCGGTCGCAAGATGCTCTGTAAAAGGCTCAAAACTGTGGTTTAACTGTAACCCCGACAACAGTCACCACTGGTTCAAAAAAGAGTGGATAGACAAATGCAAAGAAAAACGTCTTCTCTACGTTCATTTCAGCCTGTACGACAACCCCTCACTTTCAAAGGCTGTAATCGAACGTTACAAAAGGCTCTACAGCGGTGCATTCTATAAGCGGTTTGTGCTTGGCAAATGGAGCAACACCGCAGGTGCCGTCTATCCGATGTTCAGCCGCAAGAAAAACACATTTTCTCGTCCGCCACAGCGTTTTGACTGCTATGCCGTCAGCTGTGACTATGGCACAGTAAACCCTGCAAGCTTCGGGCTTTGGGGCAAATCTGGCGACACTTGGTACAGGCTCGATGAGTATTACTACAACTCAAAGGAAGAAGGTGCACAGAGAACAGATGAGGAGCATTATCAGGCTCTCGAGAAGCTCTGTTTCGGAAAAGAAATTGAGATGATAGTCTGTGACCCTTCGGCAGCTTCCTTTATCGAGTGCGTAAAAAGGCATGGCAAATTCAAGATAACGCAGGGTAAAAATGACGTGATTTCGGGTATCAGACGAGTAAGCGATGCCTTGAGATCACAAAAGATTAAGATATCCGTTAACTGCAAGGATACTTTGCGTGAATTTTCACTTTACCGCTGGGACGAGCGAGCTGGCTCAGACAGCCCCGTAAAAGAAAACGACCACGCTATGGACGATATCAGATATTTCGTCACACATTTTCTAAAGGAAAAGACTGATTCGTTCTATGTGTCCGCAGTTGACCGATAGAAAGGAATGAAAAAATGAATTTACTCGGCAGAAAAAAGGCCTCTCAAAAAATCACAGCCAATTCAGAAAGAGCTTCCGACCAGTCGGTTTTCAGGCTTGCAAATTCAGGTTCAGCTTTTGAGTTTGAGTTTTATGACGCACTGCGAGCTGAGCTACCGATAATCGACGGCTGTATTGGCAAAATCGTCCGATTGACAGGTGATTTCAAGCTTGTTGCAGATAATGACAGGGTACAGCCTCTGCTCGACAGGTTCTCACTCGAGGTACCAGTTGGCATTTCGGGCGTTTCGATAAACACCTTTGCGGATATGTATCTCGATTCGCTTTTAACCTATGGCAAGGCAATCGGTGAGATTATTACCGACAAGAATAACCGCACGATAAGTGGCTTGTGGATTGGTGACAGCACTCGTTTCAGGATAAAGGAGGGTGCCGATAAAACGGATTTGAAAATCACCCAGATTACCAACAACGAGGAGACTCTCATCAACACCGACCGTATGGTCTACACCGCACTCAATCCAAACCCGAAACACCCTGACGGCGTTTCAATTCTAAGAGGTCTGCCGTCACTAAGCCGTATTTTAATGCGGATTTACGAGTGTATCGGGCAGAATTTCGACAGAGTCGGAAACGTGCGATATGCCGTGATTTATAACCCATCTGATGACGGCGACAAGGCGTTTGCAAAAGAGCGTGCCATCGAGATTGCGTCCGAGTGGTCAAAGGGCATGAACGCCGCAAAATACGGCAACGTCAAGGATTTTGTCGCTGCGGGTGATGTTCAGATTAAGGTAATCGGTGCAGAAAACCAGCTTATCGACACGGAAATACCAGTGCGTCAGCTTTTGGAGCAGATGATTTCAAAGCTGTCAATTCCGCCGTTTTTGCTCGGTTTAAACTGGTCAAGCACAGAGCGAATGTCATCGCAGCAGTCGGACATTTTAACAAGTGAGCTGGAATACTATCGCCGACTTTTAACACCTGTTTTAAAGCGAATCGGCGAAACTTTCCTGCGACTAAACGGCATTGACAGCGATGTAAATGTCGACTGGGCAGCGATTAATCTTCAGGACGAGGAGGCTCTTGCAAAGGCAAGACTTTACAACGCTCAGGCAAAGCTACTTGAGCAGAATTTTGACAAAAATGAAGGAGGAAAAGCTGATGGAATCAAATGATTTCATTTTGACTGACGAGCTTTTGGAAAAGGTTAACAAGTTTTCAAGAGCAAAGCTGACGGCTGATGAAATCTACACATTTCCCGTTGTTCTCTGCGACAATGAAATAGACCGTGATTTCGAGCGTTTTTCAATTGATTCGCTGAAAACTCTGGCTGAACTTTTTGTTGGAAAAACGGGAATTTTCGACCACAATCCAAAGGGCGAAAACCAGACTGCACGAATTTTTGATACCGAGCTTAAAATTTCCACTGACAGAAAAACTCAGACAGGCGAGCCTTATGCCTGCCTTGTCGGCAAGGCTTATATGGTCAGAACCGAGAAAAATGAGGATTTAATCATGGAGATTGACGCTGGAATCAAAAAGGAAGTTTCAGTAAGCTGCAGCGTCAAGTCGCAGATATGCTCAATTTGCGGTGCTGACAATAAAAAAGCACCATGCACGCATATCAAGGGTGCGACTTATGGCGACGAGGTCTGCCATTTCATACTTAATGAGCCGAATGATGCTTATGAATGGTCGTTTGTTGCAATTCCTGCACAGAGAAACGCAGGCGTTACAAAGACGTTTGAGGACACTCATGATGATGACTGCAAACTCGTAACCGAGCTTAAAAAGCTAAGGCAGGAAAACGCTCAGGCAAGAGAGATGCTAAGGCGTGAGGTTTTACGCTTAAGCTTTTTGTTTAATCCGAAAATCACCGTAAAAACAGTAGGCTTGCTCACCTGTTCGATGTCATTTTCACAGCTTTTGGAGCTTAGAGATTCTTTGGAAAAAGCAGTAAAAGGCATGGGCGAAAAGAGCTGCAGTAATTATAAAAACAGCTTAAACATTGATGAATTCAAAATAAAATAAAAGGAGATAAAATATGTTTGACACAATAAAACTTGAAAAAGGACTTTATTCAATTACAGGAAAGAGCTTTACACAGGCTCTTGAATCACTTGACCCTGATTCAAACTATATCGGCACAGAATATGAAGGACTTGACGCTTTTGAACGTCAGCTCAAGAGATTTGACATCAAGATTGCAGGCAAGAATTCTGACAAGGTTGAAAAATTCTTCCTCTCAACTGAATCAGCCGTTTTATTCCCTGAATATGTTCGCAGAACAATCAAGGAAGGAATGGACGAAGCGTCAATTTTGGGCTACATTTCAGCAAGCGTTTCATACGTTGACTCAATCGACTTTAACAGCATGGTAATAAGCGAAAACACAGATCCGTCAACGGCTGACCAGCTTGCAGCAATCCCATATCACACCGTTGCACTAAACACAACTCCAAGCGATATTCAGAAGTACGGTCGTGGTCTTAAGTTTTCTTATGAATCAATCCGCAAGCAGAGAATCGACACACTCGGCGTTATTCTCAAGCGACTTGGTGCGATGATTTCAAAAGAGATAAACGTTGCTGCAATTTCAACTGTAACAACTGGTCTTACACCTGATTCAATCTCGGGTGACAGCATTACATACGGCGAGCTTGCTGCATTCTTCTCATCTATGGCTGACTGCAACATGACTACACTTGTATGCTCACCAGCAGTTTTGGCAACAATCGTTTCTATGACTGAGATGAAAAACAGCCAGTATGACTATCTTTCAAGCGGTGTTGTCAAGACACCTTTCGGCATCGAGCTTGTAAAATGTAACGGGTTGTCTGATGACACAGCCGTTGGTCTTGACAAGACTTGTGCGATTGAAACTGTTTTCGGCACAGACGTTATCGTTGACTATGACAAGCTGATTTCAAACCAGTGCACTGAGATTTATGCAACTGTATCTGTCGGCTTCTCAAAGATTATTGACGGTTCTATCCGCACAACAGAAATTGCTGACTAATCAAGATATTAACGGGGCAGAGAATTCTGCCCCGACAAAATCAAACCAAGGAGGGTTTAGATTATGCCAGTATTAAATGAACAAAACATAAAGGCTGATTTTTTGAAAATCACAAAGCTGACACAGCAGGAGTTTAACCTTATGCACATTATCGACAGTGCAAAAAGGTATGTCGAAAAACGGATTATCCCTGATTATCTCAGCACGTCCGAGCAGACTGCCTGTGAATATGCTGCCTGTGCCCATGCGGTTTATGAATACACCCTGCAAAATCAGCTCTCGGAGAAGATACTG
Source organism: Ruminococcus sp. (assembly GCA_017458445.1). GTDB lineage: Bacteria > Bacillota > Clostridia > Oscillospirales > Ruminococcaceae > FB2012. The sequence goes on along the minus strand of JAFTAX010000146.1, from coordinate 8,558 downwards.
CTTTCAAACGAGGGCAAGGCTGAATATGCACACTGCGATGACGGTGCAGTTAAGGCAGCTTTTGCTTTTCGCAAGTCGGTTTTTGATTCGGTCAGAGATCTCGTTTTCGATGACAATTTTGTTTTCAGGGCTATGGAGGGATAGGTATGCTGACTGATTTGGAAAACTTTATTGCCACAGCACTGACAGATGCCGGTTTTTCGCCATACACTGATTTTGACAATGTTGACACGCTGAAAGTCAAGGACGATTACATTGCGTTTTTCTCACTGAATGATTTGAAATACTCAAGCAGGTTTTATTCTTTCTACAGCGAAGAATACGCCGTTGAGCTGTCGGGCGTTATTGACATAAACGCTTTTGGCAAGATGGCAGGAGGCAGTGATTTGACAGCTTTCAGAAACAAGTGTTTGCAGTTTGTCGAAAATTTGTTTTCAGACCATGAAATTGTAATCTCACAGGCTGACCTCGGACATATTGAAACAGACCATGTTTTAAGACGGCTGAAAAGTGGCATAACCATTCGTTTCAAGCTTCTTATAAAAGATGATGTCGAGGAGGAATAGCTATGGATTATTCACTTAACGGGCAGGCATATACATATCTGCACAACGGTGTATTTCTGCATTTTGACAAGATGTCGGTCGAGCGTCGTGCTAAAATTTCGGAGTATCCGATTATGGGCAAGCATATTAATCTTGCAATTGAAGGTGCTAAAGGCAAGGTTATTACGCTGACTGGCAGGTTTTTTCCTGATGATTTTTACTACATAAGCTCGTACATTTCAAACAACACAGGCTATATTTTGCAAGGGCTGAAAATCAACGGACACTCATACAGCGACATGGTGCTGCTTGATGGCAAGGCGAGTGTTGACACGGGAAATCTTTATGGCAATATGACGCTAACGCTGATTGAAAGCGACTAAGAAAGGATTACATATGACTGCTACTATAGAATTTACATACCCGAACGGCAGGGTAGCGACTTTTACGCCGTTGAATTTTAAGTTTGTGCGTGAAAGATATACGCCGTACACGGTGCTGTCGGGACATTTTTTATCAACTGACGGTATCGAGAATGTGAAAACTATCTCGCTTTATATTGACAACACGCTCGTTCATGTCGGTATGCCTGATTTTATTGAGCGAAAATATGCTAAAAGCAGGAGCATTGTCAGCCTTTTGTCGAGAAGCTACAGTATGCTTTTAGGGCAAAATGAGCCTGAACCTGGTATTATCAGCAACGTTGATCTTGCGGGGTTGATTTTTAACAACACCAGCCTGCCGAACGTTAACTGTCAGGCACAGACTCAGATACTCAATTATGTTTATGTCAAGGAAAAATCGACAATCTGGGACGCTGTTTGTGCATACTCTATCAAGGCTTACGGCAAGTATCCTTTTATCTATAACACAAATACCGTCAGGGTAACGCCGCTTAGCAATATTGTTACGCACACTTATCAGTCGGACGATGTTTTGCACTATGGCGAGAAGCTTTCAACATCTGGACTTTATTCGCAGGTTTATATGGCAGACTCAAACGACCAGTACAGCTACAGCCAGACAAACAGTGCCGCACTTTCAAGGAACATTGTCAGACGGAAGTATTATCCGCTTGATAATCAGTGGTATCACGATCCGAACGCTGGACTGTTGGCAAAGCTGAAATACTCAAACAAGGGCTACATTGCCCGTGAATTCAGATACAAAGGTCACAAGTTTGAAAACTTACAGGACAAGGCGTCTTTCTCGTCAAACGGTTTTAGTATCAATAATGAGCTTATAGCAGGCGTTGAGGTGGTCGGGAACAGCCGTGGAATTTTTACGAAAATTACTGTTTATCGTGACAGCTATGCATAAAAAAAGAAGCAGTCATAAGACTGCTTCCGATTATGTATTATTTAGTTAAATCCTTGACTGTTTCGCCCTCGTAAAGCTCACCTTCAACGACAATTTCTTCTGTGAACGAGGTTTCAGGCTGTTCAATCATATTGATAAGCTTTTCTGCTGCCAAACGTCCGATTGTTTTTGTATCCTGAGCATAAGTTGTAAGCCTTGGGTTCATCAGCTGTGAATAGGAAATTCCGTCAAAGCCGACTACTGACACATCTTCAGGAATCTTGTAGCCCATGTCTGTGAGCGCTCTCATTCCACCTAATGCGGAATAGTCGTCAGGCATGAAGATACAGGTTGGCTTTTCGTCCTTTTCCATAATCTGCTTTGTAACGATATATGCTTTCTCTAAGTTGTGGTAGTCTGCTTTATAGATCCAATCAGGATTTATCTCAACGCCATGCTTCTGGCAGCCTTTGAAAAAGCCCTGCAGACGTCTTTTTGTAACTGATGTATAAAGTCCCTGGATATATGCAATTTTTGTGTGGCCATTCTTTATTACATAATCGACAAGCTTTTCGACGCCCATTTCGTTGCTCGACATAACGGTTGTTGCAGACTCAAAGATGTAGTCAATTGTTACAACAGGTATATCCCCGTTTATTACTTCAAATACATCTGGTGATGTAAAATCTCCGCTTGTAAGGAGTATTCCGTCAACATTTCGATATTTACAATGCTCATAAAGCGACATTTTCTGTTTTCCGAAGCCACTGCTCACGAATGTCAAATCATAGCCTAAATTATCGCAATAGTCCTTGAAATAGCTTATGATTCTTGCAAAGAATTCCTGCGAAAGACCTTTTCCCTCTTCTTCGCTGAACATTACGCCGATGTTGTAAGTTCGGTTTGTTTTCAAGGCTCTTGCCTGTGAATTCGGGAAGTAACCCATTTCTCTTGCTGCACGAACCAAACGTTCCTTTGTTGCATCACTTATGTCATGGTGGTCGTTCAGAGCTTTACTTACGGTCGCAATCGAAACGCCGCACTTCTTTGCAATATCCTTTAGCGAAACCATTTTTTAGACTCCTTTTCTTCTGCATTTTTATACTTTAATAGTATAAGTCACTTTTTTACATAAATCAAGCATTTTTTCGTATTTACGAAAAATATTGCCATTATTTTCGTAAATCACAAAACTTTTTCTACTTTTTTGGTGGTTTTGCAGCAAGAGTTGTTGCTAAAATTTGCAAAAAAGCATTTACTTTAGCCTGCAAATGTGGTAATATAATAATGTAATACAGTTTGGAAATATGTGCTGTTTCCAGACGTAAGGCTTGCCAGTTTCCGCTTGAATGTGGTAAGCGAAATATTTTATAAGCGGAGAAAAGGAGTTTGTTATGAAAAAATCTGTTTTAAGTGCAATCGTTTCTGCGGCTTTGGCTGCTATGCTTCTGATGACAGGTTGCGGTGGTACAGACATCACTTCAAAGGTTGACACAAAGTCAAAGGCTGAGGCAAGTGCTACTGATGAATCAAAGGCTGACGAGTCATTCAAGAAGGTTGCTGATGCAGGAAAGCTCATTCTTGGTCTTGATGCAACATTTAAGCCAATGGGTTACACTGATGAAAATGACGAGGTTGTTGGTTTTGACATTGACCTTGCTAAAGAAGTCTGCAAGCGTCTTAACATCAAGCTTGAAACTTACGGTGTAAACTGGGATACTAAGGAAATGGACCTTGATGCTGGTACTATCGACTGTATCTGGAACGGTCTTTCTGTTAGCCCTTCAAGGAAAGAACAGATGCTTATGTCTGATCCTTACATGAACAACGAGATGGTATTCACAATTGCTGGCGACAGCGATTACAAGACACTTGATGACCTCAAGGGCAAGACTATTGCTGTTCAGAATGGTTCAACTGCTCAGGAAATTCTCGCTGACTGTGACATCGCTGATGACATCACAGTAAACGAGCTTGCAACTAATGTTGAGGCTCTAAACCAGCTTGAAATGGGTATGTGCGACGCTGTATTCCTTGATTCTGTTGTTGCTCAGTATGAAATCAATGCTTCCAAGAAGGACTTTAAGATTATGGAAGAAGGACTTGAGGAAGAGCAGTATGCTATCGGCTTCAGAAAAGGCGATCAGGCACTTTGCGACAAGATTATGGAAACTCTCAGTGCTATGAAGAAAGACGGCACTGTTGAAAAGATTTCAACAAAATGGTTCGGTAGTGACATCACAACTATCAAATAACACTGAATAAAAAAAGGAGCTGACTTATCAGCTCCTTTTTTATTTATATACTATTATAGTGCTTCAGCTTTTGCAACGGCTTGCTCGAGAGTCATGTCATAAAAATCTCCTGCCCGAAACAGTCGGCCTGATTTTTTATCATCGACAAAGGCACCCACCACAACACCTGGCAAGGCACTTTCGGGTGCATTCGGTGCATGAGGTCCGCCGAGGTCTGTTCTGCACCAGCCGGGATCGGTAAGGCTCATTATTACATCGCTACCTTGTAGTTTTGAGCATATATCGAGCGTTACCTTATCGAGTGCTGCCTTGCTTGCGGAATAGCCTGCCTGCTCGGGTTCGTTCTGGATACCGCTTGTTGTGTTTACGATTCTTCCAAAGCCTGAGTCAATCATCTTTGGCAGGAAATGATAGCAGATAAGCATTGGTGAGATTGTATTTATCACAAAGCTTTGCTCATAATCCGACACTGGTGTTTTATAGTAGTCGGTTCTGTATGCAATCTGCACGGCGGCGTTATTAAGCACGATATCAACTCGCATACCAGCGTTGTCGATCTCTGCTAATGCACGCTTAACTGACTCGACATTGGACAGCTCAGCTTCAACACAAAAGACATCTATTCCTTTGCCTTCAAGCTCATGCTTTAGCTCTTTTGTATGCTCAAGGCTTCGGCTGAGTGCGATTATATTACAACCATGCTCTGCTAAAAATGTTGCGGCAAGTTTTCCTATACCTCTGCTTGCACCTGTCACCAAAGCCCATTTTCCTTTTACATCTACCATTGTATATTGTATCCTCCTTTTAGCACTCAGCGTGTGCAGCTATTCGGTAAATCTCTGCGACGTCGTCTGATGACAACGCTACAAAGCCACCTGTACGGTTTTGCAGTCCGAACTTTTCAACGAGGACAGGGATATCCTCCTCTTTTGCACCAAGCTCTTCAAAATTAATCGGCATACCGATTGACTTTAAGAAGCTGCGGAAACGGTGAATTCCCTCAACTGCGGTTGCGTCAACATTTTCAAAATTCATCTCACAGCCCCAGATTCGAACTGCCATTTGTGCAAATCGCATTGGGTTGTGCTTATAGACAAAATCCATCCATGCCGGCATTATTACCGCAAGACCTGCACCGTGTGCACAGTCGTAAAGCCCTGACAGTTCATGCTCAATTCCGTGGCTGTTCCAGTCCTGGTCCCTGCCGACACCTACTATATTATTATGTGCGACCATGCCAGCCCACATTATGTTTGCTCTTGCCTGGTAGTTATCAGGGTCAGCAATTACTCTCGGCACTTCCTTTATCATTGTAAGCAGTACTGCTTCGCAAAGGCGGTCGGTAATCTCGACTTCGGTTGTGTTTGTGAAGTATCTTTCAAAGACGTGTGCCATGATATCGGTTGCACCGCTTGCTGTCTGATATGGAGGCAGGGTTTGTGTAAGCTCTGGATTGAGTATCGAGAATTTTGGGCGTATAAGGTCTGAACCCATGCCACGCTTTATCATGCCGTCTTCTTTTGTTATAACTGCGGAATTTGAGCCTTCGCTTCCAGCTGCGGCGATTGTAAGAACTGTGCCGACAGGAAGTGCTTTTTCGATATTGCTTTTGCCTGAATAGAAATCCCAGAAGTCGCCGTCATAGAGAGTGCCGACTGCGATTGATTTTGATGAGTCGATTGATGAGCCGCCACCGACTGCAAGGATAAAGTCAACATTTTCCTTTCGGCAAAGCTCGATTCCTTCATAAACCTTTGTATCCCTTGGATTTGGCAGTACGCCACCGTGCAGGACATAGTCCACACCCTCGTTATCAAGGGACGCTTTAACTCTGTCAACCAGCCCTGAACGGACTGCTGAGCCTGAGCCGTAGTGTATCAGCACTTTTGTGCCACCGTATTTTTTAACATACTTTCCGCACTCGTTTTCTGTATCCTTTCCGAACACGAACTCTGTCGGGCTATAAAACTGAAAATTATTCATATACATACTCCTGTTCTGACTGGTGTTGCACCAACTTGATTTTGTTAATTATAGCATAAAAACAGGTATTTTTATACTGACATATTACACATATTAATAGGCTCGTTTTTGGTTACTTTGTCGGGTTTATTATTATTCATTGACATTTACGGCGTAATAATTTATAATTAAGGGTAAGAAATCATCATGGAGGGATTATATGAACAGGAGAATCTGTATCATATCGGGCATTGCAACGTTGCTTTTTTGCTTTTTTTACATTGCTGTGACGGGCAACACCTACACGACAGATGTTACGCTACCTGAGTATTTTGAAAGCTCAAAAGGCATTACGGTTGATGTTGAGGACGAAAGTGTTGCGGTTGTGTCAGATGTGCAAATCCATGGGAATAAGCTGGAGATGAACATTCAGTCGCTTAAAAAAGGGCAGACGATAATCAGGGTTACTGATATTTTGCACAACCAGATTATCTACACGGCGTATGTTCACACTTTCGGCGTTATCACTTTTGACAGATTTTTTGGCAGCTGTAGCGGCGATATTATCATACCGATTGCGTCATCGGTGTATCTTGCATTTTTGCTGTTCTTACTTATTCGTGAACATATAAAATCTGTAAAGCAAAATTTGTATCAACACAAAAACATACTTACACTCGGGCTTATAATATTCCTTTTCTTTATGCTTATAAATCAACTGACTCAGCTTATCAATCACGGCGGTGCTATGCAGACGATAAATTCAATTGTGAATTCTGCTTCACTCTTTGCAGTTGTGATACTGCCGTTTGCGTTTATTGTTTCAATATTTGTAACGATAAGCAACATAAACCTTATGCGTAAGGAAGGATTCAGCTGGAGAAATATGCTCGGAATTATCATGGGCATTGTTTTCTGCTTTGCAACCGTTATTCCTTTTATTTTGGGCGAATGGCTGCAGAGAACCACTATTGTTGATGTGCATAATGAAAATGGCATGGCTTTATATGTTGAGCTGTTTGTTGAAAATGGTATACTTGCGGTTGTGGCTTATCTTGAATGTGTACTGCTGGGCACTATTATTACAAGCGTTAAGGCTGCAAGGCGTATCCCGAGATTCAACAGAGATTACATTATCATTCTCGGCTGTCAGATCAGGCAGGACGGCAAGCTCACCAAGCTTTTGCAATCGAGAGCTGACAGGGCAATTGAGTTTGCGAAAATGCAGTCGGAGGCTGATGACAGAGAGCTATACTTTATAGCGTCAGGTGGCCAGGGCGACGATGAGGTAACGTCTGAGGCTGAGGCAATTAAGAATTATCTTTTAAGCTGTGGTGTATCGCCTGACAAGATACTTGTTGAGGACCAGTCGACAAACACTTATGAGAACTTTAAAAACTCGATGGAGCTTATTCGCAGTCATGCAGAAAAAGAGCATATAAGAATTGCTTATTCGACTACTAATTATCATGTTTTCCGTGTAGGACTTCTGGCATCAGAGCAGGGTATCAGGGTTGAAGGCATTGGAAGCAGGACAAAGCAATACTACTGGATAAACGCTTTTATAAGAGAGTATATCGCAACGCTTTATCACGAGAGAAAGAGCCACCGCAGGATTGTTGGTGCTTTGGTGCTGATTGATTTGTTTATGGTTTTGCTTGATTATCTTTCAAGAAACATATAATAATATATAGTATAAGACCGCAGGGGAACTTGCGGTCTTTTTTGTGTGGAAAAGTATTGACAGGCGAAAGATAATGTAATATAATATTAACGAGTTAAACATTTAAGTGACTAACCAAAACTGTAATGGAGGATCAAATATGGACCGTATTCAAGAAAATATACCTATCTTTGTAAAAATAAGCGAAGGAATAAAAGATCATATTCTTTCCGGAGATTTAAAAGAAAATGAACAGCTTCCGTCTACAACAAAAATATCCAGTCAATATGACGTCAACATTTCTACGGTAAACAAGGGATATAATATTCTTGTTTCAGAAGGAGTAGTGTATAAGAAAAAAGGAATCGGCATGTTTGTCTGTGAGGGTGCTGTCAAAAAGCTTATTAAAGAACGACGCAGTACTTTCAAGGAAAAATATATAGTTGCTTTACTTGAGGAAGCGAAGCGTCTTAGATATACGGAAGATGATCTGCAAAATATGGTTGCAGAAGTATACACGCCAGAAGAAAAGAAATTATAATTAATTGAAAATTCGCAAAATCATATGATTTTGTGAATTTTTATTGTCAAAACGCCGTATTTACGGCGTTTTTTTTATTTTCTCGGAAAATTTTCCAAAAAATTTGAAAAAAGGGGTTGACAAACGCTAAATTATGTGATACACTATGTACATAACAGGTTAAGGAGTTAAATACTTAACCAGTAAAAATAAATGTAAGGAGTTTAAATTATGAAAAAAAACAGAGTCAAGACAAAAATTATCACACTGGTAATGGCTGCAGTTTCAACATTCACTGTAGCGACAACAGCAGT
>JAFTAX010000145.1 GCA_017458445.1 Ruminococcus sp. | reverse complement strand
TTAGTCTTCCTTTGCTTTGAGCAAATCACGAATCTCAGTTAGCAAAGCGATATCTTCTGCAACTTCTTCTTCAACTTCCTCTTCAGGCTCGTCTTTCTTTCTTCTGTTCTGCATAGCGTTTACTGCCTTAACAATAAGGAATACGCAGAATGCAGTGATTAAGAATGTGATGATGGCTGAAAGGAATGCACCAACGTTAACTGTTGGGTGCTTGCCCCAAGGAATGTCAAATGCAAGTGAACGGAAATTGAGTCCGCCAAGGATTGCTCCAACAAATGGCATGAGAATGTTATCAACGAGTGAGTTTACGATTGCTGTGAAAGCACCGCCTACTACTACGCCGACTGCCATGTCAAGAACGTTACCTCTTGCTATAAACTCCTTGAATTCGCCTAAGAAGTTTTTGAAAAAGCCCTTTTTCTTTTCTTCTGCCATAATAAACTGCTCCCTTTCCTGACAAATGCTTGTCATATTTTAATAAAATAATTATAGCACACTTGTTATTATTTTTCAATATTTCGACAAAAATTTTTATAAAAAAACTGCCCTGATAATCAAGGCAGTTTATATTTTTTGTTTATTCACTTCTGAGTGCAACAACAGGGTCTTTCTTTGCTGCTATTCTTGATGGCAACAGACCTGCTATCAGCGTCAGCAGCATACTTATTGCGATAAGTATAACTGCACCCAGAATTGGTATTGCTGCTCTGAGCTGAACATCAGTAAAGTAGTTGATTATCAGATTTATCGGCAATGTCAGGAGATATGACACGCCTATACCGATTAGTCCGGCGACAAACCCGACTATCAGCGTTTCGGCATTGAACACTCTTGAAATATCCCTCTTTGAAGCACCGATACTTCTTAAAATTCCGATTTCTTTTGTTCTCTCAAGCACGGAAATATAGGTTATAATACCAATCATGATTGATGAAACGATGAGTGATATTGCAACAAACGCAATCAGCACATAGCTTATTGAGTTAATAATCGTTGTAACCGATGACATGATAAGTCCGACATAGTCGGTGTATTCAATCTTGTCCGCCTCGTCAAGCCCTTTGTTATATTCCTCGATGATCTCGGTTATACGCTCTTTTGACTTGAAGTCTTTTGGATAGATATTTATGCCACTCGGCTTTTCCTCGGTTGAATAGCCCAAAATTTCAAGGTTTTCATCATATGTTGCTGAGGACACAACTGACTTTGCCTTTTGTGCATCTTCCATTTTCTGCACTTGCTCCTCTGACATTTTTTGAAGCAAATCCATCTGCTCATCAGAAAGTGATGCAAGATACTGCTTTTGGGTATCGGTCAGCTTTGAACGGTCAAGCTTATTTATATCAAGCATTTGCGGTGATTCACTGTTTTGCTGTGAGATTGTATCTGCTGATACAACCCTGACGTTTTTGTTATCCTTATCCTCGTCTGTTGCAAACTTAAGCCCTGTAAAAATGTCGATATCCTTATTGCTTTGCTGGTCCTTGACTATCTCGCTCGCTGTCACCTTGTCAAGAATGTAGGTCGTGAGGTCATGCCTGTAGCCGATTGCTCCTCCGATTGATGCAGCCGCTGCTTCATCGGACGGTCTTACGATACCGACAACCTTAAGCTCAACACCCTTGTCAACAACGCCCTTCATATAGTTTTCGTCCTTGCTCTTGTCAATCCATAGCCCGTCCTCTTTCACGAACTTATCGGTTGGTGAAATAAGCTTGAACTTCAAGTCAAGCAGCTCTTCATAGGTGTATGACGTTTGCTTTGAATCAATTTCTATCTTCTCGCCTACTGTGGCTTTTTTCATAAGCCCTTTGAGCTTTGATGTATCGAGGATACCGAGTGAATAAAGCACATAGTCGTTTAGCTCGTTATACTCATCGACAACCAGTACGATTTCATTATACTTCTCAGGCAGCTTTCCTGCAAGTATATCATACTGATTCTTAATCAGCTTTTCGTTGTCTATCATCTCTGACCAGACGTTTGCTGAACCCATGCCCATTGATGACATTGAGTTTAACTGTGCTTCGGAATAAAAGCCTGTATCAGTAAGCAGTGTTGACGGATTAACCTGCGTTAAACCGTTTTCAGTATCAGCTTTAAACACTGTCAGTGGCACTGAATAGCTATACTGGATATCGGTTGTGAGGTCTTTCAGCTCATCGTTTTTGTCAACAAACTTCTTAAATCTCTCGAGGTTGTTTATCTTTGTTTCCTTGAGCATGGTGTTAAGCTGCTGTGAAAGCAGATTTCTCGAATAGACCTTATCCATACCGTGATTATGGTCAACCTCATTGTTTGACATTGACTGCATAAGCTCGCCGAAGTTGGTTGTTGTTTTTGTTATCTGCAAAGGATAGCTTGAAAGCGTATCCTCCTGAACGTTGTCAATAAACGCCTGAACGCCGTTTGATAACGACAGGATAAGTGCGATACCGATTATGCCGATTGAGCCTGCAAATGAGGTAAGGATTGTTCTGCCCTTTTTGGTGAGCAGGTTGTTTCGGCTGAGTGACAACGCTGTGAGAAATGACATTGATGTTCGCTTGCCTTTTTTCTTTGTCTGAGCAATCTTTTCAGCGTCCTTTTCTTCATCATAAGGATTGCTGTCGTCAGTAATATTTCCGTCTAAAAGCTTGATTATCCTGGTTGAATACTGCTTTGCAAGGTCAGGATTGTGCGTTACCATTATAACAAGCTTATCCTTGGCGATTGTCTTTAGCAGTTCCAGAACCTGAACGCTTGTTTCAGAATCGAGTGCTCCTGTCGGTTCGTCTGCCAGGAGTATATCAGGGTCGTTTATCAAGGCTCTTGCGATTGCAACTCGCTGCATCTGTCCGCCTGACATCTGGTTTGGCTTTTTGTGAATCTGGTCCTCAAGACCGACTTTCTTTAGCACGTCTAATGCTCTTTTTCGTCTTTCGGTTTTTGACATGCCCGATAATGTGAGTGCAAGCTCAACATTAGACAAAACAGTCTGGTGCGAAATCAGATTATAGTTTTGGAACACAAAGCCAATTGAGTGGTTGCGGTATGTGTCCCAGTCACGGTCCTTGAAATCCTTTGAGGACTTGCCGTTTATAACAAGGTCACCGCTTGTGTATCTGTCAAGTCCGCCGATAATATTCAGGAGTGTTGTCTTGCCACAACCTGACGGGCCGAGAATTGACACAAATTCGCTTTCACGAAACTGCACATCAATTCCACGCAACGCTCTTACAACGTTCTCTCCGGAATCATAGTTTTTAACAATATCATTAAGCTTTAGCATATAGCATATTGTTCCTTTCGTTAATGTAAGATACATTATATTCCTTAATTATTAACTGCGTATAAACAAAAGCTCACCTTTTGTCGAAAACAAAGCTTTTTTTCTATTATTTTTCTCGCATCTTTTGCATATAATCAAATAGCAGCGTTACAAAAGAAAGGACAAGTAATAATGAAAAAACAAATTGAAATTATGATTGTATTTTGCATTTTCCTGATGCTTATTCCATGCTTATCATTCATAAACAAAACAAATAAATCAACGGCTGTTTCTTCATCAGGCACTGTCAAAATCCTGCTTAGAAAAGAAAACAAGGTGATAAAGATGTCTATGGAAGACTATCTTGTCGGTGCAGTTTTGTCGCAGATGCCTGCTGACTTTGAGCCTCAGGCACTAAAGGCACAGGCGGTGCTTGCACACACTTATATAATAAGCCGTCAGCAAGCCGAAAAGTCAGGCAAGACTGAAAACCTCAAAGGTGCAGACCTCAGCGATGATACTTCGCTTTATCAAAGCTATTTCACAAAAGAGCAGGCAGAAAAGTTCTATGGTGATGACTACAGCACCGCCTTAAACAAAGTGTCAAAGGCGGTCAAATCGGTCAAGAACAAGATTGTCACATATGAAAACGAGCCGATTATCGTTGCTTTTCATGCTGTGTCATGCGGTGTGACTGAATCCGCAAAGGATATGTGGGACGTTGATGTGCCATATCTTATATCGGTTGGCAGCCAGTGGGACAAGAAGAATTCAGGCTTTGAAAAGACTACAAAATTCACTGAAACTGAACTGTCAAAGCTCCTTTCAAAGCATTTTAAAAGCATTGACACAAAGCTCAAAAAAGGCAGCATTAAAGTGAACAAGTTAACCGACAATGGCTCGGTTATATCGGTAAAAATCAATGGCACTAATGTCAGTGGAATGGAGTTTTCAACTGCTCTGTCGTTGCCGTCGCCGTGCTTTAGTATTGCTCTTAAAAATGGAAGTTACGTCATCAAGACAAAAGGTTGCGGGCATCTTGTCGGCATGAGCCAGTATGGTGCGAACGCTATGGCAAAGGATAAAAAGACGTATGCTGATATTCTCAGCCACTATTTTCCAAACACAAAACTGAAAGATCTGTAACAAAAAAGCACATTTCAATAACTGAAATGTGCTTTACTGTTGTCTTCTATTTTGAACTTGTTTTTGAGTTTTTAAGCTTGAAAGCTTCATCGTTTTTATTGTCTTTATAGGTTGATATATATACCTTTTCAAACTGTATATCATCAACTGGCTGCAGGTTTTCATTTTCGACATCTATCACGTCATAGCCACTGATTTTTTCATAGATATCCATGCCATCATAGACCTGACCGAACACTGTATACTGCTGTGAAAAATTCGGCACGCCACCTTTTTCCTTAAAGGCTTCTGTAACCTTCTTATCGGCTTTTGCAGAGTCCATTTCCTTGATAAACTTTTTGGTAAACTCGACTGTATTCACAAACAGCACACGGCTTCCCGACTGCACTTTTTTATTAAAGAACCAGCCTTCTTCGTTGCCGTAAGCCATCAACGCACCCTTGAATGGCCAGAGGTTTGCAGACAGCTCCTGCGGAACCTGTGTTTCGTCTGTCTTGTCGTTTGTAACGCCGTTTTGAGTCTTTGAGCCACCCATGAAATACACGCCTTTTTCGACTACAAAAACATGAGTGCCGTTATAATATCCGTCATTGACAAGCTTTTTGAAATACTTGCAGTACTTCGGTGCTTCGTCAGGATAAAGCACTGCCTTGAATGTTCCGAGCGTTGTTTCAAAAACGACAACTGGTGCATCATCAGCTGGGACTTCATACTGGACAAGCTTTATGTTATCCATATCAAGTGATGGTGTCTTGCTTGCCTGACAAGCATAAAACAGTGCAAAGACTGCCACAAGAATTACTGCAAAAAAGGACAGCTTGAAAAAGCGTCTGAACCTTGCCTGCGGTTTGTCGCTTGGTCCCATATATCCGTAATTTTTCATATTATTCCTCACTATTTCTTAGAAATCTTTGTACCCTGACGTGTTTCCTCGATAACATATCCAAGCTCGGCAATCTTATCTCTCAAAGCGTCAGCAGTTGCAAAATCCTTTGCTTTTCTTGCTTCTTTTCTTTGCTCAGCAAGCTGTAAAATCTCATCAGGAATCTCATCTTGCTTGTCAGCAGCGTTTTGCTTTTCTGCCTGACTTATCAAATCAAGGCTCAAAACCTTATCAAAATCATCAATCAGTGCAAGCTTTGTCTTGGCGTTAGTATCAGCCTTCAGCACGTTGTAAAGTGCGGTGATTGCCATTGATGTATTGATATCATTGTCCATAGCGTCTGTAAACTCTTTTTTCAATCTGTCAAACGCTGCCTTGTCAACTTCACCGCTGTCTTCCTTAAGAAGTGACGCCACACGGCTTATAAGCTTGTTGTATGAAACTGCTGCGTTGTCAAGGTTTTCATAAGTGAAAACCAATGACTTGCGGTAGTGTGAAAGCAGACAGAAGAACCTGTAGACAAGCGGATTGTAGCCCTTTGATTCAAGGAGTGACACTGTCAGAAACTCGCCTGTTGACTTACTCATCTTGCCACTGTTTGTGTTGAGGTGCAAAACATGGAACCAGTAATTGCACCACTTATGACCAAGGTATGCTTCGCTCTGTGCGATTTCGTTTGTATGGTGTGGAAAAGCGTTATCAATTCCGCCACAGTGAATATCGAGATACTCGCCCAAATGCTTCATGCTGATACATGAACATTCGATATGCCAGCCAGGATAGCCAACGCCCCACGGACTGTCCCATTTAAGCTCCTGGTCGTCAAACTTTGATTTTGTAAACCAAAGCACAAAGTCAGCTTTGTTTTTCTTGTTGCTGTCCTCTTCAACGCCCTCACGCACGCCGACAGCAAGATCCTCTTCCTTGAAGTCATTGAAAACATAATATTTCTCAAGCTTTGATGTATCAAAATAGATGTTTCCGCCAGCTTCATAAGCAAAGCCCTTATCCATAAGGCTTGAGATTACCTTTATAAAATCATCAATACAACCTGTTGCAGGCTCAACGACATCAGGTGTTTTGATGTTAAGCTTTTTGCAGTCGTCAAAGAATGCGTCAGTGTAGAATTTTGCAATCTCCATGACTGTTTTATGCTCACGCTTTGCACCTTTGAGCATTTTATCATCGCCTGTATCGCCGTCACTTGTAAGGTGGCCTACGTCTGTGATATTCATTACACGCTTAACATCATAGCCTGCATATCTGAGATATTTTTCAAGCACATCTTCCATGATATAGCTTCTCAGGTTTCCGATATGTGCATAGTGATAAACAGTAGGTCCGCAAGTATACATTGCAACCTTTCCTTCAACATTCGGTACAAATTCATCTTTCTTTCTTGTAAGAGTGTTGTATAGTTCCATTTATTTAGCTCCTATCTTATTTGCCTTTTTTATCAAGCTCCCCAACCTGCTTTTCAAGCTTTTCAAGCCTGATTCTGTATGAACACAATTCCTGTGCAACAGGGTCAGGAATATGAATCTGGTCGAGATCGTTGACCTTCTTTCCATTTTGCTTAACGATTCTTGCAGGTACACCTACTGCTGTACAATTAGGTGGAACCTCTTCTAAAACAACAGCGTTTGCTGCAATCTTTGCACCGTCGCCTACCTTAAAAGGGCCGAGAATTTTTGCACCGCTTCCGACCATGACATTATTGCCGAGAGTCGGGTGACGTTTGCCATGCTCCTTACCTGTACCGCCAAGCGTGCTTCCCTGATAGATTAAGCAGTAGTCGCCAATCTCAGCAGTTTCGCCGATTACAACACCGCTGCCATGGTCGATAAGCAAGCCCTTGCCGATTTTTGCACCAGGGTGAATTTCAATTCCTGTAATGCATCTTGAAAACTGCGAGATTGCTCTTGCAATAACCTTATGGTTCTGCTTATAAAACCAATGTGCAATTCTGTGCATAATAACCGCATGAACACCCGAATATGTGAGTATAATCTCAAGTCCGCTATGTGCAGCAGGGTCACGCTCTTTAATTGATTCAATATCGTGTTTAATGCTATCAATAATTGACATAAATATCCCTCTTTCTGTCTTAATATCTATAAAAAAGCAAAGCCTCCCAAAGCCCTTAATCAAGGCTTCAGGAGGCAGTTATTCACCACGGTTCCACTCCGATTCTCAGGCTTTCGCCTGACTCATTACCTTTAACGCAGGTTAGACGGGGCAAGAATACTTATCAATAATGATGTTCCTCATACCCTGCTGGCAGCCGCACTTCACATACAAAGCCCTGAAATCTTGCACCGACCGATTTCTCTCTGAAAAGGCTTACTTATGCTACTCTTGCTGTTATGCATTTATTTTATTCGTGATAAAGGACAAGCTTTTAGCTTTGCTTTACCACTTATTATATGTATTAATCGCTATTTTGTTTACGAATTATTTGCTTGAGTCAATGTATTTCCAATAAGCTTTGAGATAAATTCCACCTGAAATCATTGTAAGGATAACTGAAATCCATATCAACGCTTCGTTTATAAGGAATAGCGGATGTCCCCAGTTAAGCTCAGGACTTCCCTTTGCATCAGGATAGATTATCTGCAAAATCATTATTGCAATAAATGCAATCATTGTAAACGCTGTTTTAAGCTTTCCCCAGATACCAGCTGCAACCACAACGCCTTCTTTTGCAACCACAAGTCTGAGCCCCGTAACCATAAACTCTCTGCCGAGAATCAAAACTACTGCAACAGGGTCAATCAGTCGTTCGAATGTAAAACATATCAACGCCGTCATAACAAGCAGTTTGTCTGCAAGTGGGTCAAGAAATTTACCGAATGTTGTAACAAGATTGTTTTTTCTTGCAATCTTTCCGTCAAACCAATCGGTGATTGATGCTAATGCAAACACTACCAACGCCCAGATCATATGGCCTGGAAAATAGCAAAGCACTGCAACCATAAAAAACGGAATCAACGCTACCCTTAAAACAGTAAGTTTATTTGGTAAATTCATAGTAAATCTCCTTTTGTCAATAATCTACTCTTGTGCCAATTAAATCATAGTCAAGCGTTTCATCAATATGCACTGTTATATATTCGCCCAAAGCAGGACGTTTCTCGCTTGTAAAGAATATCTTTCCGTCAATTTCAGGTGCGTCCATAGCACTTCTGCCAAAGTAGCACTCTGCATATCTGTCAAAGCCCTCAACAACAACTTCAATGTCTTTCCCGAGCATAGCCTCATTAAGCTTGTCGGAAATAAACATCTGCTCTTGCATTATTATATCAGCTCTGTGCTGTTTTTCTTCTTCATCAAGCTGACCGTCAAGCTTTGCCGCAGGTGTACCTTCCTCAACGGAATATGCAAAGCAGCCAAGACGTTCAAACTTAACTTCCTTTACAAAGTCCGTAAGCTCCTCAAACTGCTCTTTTGTTTCGCCAGGAAATCCTGCAATAAGCGTTGTCCTTATCACAACATCAGGAATAGTGCTGCGTATCTTTTCTATAAGCTTTAAAAGCGTTTCCCGATCTCCATGACGGTTCATACGCTTAAGCACCTGTGCATTACAATGCTGCAAAGGTATATCAAGATACTTTACAAGCTTTTTCTCATCTCTGATTGTTTCAATCAGCTCGTCATCTATTCTTTCGGGATATGCATAAAGCGTTCTTATCCACTTTAAGCCGTCAATCCTACAAAGCTCACGCAATAGTTTTGCAAGCATTGGCTTTCCATACAAATCCTCGCCGTATCTTGTAGTATCCTGTGCAATAACGACAATCTCTGTCACGCCATGCTCAGCAAGCCATTTTGCTTCATCAATTATATCCTCAATCTTACGGCTTCTGAATCTGCCTCTGATAGACGGAATAGCACAATATGTACAGCAATTATCGCAGCCCTCAGCAATTTTAAGATATGCATAAAAAGGCTGAGTTGTAATAATTCTGCCGCCGTTAAGCGAAAGCTTATACTTCTCGTCAAAATCGCATATGCTTTTAACATCAGTAAGAATATCTCTTATCACATCGCCAAGCTTTTCGTTTGAGCCGATACCCAAAACAGCGTCAAGCTCCGGTATCTCTTTTAGCACCTCGTCTTTATAACGCTCGGCAAGACAGCCTGTAGCGATAACCGCTTTAATTCTGCCCTCTTTTTTTAACGTGCAGAATTCAAGTATAGTTTCAATAGCCTCCTGCTTTGCTGATTCAATAAAACCGCAGGTGTTTACAACTACCACGTCTGCAAGGCCTGCATCAGCAATTATCTCAAAGCCTTGTTTTTTCAAATCATAAAGCATATGTTCGGCGTCTACCTGATTCTTTGGACACCCAAGCGACACCATTCCTACTCTTGTAGCCATTAAAATAATACTCCAATCAAATACTCATATATATAGTTATTATCTCACGTTTAAGCCAAATTGTCAAGACTTTCCGCATAATATTATATAAGCAAAAAAGACTGCACAAGCAAACAGTGCAGTCTTTATAGCTTTTATTCGTTATCATCAAGGTATTCAGCCAACGCTAAATTTACGTCCTTATAGCTAAAGCCGTTTCTGACAAGAGCGTTTTTCACCTTTTTTATGCCGTCCTCATCATCGAGCTTTCTTGCATATTTTCTGTCAATAAGCGTTTTGATACGCTCTGTAACAGTATCCTCATACTCTGCCAAGACCTCATCAGCAAGCTCTTTTGAGATGCCCTTTTGCCGCATCTCCTGAACCGCTTTATAATAGCCACAGCACTTGACAACCATCAGCCTTTCCGCAAGGTTTTCAGCATAACGTCTGTCATCAATTATGCCAACCTTTGCCAGAGCGTCCACAACGTCATAGCAGATATCCTCATCGTAATTCTTCTCAAGCTTTTTAAAAAGCTCGATATACGAATGGTCCCGATAGTCCATGAGATACAACGCACGTTCTTTTGCACGACGAAATTCATTGGCATATAAAACCTTATCCCAGTCACTCTCGGATATTGCAACACCGCCACGAATGCCATACTGTGCTATAATCTCAGAATTTATAAAGGCAGGCTCGCTATCTTCAAAATTCACCTGATATGTGCTGCCCTTATACTTCTCAACAGAAACTATTTTAAGCATTTATTAGTCACCAAGGCTGTTGATGTCAACAGGTGCAAACTCTTCAAAATCATCGTCTGCCGAAACTGTTACATCAGGCATTACAGGTTCATCAGCTTTTTTCTGTTCAACTGATTTTGCAGCCTTTTCTTCAAGCTTAGCGTCTTTTTTGCTCTTTTTTGTTGTAACAGCAACCTCAGCACCTTTTTCTTTTATAAGTGCTTCAATCTCTGCCATAATTTCAGGATTGCTGTCGAGGAAATCTTTTGCATTGTCACGTCCCTGACCAAGCTTCATCTCGTTATAGCTATACCATGCTCCGCCCTTCTTTACAATGCCAAGATCTGTCGCAACGTCAAGCACTTCGCCTGTTCGTGAAATGCCCTTGCCGTACATAATATCAAATTCGCACTCCTTGAATGGTGGTGCAACCTTGTTCTTTACAACCTTACATCTTGTTCTGTTGCCGATAACCTCAGTGCCGTTTTTAATCTGCTCACCACGTCTTACTTCAATTCTTACAGTGCTGTAGAATTTCAATGCACGTCCGCCTGGAGTTGTTTCAGGGTTACCATAGATAACGCCGATTTTTTCACGCACCTGATTGATAAAGATAGCTGCACAGTTTGACTTTGAGATAACCGATGTAAGCTTTCTCATAGCCTGTGACATAAGTCTTGCAAGCTGTCCAACGTGAGTATCACCCATAACGCCGTCAATTTCAGCCTTTGTTACCATAGCAGCAACAGAGTCGATAACGATACAGTCGATAGCACCTGATCTTGCCAAAGCTTCGGCAATTTCAAGAGCCTGCTCACCACTGTCTGGCTGTGAAACCAAAAGGCTCTCGATATCAACGCCAAGCTTTTCTGCATAAACAGGGTCTAAAGCGTGCTCAACGTCAATAAATGCAACCTCACCACCGAGTTTTTGTGTTTCGGCGATACAGTGAAGTGCAACAGTTGTCTTACCTGATGATTCAGGACCATAGATTTCAACGATACGTCCTCTCGGAATACCACCTATTCCAAGTGCCATATCAAGTGTCATTGAGCCTGTCGGAATAGCCGCAACGTCCATTGTCTTTGTCTGACCAAGACGCATGATTGCTCCTGCACCAAACTGCTTCTCGATTACGCCGATAGCCGTTTCAAGAGCCTTCTTCTTTTCGTCTTTGTCAACAACTCTTACAACTGTTTTTGTTTCCTTTTTCTTCTTGTCGATTGCCATAAAGCATAGCCTCCTAATATCGAAATTGATTGTTTCCCTTTATTATAATAACACGCTTTGTGTCCAAAAGTCTGTACAGCTAAAAGATAATTGAATCAGTATATATCTTTGCACGATCTTTTTTATATCCATACACACAGCGATAGATACCTGCTAAGTCTTTTTTGGTGCGAACATTTATAAAGCCGTGCTGAATGAGAATTTTCATGACCTCATCTTCCTGATCAATTCCAATCTCAAACAACAGCATTCCACCGTCGCAAAGCTTGTCCTTATAAAGCCTTGTTATTTCACGGTAATAATCCAGCCCGTCATCACCGCCGTAAAGTGCGTCCTCCGGCTCGTGAGTTACCTCAAGCTGCAGCGACTGCATATCATCTTGTGTCAGGTACGGCGGATTGCACACAATCAAATCCGACTGTGGCAGTGAATCTATGATGTCATCATCAAAAATATCGCCATGCAGGATTTCCGCCTTGGAATTGTTAAGCTTGATATTTTGCTCAAGAAAAGCTACTGCCCTGTCTGACTTTTCAACGCACACTACCCTTTTGCAGCTAAGGTTCTTGTCCAAAGCAATACCGATACAACCGCTTCCTGAGCAAAGGTCGGTAACGACCAGGTCTTTCTCTGTACGCAATTTCCTTATCGCAACATCAACGACCGTTTCGGTGTCCTGCCTTGGAATAAGCACGCCTTCGCCAACCTTAAAAGGCAGACCATAAAACTCCCACTCGCCTATAATATACTGAAGTGGCTCGCCACCGATACGCTTGCTTACGAGAGCTTCAAAATGTTCCAGAACGTCTTTGTCAACAGGCTCCGACAGCTTTTCTCTGAAGTCAACACTTCTTGCATCAGTGCCAAGTACATAAGCAAGAAGCTCGCTCACTTCAAATTCGGCATTGTCAAACTCAGCGGTGTCAAGCTTATCTATACTGCTTTGCCTTAAATCGTTATAAGTTTTATTTACCACTGGTCCTCGTCCTTATTCTCAGGGATAACTGCCTTGAGTGCAGATATTGCACATTCCATTTCCTTTTCATCAGGCTCTCTTGTGGTGATTCGCTGTATAGCGAGTCCTGGTGCTGAGATAATGCGTGTAACAACGTTATCATACTTTCCTGCAAGCCTTATAAGCTCATAAGCTATGCCCATAACCAAAGGCAAAACCAAAATCTTGCAAATAACTCTCACCAGAATACTGCTCCAAGGAAGCCTTAGTACTGTGTTTACAAAGATACTGATAAACAGCACCAGAAATACAAAGCTTGTTCCACATCTTGGGTGAAAGCGTGAATGCTTTTTCACATTCTCTACCGTCAGCTCTTCACCATGTTCATAGCAGGTTATAGATTTATGCTCTGCACCGTGATACTCATAAGTTCTTCTTATATCCTTTAAAAACGCAGTAAATGCAGTGTAACCGATAAAAATTGCAATCTTAAGCAAGCCCTCAATAACGTTTTTAGCAAATGAATTGAGCGGTATAATCTTGTCAATTCCTTTTGACACCCATGACGGCACCATCATAAACATAAGCACCGCAAAAGCAATACCGATAACTATAGATATTCCTGAAACAATCGGCATAATCTTGTCACCAAGCTTTTCATCAAGCCATTTTTCAAACTTGGTCATTTCCTCTTGCTCATCATCTTCATCAACCATCTGTTTTTCAGCAGACCTTGTGATACACTTATAGCCGTCAATCATCGATATGAAAAAGTTAAAAACACCTCTGATAAACGGTGCTTTGCGATACCAAGGTGTATCCTTTCCGCCTTTGATATCCCAGATTTCAAGGTCAATTTCACCGCTCGGCAGTCGGCACGCCATTGAAGCCTTATGGATTCCTCTCATCATAACGCCTTCAATAACCGCCTGACCGCCAATCTTGCTCTTGAACTTTTCGCCATTCTTTTTTTTACCATTACTCATTAATGCTATTCCTTTCATCTATAGGGTCAGAAGTAATAAGCTCTACATTTACAGTTTCCTGATTATCAGGTTCTTTGTTCTGTTCAATACAAGGCAGGGTTATCATTACTGTTGTGCCCACGCCTTCTTCACTGTTTATCGTAAGAGTACCGTTGTGACGTGATATAATCTCGTCCGCAACAGCAAGTCCGATACCCGAACCACGTCTTGTCTGATTTGCCTTGAAAAACTTTGTCTTAATCTTCGGCAAATCTTCCTTTGAGATACCTATTCCCGTGTCAGATACAGAAATGCATATCTCGTTGTTCTGCTCGTAAGCTTCAACCGATACGGTATCGCCTGTGTCAGAATACTTTATTGCATTGTCAACGATGTTTATAAACACCTGTCTTAGTCGGTTTTTATCGCCAAACACAAACGGCAGCATTACAGGCTCGTAGTAGTTGAGTGTGATACCCAAAGCTCTTGCACGCTCCTGATAGATAAGCACCGTTTCGGTAAGCTCTGCCAAAATATCTATTGTGTCCATCGTGAGTGTCAGGCGGTTGTCCTGAATTCTTGAGAAGTCCAAAAGCTCCTCAACCATCTGCGAGAGTCTTTCCGTTTCGGAGGTGATAACTCGCATACCCTTGATAAATGTTTCTCTGTCATCAATTGTTGTCAGCGTTTCACTCCAGCCCTTAATCGCCGTGAGCGGCGTTCTCAGCTCATGCGAAATTGACGAGATAAACTCATTTTTCATAGATTCGGTGTTTGATAGCTCCTCAGCCATGTAGTTGATTGAGTCACAAAGCTCACCCAGCTCGTCATCGCTTGTTTTTTCAATACGCTCGGTGAAATCACCTTTAGCAAACTTTCTTGTAATCTGACCGATGCGGATAACAGGATAAACAATCGAGCGAATAAAAAATCTGCCCGAGAAGAACATGATAAGTATAATGCAGATAACTACCAGTGTGATAATTATTGAGATAATCAGAATCTGGTTGTCAACATTTTTCATCGAGGCAACCATTCTCAACGCTTCATACTCACTGCCCTTGCTTGAAATCATCGACGTTACTGCGATAACCTTTTCACCGGTTGAGAGTTCAAAAATCTGTGATGCTAAACCTTTGCTTGATTTTTTTGCATCTTCATAATCAAGCATTTGGGTCTGTTCGTCAGGTAAAAAGCCAGATGAAGTTACATCTGTTTTTCCGTTGGTCTTAATTGCCATCAGCTCGATTTTATCCTTATCGGCATAGCCCTCAACCAGCGAACGTATCTCTGAATTAAAGTTAGTTTCACTATCGCCTGCAGTTTTTGTAACAGAGCTTGTAACAACGTTCATTTTTGATGTCACATACTGCTTTGCCGCACTGTAATAATAATTCCTGATAACAGCGATAAGCATAATCTCAATTATAACAAGCACAACCGTAACAACACTAAGGCTGTTCCAGAGCCAGTGCTTCGTTATGCTGTTCTTACCGAATCTATTGTATTTGCTCAATTTGCTCACTTGCAAACCCCTTTAGTGTATTTTTTATTCGTCCTTTTGTCCCGAACTCCACTTGTATCCAAAGCCCCAGATAGTCATAAGGTATTTTGGATTTGAAGGTTCGTCTTCAATTTTCATACGGATACGTCTGATATTAACGTCAACAATCTTATCATCGCCATAATATCCGTCACCCCAGATATGATTGAGAATAGTGCTTCTGTCGAGTGCAGTATTCTGATTTTTGAGGAAATATTCCATTATCTGATATTCAACCTGTGTAAGCTCGAGCGGTGCACCGTTTTTGTAAACGATTCTGCTCTTGAGGTTTAGTGTGAACGGACCTGATGTGATTGATGTCACCTCTTCAGGCTTTGAATATGACATATCAACACGTCTGCAAACAGCGTCAACTCTTGCGATAAGCTCTGAAATTGAAAACGGCTTTGTGATATAATCATCAGCACCAATCATAAGCGATGAAATCTTATCCATTTCCTGAGATTTAGCAGACAGCATAATAATACCAAGTGCAGGTGACTGTGCTCTCAGCTTTTTGCAGACTTCCATGCCGTTGATTCCAGGCATCATTATATCAAGAAGTGCAACATCAAACTTGCCCTTTTCGTCCTCGTAAGCTTTAATTGCGTCCTCACCGCAGTTTACATCAACCACGTCATAGCCGCTTCTTTTAAGATTTATCACGACAAATTCTCTTATAGAATCCTCGTCCTCGCAAACTAAAACTCTTCTCATCGTATTAACCTCCAATATTAAACTATTCAACTATCAAAAAGCTGTTTTTAATTTCGTCCATAGTCGGAACCAAAGGCTCGTCGGCATTGTCTGAAATCTTTGCCATATAAACCATCTGTTCCTTTGTGTTTATAAGCTCATAACCGTTGTCTAAATATTCCTGCTTGTCGGTGTTGCTTATTGCAGCAACACGAATAAGCTCGGTCATTTCAGCATTTACATCGCCTTCATATTTATAAAAAACTATCTCACCGCTTGCAGAATCCTTCTTTACAGTAACCATATCATTCCAGCGACTTGGATATACCATAACATATCCGTCAGACACTGAATAGTACCCTGCAATCTTTTCAAGCAGCAAATTCGTTTTCTCATCATACACCGACCAGGCAGTCATGTACTCTATGTCATTTTCGACCGCATTTTCATATCCAAGCATCGTGCGTGAACACGGTATCTCGATTTTTCCGTCATCGTCAATGTCCATTGAGTAATAGCCTGTCGGACGTGTGCAAAACTGTGAATAGAATCCATCGCTGCCTTTTACAAGATTGAAAAGACTGCCGTCTTTGTATGTTAAAATTTCAGTTTTTAAGGTGTTGTCTTTTGTCAGATAGTCAAGATAAAGTGCCTGAGTTTTCTTGTTGATACTGCCTTTTACATCATTAACATACGACTCAACATCATCACTCATGCCAACAGATTTGCTCTTGACAAGCTTGTTTTTCTCCATCTGATAAAACGCAGCCTGATATCCGTCCGAGCCTTCCTTTGCATTTTTCTGGATAATCACAAGCTCTTTTGCCTTGTCGTTATTTATGTCCATCGTTTCAAGCACGGAATAATTGTCGGTGCATATGCTCTTAAAGCTATTATTGCTGTATCTGTAAACCTCGAGTGTTTTTTCTTCGCCTGAAATGCTCTGATATCCGACGATGACATTCTTTTTCTCATCATTACCTATCGTTGAGATGATAACCTCTGATATATCAGATCCAGGGCAGGCAATCTCAGACACCGATACCCATTCATCGTCATCATTACAATCAAGCACATTCAGCCATAAGCCTTCTTTTTTGCCAGCAGTATTGTATTCATAAAACACAATCGCTTCTTTGCCTTGTTCGTCATCAATATTGCTGACAACATAAGCCGAACGGTTGTCACCACTTTTCGGATACTTAAGCGTTATGTCGCTGCCGACAGATTCTTCAAGTGCCTCATGTATCTCACTTTGCTGCTTTGTTAGCTTAGGAGCACTTATCAATCCGTCTACGCCAAAGCTGATTGCAGAACAGCCCGAAAGCATTATCATAGCAACAACAGGAATAGTATATTTTAGCCGAATCATCTGCATACTCCTCTCAAAAAACTTATCTTTGCAACAAATGCATACTTATAAAATAATTATATCATATTATATTCTTTTTTTCAACCGAAATACGAAAAAACTTGCAAATAAAAAAGCACATCAAAGCCTGATTTCAGACTTTGATATGCCCGTGTAATTATCTTTCATTTATTGCAACATAAGGTCTTTCTTTTCTTACCGCTTTATAAGCAGGACGGATTATCCTCTTTCCTGTTACAAGCTCTTCAAAACGGTGTGCACACCAGCCTGCCATTCTTGATACAGCAAACAATGGTGTAAACAAATCATCAGGTATTCCAAGCATTCTGTAAACAAGTCCGGAATACATATCAACATTTGCACACATAACCTTGCCGTTGCCTTTTACTTCATCAAACAGCTCAGGTGTAAGACGCTCAACTGTTTCCAAGAGCTTAAACTCAGCCTCAAACTTAGTGTTGACAGCGAGCTTTTTAGCCTTGTCCTTGAGTATCACTGCACGAGGGTCGGAAAGCGTGTAAACAGCGTGTCCCATGCCATAAATAAGTCCGCTCTTGTCATAAGCTTCTTTCCTGAGAATCTTACGCATAAAGTCAGCAACTTCGCCTTCATCGTCCCAGTTTGAAACATTTTCCTTAATGCAGTCATGCATACCGATAACCTTAGCGTTAGCACCACCATGTCTTGGGCCTTTTAGCGAGCCGATAGCTGCCGCATATGAAGAATATGGATCAGTGCCCGATGAAGTCAGCACACGGCAGGTAAATGTTGAGTTGTTACCACCACCGTGTTCAGCATGGAGCATAAGCATTGTATCCAAAAGCTTTGCTTCATCATCAGTAAACTTTCTGTCAGGTCTTAATGCGGACAAAATCATCTCAGCAGTAGAGTGTTCTGGTACAAGCGGGTGCATTATCATGCTCTCGCCGTGGAATATACGCTTTTTAACCTGATATGCCGAAACCATGATGTTCGGAAGCTTTGATATAATCGAGATAGCTGTTGCCATTTCATATTCAGGACTACGCTTTTCAGGATTCTCATCATAAGAATACAAAGCAAGTATAGAACGTGCCATCTTGTTCATAATATCCCTTGACGGAGCCTTGAGAATCATGTCCTCAAAAAAGTCATTCGGCAACGCTCTGTTCTCAGACATCATTGATTTGAAAGCTTCAAGCTCCTTTGAGTTTGGAAGCTCACCCATCAAAAGCAGATATACTATTTCCTCATAGCCAAATCTATTTTCATTTGACGCATTTGAAACAAGGTCATTGATGTTATAACCACGAAAAATAAGTTGTCCTGGAATTGGTGACTTTTCACCTTCGTTTACTACATATCCGTGAACGTTACATATATTGGTAAGACCTGCAATAACACCAGTTCCGTCAGCGTTTCTGAGTCCTCTTTTTACTACATATTTATCATAAAGACTTGAATCAATGGTGTTGTTGCGTACAAACTGCTCGCATAGCTGATTTCTTGCTGTATCATTAATCATGATTATCATCTCTCTTTCGTTTGTAGAATAAAAATAAGGGTTTCCCCTCATTGATAGCAAGTATTTATTTTCTTTAAAACGATTAATAAATACACATGGAATTAATAATATTTTACACTAAAATCCACATATTGTCAAGTTAATGCCCTTTGCAAGCCCAAAAACAAAATGCAAGAAGCCTGACTTTCGCTCCTTGCATATTGCACATTTTAAAGCATTACGCATATAATATCAAAGGTTAACATGACTACACATTATGCCCTTGTCGGTGATGTCAATAAAAGCATATCCTTTTCTGTTTCCGTCCCGTGGACATGATGCACTGCCAGGATTGAGAATATGTATTCCGTCTTCATAAGAATAGAATCTGCAATGAGTGTGTCCAAACAGGGCAATTTTAGCGTCAATCTCTTTCGCCTTGTAGTAAAGCCTGTCAACCGAATACTTAACGCCAAAACTATGCCCGTGCGTGTAAAGTATCTTTACACCCTTTGCAATCAGTATGTCTGTTGTTGGAGCAAGGGACGAATAGTCACAGTTTCCTGCAACATTCACAATTTTCTTTTCAGGATAAAGCACTTTGATTTTATCAAGCTCTGTTTCGCCGTCACCGAGAAAGATAAATGCATAAGCGTCCTCATTACGCTCAATTATTTCGGCATGAGCAGAAAAATCGCCATGTGTATCGGCATAAACAATTATCCTCATATCCTTCCTCCCTTCGACATCTGGCACATCAAAACGAATAACTTTAGTTATTATAACATAAATATTTATAAATATCATTGATAAAAGGAGAATAAATTATGAGCAATTTAAGTCAAAACAATCCAAAAGCACTTCAGGCACTGCTCGATATTGCCTCAAAAAAGCTTGGAACAACGCCTGAAGTGTTGCAAAAACAGCTTCAGGACGGCACATTTGAAAAGGCTCTTGGCAATATGCCGGGAAATGATGCTGCAAGACTAAAGCAGGCTCTTTCCAATCCAAAAACAGCCGAAAGGATACTCTCAACTCCACAGGCAAAGGCAATTTATAAAAAGATTCAAAACGGCTAAACTACAGCATGGTGATTTTATGGACGATTTAATGAGCAAACTGCAAAACGTGCTTAACGATGAAGAAAGCATGAAACAAATAAAAGAGCTTGCAGCTATGCTTGGCAATGATATGAATGAAGCAGATAATCAGCCTGCGACACCGCAAGATAATAAGGCTACTGATTTTTCACAGTTGCTTGCAAGCCTGGGCGGTATGTCGGGAAACACGGCAAAGCAAAATGATAACCCTGCTCATAATGCTGATAACAATCCTTTGGGCAGCCTTGATATCGCAAAGCTGGCTCAACTCTCAACAATTCTGTCGCAGGCAAACAAACCAGACAAAAACGTTGACCTGCTTTTAGCTCTGCGTCCGCTTCTCAAAGAAGAAAACCAAATAAAAATAGATCGCCTTGTAAAGATTTTCAAGCTCTTTGCAATATACCCTCTGTTAAAAGAAAGCGGACTTTTAGGAGGTGACCTCTTTGGATTATTATGATTCAAAGGATTTCAACACCATGCAAGAGGAAGCTATAAAGCGTGTACAGGAAATGCAACGCCGTTCACGAAACCTTGTGAACGGCTCATCGTCGCCGCCTGACAACACTAAAAACCAAGCAAAACCTGTGCCAGATAACAGTAAAAGCCCGATTGATGATTTACTCGGAAGCCTGCTCGGCGGAAAAACATCAGACAATGACAGCTCATCAGCACTTTTTAATATAGGCAGCATTAAAATTGATGAAGAAAAAGCATTAATTGCCCTTATGATTTATATTCTCTTCAAAAACGGTTCTGATGTAAAACTTCTGCTTGGGCTTGGATATTTGCTAATATGATACATAATTATTGATTTTATAGATTAAATATGTTATAATGCTTTTATCAGAATTAAGGGAAGATATTTATGATAAAAGCTTGGGAACATTTTAAAACAATTACAAAGCACAGGCATATGGTGATACGCCACTGTGCAAAAGCAGGAATACTTTGGCAGGGACTCTTTCACGATTTGTCAAAATACTCACCGACAGAGTTTCTTGCAGGTGCTAAACATTATCTCGGCGACCGTTCTCCAAACGAGGGCGAGCGTAGCTCTTATGGCTATTCGGTTGCATGGATGCACCACAAAGGCAGAAACAAGCACCATTTTGAATACTGGACAGACTATGACATAAACACAAGAGTTATGTCGCCAGTTAAAATGCCGATAAAATACGTCAAGGAAATGTTTTGCGACCGTGTTGCCGCAAGCAAGACCTACAACGGCAAAAACTTTACAAACTCTCATCCGCTTGAATATTTCCTCAGGTCAAAAGGAAAACGTATGATTCACCCTGAAACATCGGATTTCCTTGAAAAGCTACTCACCATGTTTCGTGATGAAGGCGAGGACAAGACGTTTGAATTTTTAAGAAAGATTGATAAATATTAACTATCAGGAGGTCTAAACTATGGAGAAAGCTTTCAAAGGAAATGGTAATCCCGTAATTGCAAAAATGGGCAAGCGTGAGGACGCTTACACTGGCGAAAAAGCTACTTTCAAAGGCATTATTGCAAAGTCATTTTACTTTCTTGCACTGATACTGCTCGGTTTGGGTGCGTTTATCTATATGCACTCATACTTTGCAAACAATGGCTATGACGCAGTTCAGATTACAACCTACTACAGCTTGTATGCAAATGAAATGGCAATTTTCACAGGTGCAATAATAGTCACATTGATAGCAGGCCTTGTCGCAGGATTTGCACCAAGAACCGTTCCTGTTACAGGCTCAATTTACTGTGCTGGCATGGGATATGTTGTAACATTCATCTCATACACCTATGCTGCTCAGGTTCAGGGAATCGTTGTTGAAGCATTGTTCCTGACAATACTCCTAATCGCTATCATGGCAGTACTTTATTTCACGGGTATCGTTAAGGTAACAAGCCGTTTTCGAAAAGTGCTTTACACTTCACTTTTTGCAACAATTATCGGTAGCGTTGTTTTTATGATTGTAAGCTGGCTGTTCCCGAACAGCTCTATTGTAAAGTCTATTCTCTCAATGCAGTCAGGTCCGCTCGGAATACTGTTTGCATTTCTCGGAGTAGCGTTAGGCTGTATGCTGGTTCTTGATGATTTTGAAACTATCACCTCAACAGTCAACAACGGGCTTTCAAAGAAATACGAATGGACAGCTTCATATGGTCTTATGATAAGCATTATCTACCTCTACCTCAGAGTGCTTGAACTTATCCTGAGATTCTCAAAGAGAAACGACTGATATGTAATAAAACGTTATACTCGGCTTTCGGGTATAACGTTTTTTGTTGACAAAGGTCAGATTTTGCGTTACTATATATCTGGGTGATTATTGTGACAAAAAAAGAAAAAGCAATTGAGATTTGCAGGCTTTTGGAAGAAAATTATCCTGACGCTGCCTGCTCTTTAATATATAATGCTCCGCACGAGCTAATGATTGCAGGCAGGCTTTCTGCTCAATGCACCGATGCAAGAGTAAACATTGTGACAAAGGAACTCTTTGCAAAATATCGCACGATCGAAGACTTCGCAAACGCCGA
>JAFTAX010000144.1 GCA_017458445.1 Ruminococcus sp. | reverse complement strand
GTCATCTTTATTTGCTTCATCGGAGTTATTTCTGTTTAAGCTGTCTGTTATCACTTCATATGTATCGTCCAAGGTCTGAACAACATCAACCGGCTTGTTATTCGGTCCGTCAGGAACGTCAACAATAACAGCGTCATCATCAAACGGGGAATTCTTTGCAAACGAAATGATGCTGATGTCGAAAAGCGATAAAAGTATTAACGGAGAAATAATAAATGATAGAACTTTTTTCATCACTTTCCACCTCCTAAATCATCTGCAAGTTCGGTTGCCTCGTGAATTTGGCCGAGAATCTTCATATCGTCTCTGTTTTCAATATCCTGTTTTGCTTGTTCTTTTGCAGCCTTTTCAGCAGCCTTCGGGATAAGTGCCCAGACCTGTGTAGCAGCGTCCTCGTTGCCTTCCTTTTCGAGTCTCTGGGCATAGTCAATCATAGCCTGTATGTTTTTCATACCGTAGTTTACAGGCTTTGTGGTTTTGATTTTTTCTGAATTGTCTGTAGTGGAAGATGTCGACACATCTGCTTTTGAGTTTTTGCTTTCCTTGTTGACACACGAGCATAGCGAAAGTGAAAGCGATACAATAAGCAGGACTGTCATAATCAGTTGTGTAATTCTGTTCAAGTGAATCCCTCCTTTTGTTTTTTTGTGATTAAATTAACGAACATTATAACAAAACCCTGTTTACTATTAAGTAAAACAGGGGTTTCTGGCACCCCTTGCGAGAATCGAACTCACAACTAACCCTTAGGAGGGGTTTATTATATCCATTTAACTAAAGGGGCGTTTTGTATTTTCCTGACTTATTTATTATAGCAAATATGTCAGATTAAATCAAGGGTATATTGAAAATAATCTCAAAGCCTCTGACAAATCCCAACACCTGTTGACGAAAAATCCCAAAAGTATTATAATATATACCATAGTTTGAATTATAGGATATTTGAAAGGTAGTAGCGTTATGGACGGATATAGAAAGATAACAAGGCAGGCGGAAAGTCTTGTAATATTCAGGAGCCTGCATACTGACAGCGTGTTCGAGAGCTTTCTTGAAACGCTCAGGGCAGTTGACAGCGACAACACCGACAAGGCAATCGAAAAGTACTGCGAGTTTGTGGCATTGCTTTATAACAGCACAGACAATCTGACCGAGTATTTTCTCAGAATAATGCTCGAGAACGTCAATTTGTATATGCTCAGAAAAGGCGAGGGTAAGGAAACTGGCAGACACCTCGACGAGTGCCTCGCAAACGAGCTTTCGGTCATTGAAACGCTGGCGAAGATACCTGCGAGTGAGATTATCTCAAAGATAGATTACGATGAATTCCTGCCTGAATACAAGACCGAAAACCTCGATTTTTCGCAGATTTACGCCGACAGAGTGCACCATATCGACCAGTACGGCTACGGCATTTACTCACGCTATCATGTGTTTGTGATAAAAAACGGCAAGATCCTGCCTGTTGAGTATCCCGACGACATATCGCTTGACCAGCTCTCAGGCTACGAGCGTGAAAGACAGGAGGTAATTGACAACACGCTTGCACTGCTCAAAGGCAAGCCTGCAAACAATGTCCTGCTCTATGGCGACTGTGGCACAGGAAAATCGTCAACCGTCAAGGCTATAGCGAACGAGTATTGCTCGCAAGGTCTGCGACTTATCGAGCTGAAGAAAAAGCAACTGCACGAGATTCCTGCAATAGTTGAAACTATCAGCAAAAATCCGCTTAAGTTCATCATTTTCATAGACGATTTGTCCTTCACGGAGGACGATGACGACTTTGCCGCACTCAAGGCAATCCTCGAGGGAAGCGTGTCCTCAACGGCGTCAAATCTTGCGATTTATGCGACCTCGAACCGCCGTCATCTTGTGCGTGAAACATTCTCTGCAAGGCAGGGTGATGAGATTCACTTCAAGGACACCATGCAGGAGCTTTTGTCGCTGTCCGACCGTTTCGGGCTGACGGTTACCTTCCAAAAGCCAGACAAACAGCTCTATCTCTCGGTTGTCGAGGACCTTGCAAAGCGGTATGAGATTAAAACGCCGATTGATGAAGTCAAGGAAAAAGCAGAAGTCTTTGCACTCGCTCGTGGCGGCAGATCTCCAAGAGTAGCAAAGCAGTTTATAGAATACCTCAAAGGCTGCGAGGAGAGGTAATTACAACAAATATGCATAAAAAACAAGGGCGAACTTCGGTTCGCCCTTTAATTGTTTTCATCATCATTATCAAGATTATCTAAAGCAAAACTCAAGCACTGGATAACCAGCTGATTAAGTGAGAGATTATTTTCAAATGCCAGTTTGTCAAGCTTTTCGACCAGCTCTACAGGCAGTCTGAAGGATTTGCTGACTGAATCGTAACCTTTTTGTATTTTCCACATAATATGCACTCTCCTTTAACACTATTATGCAACATTGTTTGTGCAAAATATACAATTATTTTTGAATATTTTTGTAATACATTTGCATTGCGATGATAAAAAAGCTGTGTTATAATAAAGTTGTAGAAAAATAGATACTCTTTTAGCGAAAAATACATTTTGTTTTTATTGATATTATTCTGCTAAGTCATGTAAACCTTTTGCTCCCGAATAATCAAATATGCTTACCGATTTTTCAAAACTTATTGATAATCAAGTATAAAGCTGATATAATGAAGGCATAAAGATATGAGTTTCGGCAGATTATAAAAGGAGGTCTTATTATGAAAACAAAAACAACAAGTATTATAACCTCAATTATAATGGTTATAGGCATGATTGGCATATTGCCTGTTATGACAGCAAGTGCATATCAATCAGGAGGATATTATTACGAGTATGATAATATTTCAAAAACTGCTATCATAATTACTGGTTATTACGGAACCGATGGTGATTTGGTTATCCCATCTGAGATTAATGACGTAAAGGTTACAAAAATAGCTGATGAAGCATTTTGTGACGAGGAAAATCCGAACAAAGTTATAAAAACAGTGACTATTCCAAAGACTATTACTTATCTTGGAAGTAAAGCCTTCGCATATTGTCAAGAGCTTACAAGAGTTGATATTCCTGCTTCCGTAACCAGCACTATTAACAGGAAAACTTTTTTGAATTGTTTTAAGTTAGAGAATATCAATGTTGATGAGAATAATAGTAATTATTATTCCATTGACGGTGTTCTATTTAAAAAGAATAAAACAGGGAATTATCTTATACTTTATCCGAGAGGAAGAAAAGATTTATCATACACTGTTCCTGACGGTGTAATTGTGATTGAGAATTCCGCATTTATTTATTCAAAAATTGAAAGCATATCATTACCTGAAAGTTTAGGCATAATTGGGTCATATGCTTTTTTGGGCAGTAAACTAAAAAGCGTTGATATTCCTGATAATGTGAGATCAATTGATTCACATTCTTTTAAAAACTGCGACAATTTAACAAGCATTGTCATTCCAAATAATACCGACCGAATTAATCCTTCTGCTTTTGAAGACTGCAACAACTTAGAAAGAGTTGTTCTTTCAGATAATACAACTGAAATATGCGAATATGCTTTCAAAAACTGTACAAGTCTTTCTGAAATCCATATGCCTAATCTCAAAACAATAAGAAAGTATGCTTTTGAAGGTTGCACTTCATTAGAAACTTTAAGACTTCCAGAAGGTTTCTCTTATATTGGTTCATATGCTATCTCAAAATGTTCCGGCTTGAAGACAGCTTTCATACCATCAACCCTCAGAGATATAGGTGCTTGGGGATTTAAAGATTGTACTAATCTCATAGATGTAGAAATTGCTGAAGGCGTAAAAGGAATATCCGAAGAGAGTTTTAACGGTTGTACGTCATTGAAGAACATCAATCTTCCGAAGAGTTTGTGGTATATAGGCAAACAAGCTTTTGAAAACTGCTATAATTTAGAAGGAAGCTTTGTTATCTCTGGTAGTGTAGAAAAAATATGGCACGACGCATTTTCTGGATGTAAAAAAATAGAGAACATAACAATCGGAAATGGTGTTGAAGAAATATATGATAGAGCCTTTTTGGAATGTGAAAATCTAAAAAGCGTAACCATTCCGAGCACTGTTACAAATATTGATATGGGAGCATTTAATGTTTGCAACAATCTGAGCGACGTTTATTATTATGGCACACAAGCACAGTGGGAAGCTATATCAATTGACAGTTATAATGAACCATTATTAAATGCAACTATTCATTTTATGCAGCCGACAGCTGAACTCAAATATCAGATCAGAGAAAATGACGACGGCACAACAGATGTAAGAGCAATCCTTATCGCAGATGAAGATGATGTCCTTGCTGCAGACAGTGCAAGCGTTTATGCAACGGTTGACGGCACTGACACAGACACTATTGTAGTTGACCGTGCATACAGAAGTATTATTGCAGGCGGTCAGAAACTTGTTGCTGATGAGGGCAAGGTGTTCCTTATCGGCAAGATTCTCGGCGTGCCAGCAGACATGGTTAGCGGCATGACAGCTCATTTCACACTTGATGAGAATACTTTTGAGAGGACAATAAACTGATAACAAAGATAAAAAAAGCCACCCAATCGGGTGGCTTTGTTTTTATTGTAAATCTCCACGATTGAATTCAGACAG
>JAFTAX010000143.1 GCA_017458445.1 Ruminococcus sp. | reverse complement strand
GCGTGCTTCTCGGCAAGCTCGTCAGTGTATTCGGACAAAGGATAAACCTTGTAGTTGCACCTGTCCTCCATGATGTCATCGCCGTCAAGCTCAAAGTGTATAACAAACGGAGTCCATTTTACATTTTCAACCGAGATTCCACCATCAGATTTCACAAAATCAAAGCTTACCATGCCCGATACAATGTTGTTTACAGCAAGCATACCGCCAAGGAAGTTTCCGAGCGAGTATGTCACAAGCGTCTTGTTGCCGTTTTCACCCTCGAACCATTTTATCGGTTCAATAACATGAGGATGTGTGCCGATTACAACGTCAACGCCTAAGTCTGCAAAAAACTGTGCATAGTATTCCTGAAAATCGGTCGGCTCGTCAAGGTTTTCATCACCCCAGTGAGCAGAAACAATCACAACATCGCTGATTTCCTTTGCACGCTTTACATCATTTGTGATTTCGTCCTCGTCAAAATAATGTATCGTGTAAGGGTTCGGAGCATCAATGCCGTTAGTGTTTGCAGTGTATGCCAAAAACGCAAACTTAACGCCTTTTTTCTCAAAAACTGTTATCTTGTCATATTCTTCATCACTGTCAGCAACGCCTGCAAAATCTATGCCACCAACGTTTCTGAATGTTTCAAGTGCATTGTCAACGCCCTCCTGCCCCATGTCAAGAGAGTGGTTTGTCGCCATGTTTGCAAGGTTAAATCCTACGCTTTTTACGTTTTCAACAACCTCACTCGGCGAGTTGAAAACAGGATATCCCGAAAGTCCGAGGTCATATCCGCCGACGATAGTTTCCTGGTTGATAAATGCAATGTCGTTGCCGTCTATGAGGTTCTTGACTTCAGAATACATCGGCGTAAAGTCATAAGTCCCGTCATTTTCATCACCTGCAAAACGGTCAGCCTCTTCGTAAATTGTCGTGTGAATGAGATTGTCACCAACGCCTACAAAAGAGATAACATCGTCATCAGCCGACTGTGGTTCGCTGTCATTTTGCTTTGCAGTTGATTTTGCAGTTGTGCTTTTGGTTGTTTTTGTTGAGTCTGTATCACTACCGCATGAAGTCAGAAGCATCGATACGGTAAGTGCGGATAGAATTAAACAAAGTATCTTTTTCATTGTAATTTTCCTTTATATTCTTGCTACGCCTGTTTCTTTTGCTGCCTTGATAACTGCCTTTGCAACGTTTGCCGCAACCTTTTTGTCAAGTGCTGACGGAATAATGTTTTCAGCAGTCAGCTCGCTTTCAGGGATATAATCAGCAATAGCCTTTGCAGCAGCGATTTTCATCTCATCGTTAATGTCGCTTGCTCTGCAATCTAAAGCGCCACGGAAAATTCCAGGGAAAACAAGCACGTTGTTAATCTGGTTTGGGAAGTCACTTCTTCCTGTTCCGACAACAGCCGCACCAGCTTCTCTTGCAATATCAGGCATAATTTCAGGAGTAGGGTTTGCCATAGCAAAGATAATCGGGTCCTTTGCCATGCTTTTTACCATCTCAGGAGTAACGCAACCAGGTGCAGAAACGCCGATAAATACGTCAGCACCCTTGATAACCTCTTCGAGAGTACCTTTTCTCATCTGTCGGTTTGTGATTTTTGCCATCTCTTCCTTTTCAGCATTCAAGCCATCTCTGCCCTCGTAAATTGCACCTTTTCTGTCGCAGAGAACAACATCATTCAGTCCCATAGCAATAAGCAGCTTGATAATTGCGATTCCTGCCGCACCTGCACCGCTTGTCACAACTCTAATCTCGTCAAGCTTCTTGCCTGTGAGTTTAAGTGCGTTTATCATAGCAGCAAGCGTTACAACAGCTGTGCCGTGCTGGTCGTCATGGAAAATCGGAATGTCACAGCATTCTTTCAGCTTTCTTTCAATCTCAAAACATCTCGGAGCAGAAATATCCTCAAGGTTTACTCCACCAAAGCTGCCAGAAATAAGGCTTACAGTCTTAACTATGTCATCAACTTCCTTTGACTTAACGCAAAGAGGAATAGCGTCAACATCGCCGAACGCCTTGAACAAAGCACATTTTCCTTCCATAACAGGCATACCAGCTTCAGGACCAATGTCGCCAAGGCCTAAAACTGCCGTACCGTCTGTGATAACAGCAACAAGATTGGAACGTCTTGTCAGGTCATAGCTTTTGTTTATATCCTTTTGTATCTCAAGGCAAGGCTGTGCAACACCAGGAGTATATGCAAGAGATAAGTCATCTCTTGTTTCAAGTGGTGAGCGACAGATTACCTCAATCTTGCCTTTCCATTCATAATGCAATTTCAATGATTCTTCTGCGTAGTTCATTTTGTCAAATCCTTTCAATGTGTTTTTCGGCAAAACAGCAGGTTAAGGCTTTTTACACCAAAAACCACTGTATCCAGCACGTCTTTTCTATGATACCACATATTGCTCCTTTTTTCAAGTGTGTAGTCCGTTAACGTAAAAATCTATTGACAATAGCGTAGATACGTTGTATAATTATTTTTATGCAAGACTATACAAAAAGGGAGTTTTTATATGTTAATGAACGGCTCAGACATACTGATTGAATGTTTGCTTGAACAAGGAGTTGAAACAGTGTTCGGCTATCCTGGAGGATCGGTTTTGAACATTTATGACGCTCTTTATAAGTATTCAGATAAAATCCACCATGTTATAACTGCTCACGAGCAGGCTGCCTGCCACGCTGCAGACGGCTATTCCCGTACAACAGGAAAAACAGGAGTAGTAATTGCAACATCAGGTCCTGGTGCAACAAACCTGGTTACTGGTATTGCTACTGCCAATATGGACTCAATTCCGCTTGTTGCAATAACAGGTAACGTGCCAACTTCACTTCTGGGACTTGACAGTTTCCAGGAGGTCGATATAACTGGTATCACAATGCCTGTCACAAAGCATAACTACATTGTAAAAGACATAGCAGATCTTGCTGATACTGTCCGTGAAGCATTTTATGTTGCAAACGAAGGCAGAAAAGGCCCTGTACTTATTGATATTCCAAAGGACGTAACTGCGGCAACAATTGAGTATACAAAGCAGGAGCCAAAGAAGATTGTCAACCACAATCCTGACAACATCAACGCTGAAATCGAGCGTGCTGCAGAAAAGATTAAGGCAGCTAAAAAGCCTTTTATTTATGCAGGCGGCGGTGTTGTTTCATGTGAGGCTGTTGATGAGCTTGCTGAATTTGTGAGAAAATGTGACGCACCGATTGCCTTGTCACTGATGGGACAGTGTGCTTTTGACAACACAAAGGACAACTATATCGGTATGCTTGGTATGCACGGAACAAAAACCGCAGCACTTTCGCTTAGCAACTGTGACCTTATGATTGTTCTCGGCTCACGTTTTTCAGACAGAGTGCTTTGCAACGCAAAGACATTCGCTAAAAACACAGAAATTATCCACGTTGAAATAGACCCTGCTGAAATCGGCAAGAATGTCACACCTGATATGCACGTTACAGGCGATGTAAAATACGTTCTCTCAAAGCTTAATGAGCTTTTACCTGATATGCAGCACAAGGAATGGATGGAGCAAATTGCTGACTGGAAGAGCAAGTATGCACTTAAGATGGTGCCTGTTGAGAGCGATGACGAAGTGCTTCCGCAGGACGTTATCGAGGAGCTTGACAGACTCACAGACGGTAAGGCTATTATCACAACAGAGGTTGGCCAGCATCAGATGTGGGCTGCACAGTATTATAACTTCAGAAGCCCTAGAACTTTTGCATCAAGTGGTGGTCTTGGTACAATGGGTTATGGTCTTGGTGCAGCAATTGGTTCAAAATGCGGCAACCCTGACAAGACGGTCGTTAATATTGCCGGTGACGGAAGCTTCTTTATGAACTGTAATGAGCTTTCTTCACTTGCAAAGCACAATCTTCCTGTTATCGAGCTTGTTTTTGAAAACGATGTTCTCGGAATGGTAAGACAGTGGCAGAGATTGTTCTATGGCAAGAGATTTTCACAGACAGATATCGAGCGTGGCACAGACTTCATGAAGCTTGCTGAGGCTTTCGGAATCGAAGGTATTCTCATTGAAAAGAAGTCGGACATCAAGCCGATGCTCGAAAAGGCTTTGTCCTGTGGCAGACCGTGTCTTATCGACTGCAAGATAAACAAGGACATCAACGTTCTTCCGATGGTTCCTGCAGGAAAAGACATCAGCGAGCCGATTATGGAAATCGATCTTGATTAATATGATATAAAAAAGACGTATACATCTTGTATACGTCTTTTTTGTGCGGTTATTTAAGTAGTGTATCCTATACCAAGAACCTGAAACTCTTTTGCTTCATCACCGCTTGTCATCGAGATTTCAACCTCATAATCCACAGCTTCTGTCTGCATTCCGATATTTATCATCTGCGGATTGCCCCAGCCTGATGAAGTCACGGCGTTTACATCAAGCTCGTTGTAAAGTTCGCCGTTGCAGGTGATTTTAACATGAGCCTTACCAAACAGGTCGCCGCCACCTACTTCCTTATATATAAGATATGCAAATCTGCCCTTGAATTTCAGCAGGAGAGGCTTGTTTCCCGAGTCGGCTTTGTGTGTCCAGCCGTCCTTGAAATCGTTGATATTTGTGCCGTCAACCCAGCTTCCAATGCTTGCAGGGTTGAGATTTGTCGATTCATATATATCAGCTCCTGATAATCGAGGTGTATTCAAAGGTTCAGCAGGCATAGTATAAGCCTTGCTTTTGACGTTGATCACCGTGTCAAAGTAGTGGTCAACCATTTCGGCTACAAGTTCGTGACCTGCTATGTTCGGGTGCGACTCATCATCAGAAAAATCGTCCCACGTCATCTGCTTGTTTTCAAACATAAACCTCAATGCGTCGCAGTATGAAATCATCGGCAGGTCATAGTGTTTTCCGATAGCTTTCATGTAGTCCTGAGCACTGTAATCGGCCTCTGTCACAGAGAAAAGCAAAACAACTGCTACGTTCTGCTCCAGCAGATCTTTAACGATGCTTTCATAAGCACCTTTGTGTTCTCCGTCAATAGCATCATTAACAGCAAACTCAACAAAGCATATATCAGGCTTGTTTGCAAGCACATCACGCTTGAGCCTTAAAATTCCAAGCTTGGACGGCGTTCCGCTAAGCCCTGCGTTGCAGTATTTGACATTATCGTCCTTGCCATATTTTTCTGCAAAATACTCATATGTAAGCTTTGCCCAGCACTGACTCGGTCCTGCAGTCAGGCCTTCCGTTATCGAGCCGCCGAGGTATGCTAATGTAACTTCCTTGCCCGATTGTGCCTTTTTTATCTTTTCTTTCATAGCGTTTGTGTTGCCATAAGATACAAGCGATTTTTCAATCATCTCGCTGTGCCAGTCCTTATCAGACTTGGACGAGCTTTTCTTTGACTGGCTGTTGTTACCACAGCCAAAAGCTGATAGCATAAGAACGCCTGAAAGTATAAAAGGAAAAGCCTTTTTAAGCTTCATAAATACACCTCAAATAAATAAGCCCTTCTGAACAATCCAGAAGGGCTTATTACAGTACTAATAAATTAGTTTACCAAAGACTTTTCAGTTTCCTTATCAAAGATATGGATTCTGTTAGGATCAAGAGCAACCTTGATTTCGTCCTGAGGTCTTGCAGTTGAACGAGGTGAAACTCTTGCAGTAAGAGGAATACCTTCACATGTGAGGTAAAGATATGTTTCAGCACCCATCATTTCTGTAACTTCAACAGTTGTGTTGATAACGCCTGTCTTAGCTGAAGAAATGAACATCTCTTCGTCATGGATACATTCAGGACGGATACCGAGAACAACTTCCTTGCCAACCATTGGCTCGAGAGCTTCAGCGTCTGCCTTAGCTTCAGGAACTTCTACTGTATATTTAACGCCTCTTGTTGTCTTTGTATCTTCTGAACCAAATTCAACAACATACTTGCCGTCAACCTTAAGGAGCTTGGAATCGATAAAGTTCATCTGTGGTGAACCGATGAATCCAGCAACGAACTGGTTAACAGGGTTGTTGTAGAGGTTTGTAGGTGTGTCAACCTGCTGAATGAAACCGTCTTTCATAACAACGATTCTGTCACCCATTGTCATAGCTTCTGTCTGGTCATGTGTTACATAGATGAATGTTGTACCGAGTTTCTTATGAAGCTTTGAAATCTCTGTTCTCATCTGTGCACGGAGCTTAGCGTCGAGGTTTGACAAAGGCTCGTCAAGAAGGAATACCTGTGGTTCACGTACGATAGCACGGCCCAAAGCAACACGCTGTCTCTGACCACCTGAAAGAGCCTTAGGCTTTCTGTCAAGAAGATGTGCAATGTCAAGAATTCTTGCAGCTTCTTCTACTTTTCTTGCGATTTCGTCCTTTGGTACTTTTCTGAGCTTAAGACCAAATGCCATGTTTTCAAATACTGTCATGTGTGGATAGAGAGCGTAGTTCTGGAAAACCATTGCGATATCTCTGTCCTTAGGTGCAATATCGTTTACGAGTCTGTCGCCGATATAAAGTTCACCTTCACTGATTTCTTCAAGTCCTGCGATCATACGGAGTGTTGTTGACTTACCACATCCTGAAGGACCAACAAGAATGATGAATTCCTTATCCTTGATTTCAAGGTTGAAATCTGATACGGCAATAACACCGCCCGGATATTTCTTATAAATTTCTCTTAATGATACACTTGCCATTAAAAAGAACCTCCTTGATTGTAATTTACTAATGCATAAATTAGCTACAATATAATAATAACAAATTTCTTTGCATATAGCAAGTGCCGTTTTAACTAAACTTTACTACCGCTCTTTATAAACATTGACGAAAATTGCATAATTGTTTCCAGAAAATGTAAATCGATACTAACAAATTGCCAAAATATTCTCAACATCTTTGTGCAATATTTCCATACACTCTCCGAGAGCCAAATTTTTGTCAAGCGAGAGATTTCCAATTGAGATTCTTTTCAAAAAGACAACTTTGTTGTCAAGAGCCTCAAACATTCTCTTGACCTGATGGAATTTTCCCTCGTGCAAAATCAAAGTACACTCATTTTTGTTGTTCATATCACCCTCGAATTCGGCAGGCAGACATTTCTCACCGCCGTCAATGGTGATACCCTGCTCAAAAAGCTCTGCATAGCTTTCCTGCCAAGGCTTTTGAAGCCTTGCGAAGTATTTTTTCGGAACGTGGTTCTTTGGCGAGAGCATTTTGTGTGCAAGCTCGCCGTCATCGGTTATCAGTACAAAGCCTTCGGTGTCCTTGTCAAGTCTGCCTGCAGGAAAAAGCCCCGGTCGCTGCAAATGCTCAGGAACAAGGCTTAAAACGGTCGGAGAGTCGCCGTCACGGGTTGAGCAGACAACGCCCTGAGGCTTGTTGAGCATGATGTAGATATGCTCCTTATAGGCGATTTGTTCGCCGTCAAGGCAGACGATGTCGCTTTCGGTGTTGACTTTTGTGTCACTCTTTTTGCAGGCAACGCCGTTTACAGTAACACGGTTTTTCCTGCAAAAGTCCTTTACCATGCTCCTTGAGATGTCGCTTCTCTGGGAAGAAATTAATTTGTCAAGTCGAATAACCATTATTTATCCTTTTCTTTCAATGTTTTTAGTCTTTTTGTAGTCCCTGCATAAAGCCGCCAAGCTCGACAGAACAGACATCTCCGCCGATTAATTTGCCGTTGCATATCAGAAGATTACACTTTATGCAGTCTTTTTTCTCATATCCTTTATAATTATACACTGGATAGGTGTAAATTTCAACTGTTTTGCCCTTATAATCCGACAGATCGAAGCCTTGTTCTTTCTGGAGCTTGTTATAGTTTTCAAAAACATCGTTAAAATCCTCAGGAATTACGATAATTCTGCACTCTTCATACTCTTTTGGCACCTGCCAGCCGAGCTGATGCAAAAAGCTTTGTCTTGCGGCTTCGGTTTTGAGGACATACTCAGGTTCGCCGAATTTGCTTATCACCAGAATGGTGAAAACGGCGAGTGTGATTATCAGGATTATGACACCGGCGAGTGCAAAAGCAGGCTTTTTGATTTTTACGGTTTTGATAAACATGGATTTTCCTTCTTTCAGCTTGAATTTGTACATATATATGTTCTGGCAAACAAGCTTAGAACATGGGAAAATCAGCGTTCACGAGGGCAGGATTAGCTGTTTGAAAAAGTTAGCTTTGGTATTATGCGGGAAATTGGCGATTAAAACCGGGCTTGTTATTGTGCAAAATAACCAATAAATACAGGCGACATTAATATGAAATCACGATTTTTTAATTTTTTTCTTATAATGCTTTGACAATTTCAAAATATGTGGTAAAATAGAATTAGTAATATATAATTGGCATTTATATGTAAATGTGGTATAATTATATTATCAGGTTAGAAATATGTATCCAAAATATAGAGATTAAGGAGGAGTTTGAGTGAACATAGCATTGATTGCACACGACAAGAAAAAGGAATTGATGGTACAATTCTGTATAGCTTATTGTGGGGTTTTCAGCAAGCATACACTTTGTGCGACTGGTACAACAGGAAAGCTTGTTGGCGAGGCAACAGGACTTAGGATAAACCGTTACCTCAGCGGACCTCAGGGAGGCGACCAGCAGATTGCGGCAAGGATTTCATGTAACGAGATTGACTTGTTGCTGCTTTTCCGTGACCCGATTTCTGCAAAGCCATCTGAGCCTAACGATATGGATTTGCTCAGACTTTGTGATGTGCATAATATCCCTGTTGCAACAAACATTGCGACTGCGGAGGCACTTATCCATGCTCTTGAAAGAGGCGACCTTGACTGGAGAAATATTGTTAATCCTTCAGTCTGGTAAAAAGAACATATAAAAAGCGTTGATAAGGAGAGTAAGGGTTTCTTTGAATTTAGCGAGAACGGTATGGTGAAAGCGTTCTGATGAGAAATCACGAAGGACACCTTTGAGCTTGCTGCTGACAAAGGCAGTGCGTAACCTCTGCGTTAAAGAGATGATGAGTGACAGAAGCATTACGCTTCTGTAATCAGGGTGGTATCACGATTACGGTCGTCCCTTGTGTTATAGGGACTGACCGTTTTTTGTTGTGCGAGCATAGGCGTATACCCTTGACGAAACGGCAAAATTCGGGTATTATATATAGATAAGACAAAAGCTTTAAAAGATGAAAGGAATTGATATATAATGGCAGCAATTACACAGCGACCAAAGGGTACGCAGGACGTAGTTCCGAGCGAGGTGTACAAATGGTACACTGTTGAACAGATTGCAAGCGAAACTGCACGTCAGTTCGGCTTTAAGGAAATCCGTGTACCGACCTTTGAGGACACAGGGCTTTTTGTGCGTTCTGTCGGCGACACTACTGACGTTGTGCAAAAAGAGATGTACACGGTATCTGCTACAGGCGACAGTACATTTACACTTCGTCCTGAAGGAACGGCAGGAACTATCCGTGCGTTGATTGAAAACGGCGTTTTAAACGAGGGATTTCCACAGAAGGTATTCTATATTCTCTCATGCTTCCGTCACGAGAAGCCACAGGCTGGCAGACTAAGAGAGTTTCACCAGTTTGGCTGTGAGATGGCAGGTGCTGCAAACGCTCGT
Organism: Ruminococcus sp.; assembly: GCA_017458445.1. Lineage (GTDB taxonomy): Bacteria > Bacillota > Clostridia > Oscillospirales > Ruminococcaceae > FB2012. The sequence continues at coordinate 12,549 of JAFTAX010000143.1, read as the reverse complement.
GCTGACGCTGACGTCATTGCACTTGCAAAGAGTGTGCTTGACAGACTTGGGCTAAAGGGTATTGAGCTTAACATAAACTCAATCGGCTGTCCTGAGTGCAGAAGCCAGTATCACAAGGCACTCAAAGAATATTTTGAAGGCTATAAAGACAGCCTTTGCGAAACTTGTCAGGGCAGACTTGAGAAGAATCCGATGAGAATTCTCGACTGCAAATCACAGGAGGACAAGCAGATTGCTGAGAATGCACCGCTGATACTTGATTATCTTTGTGATGACTGCAAGGAGCATTTTGAACAGCTTCAAAACAATCTCAGACTTATGGGAATTGACTATAAGATAAACGCAAGAATCGTCAGAGGTCTTGACTATTACACAAGGACTGTGTTTGAGTTTATTACAACGGACATTGGTGCTCAGGGTACAGTTTGCGGTGGAGGAAGATATGATGGGCTTATTGAACAGCTCGGTGGAAAGCCGACACCGGCACTCGGTTTTGGAATGGGACTTGAAAGACTGATACTCACCATGGAAAGTCAGGGCTGTGACTTCAAGAAGCCTGAAAAGTGCGGTATTTATATTGCATCTATGGGTCAAAAAGGTGAAAGCAAGGCGGTTGAGCTTGTAGGAAAGCTTCGTGAGGAAGGCTTTTTTGCAGAATATGACCTTGTCGGACGTGGCTTAAAGGCACAGATGAAGTATGCTGATAAAATCGGTGCAAGCTTTGTTGTTGTGCTGGGTGACAACGAGATTGACTCAGGCGAGGCAAAGCTTAAGAACATGAGAACTGGTGAACAGACGGACATTAAGCTTGATGACAGCTTTGTTGATAGTTTCAGTGGCATATTCTTTTCGGATATGCTGTCGGACGAGAATTTTCGTAATATGATAAGCAGTATTGCGAAAGACGGAGAGTAAGATGTTTTTAGTATTACCTGTCAGCTATGAGGTTGAATCCAGCCTTACGCCAAAGCAAGTTGCAAGAAAGCTTGACCGTGAGATTGTTGAACACAGACCGACGTTGAATATTTTATCAAACGGCAAGTTCATGAGAAATCACAGGTCGGAAACCTGTTTTTACGGTTGTCGGACAAGCCAGTTTGATTTTCAGCTGTTTCATCATGCTATGAAAAAGCGTGATGCCGGAACAACAGGCTTTTTCGGGACGATTGAACAGACAGACAACGGCAGCGTTATAAAAGGCAAGTTCAGAAAGCCGTTAAGCACATACATAACGGCTGTGCCATGGACGATAATTACACTGTTTTTGGCACTTGTGCTTTTTGCGTTAGATGAAAAAGCAGGCTCGGTTTGTATGCTGGGCGTGTTTTTAGCAGGCATTATTATAATGTTCTGGGACAACAAAAAGCCGATAATAAAGGCTTATCTTGACAGTTTTTGCAAGAATGATAAAGTAAAGGAAGTAGATAAAAATGAAGCTTGATACTATGAAAGGACTTCGCAGGTCACATTACTGCGGTGAGGTGCCGAATGAACCGCAGGAGGTTGTTGTTTGTGGTTTTGCGGACAGAGTCAGGGATATGGGAAACCTTATCTTTATAAACCTGCGTGACAGGACAGGGCTTGTTCAGCTTGCTTTTAATGACAACACCGACAGGGCTGTGTTTGAAAAAGCACAGCAGGTCAAAAGCGAATTTGTGCTTATGGCAAAGGGCATGGTACAAAAGCGTGAAAGTGTAAACAAAAAGCTCAAAACAGGCGAGATTGAGATTATCGTTACTGATTTGAGGATATTATCAAAAGCAGAAACAACGCCTTTTGAGGTGACAAATTCGGACAAGGTCAATGAAGAGCTGAAGCTTAAATACAGATACCTTGACCTTAGAAATCCGAATCTGCAAAAGAATATGATAATGCGTCACAAGATTGCACAGGTTACAAGAGAGTATTTTTATCAAAACGGCTTTTTAGAGATTGAAACGCCGATGATGATGAAGTCAACACCTGAGGGTGCAAGAGATTATCTTGTGCCGTCAAGAGTTCACGCAGGCAAGTTTTATGCACTTCCGCAGTCACCGCAGATTTACAAGCAGCTGCTTATGGTATCGGGCTATGACAGATACATTCAGCTTGCAAGATGTTTTCGTGATGAGGACTTAAGAGCTGACAGACAGCCTGAGTTTACACAGATAGACCTTGAGATGTCGTTTGTTGATGCTGAGGATATTCAGGAATGTATCGAGGGATATGTGCAGACACTTTTTAAGCAGGTGCTGGACGTTGAGATTAAAACGCCTGTTGAGAGAATCACTTTTGCTGACTCGATGAGCAGGTTTGGTACAGACAAGCCTGACACACGTTTTGGCATGGAGATTTGCGATATAACAAACGCTGTTAAGGACATTGACTTTGTTGTGTTCAAGTCGGCAATCGAGCAGGGCGGTTCTGTTCGTGCGATAAACGTTAAAAACGGTGCTGATGTTTACACAAGAAAAGCGATTGACAAGCTTATTGAGCATGCAAAGGGTATTGGTGCAAAGGGACTTGCATATATCCGCTGGGCTGATGAGCCAAACTGCTCTTTCAAGAAGTTCTTAGCAGATGGTGATCTTGAGAGAATCTGTGAGGCAACTGATGCACAGAAGGGTGACCTGGTGCTTATTTGTGCAGACAAGGATAATGTTGTTTTGCCAACGCTTGGTGCGTTAAGACTTATCTGTGCCAAGAAGCTTGAGATTATCCCTGAGGGACAGTATAATTTTGTGTGGATAACAGAAATGCCATTCTTTGAAAAGGACGAGGAAACGGGCGAGTGGATTGCAATGCATCATCCGTTTACAATGCCGATGGAAGAGTGTCTTGAATATCTTGACACCGACCAGGGCAACGTTCGTGCAAAGGCTTGGGATCTGGTGCTTAACGGTACAGAGCTTTCAAGCGGTTCTATGAGAATTACAGACTTCGAGCTACAGCAGAAAATGTTTGAAGCGCTTGGCATGAGTGATGAAGAAATTGAAGCAAAATTCGGCTTCCTTGTTGACGCATACAGATATGCAGCACCACCACATGGCGGCATGGGAATCGGTCTTGACAGACTTGCAATGATAATGTGCAAGGCTGAGAGCCTTAGAGATGTTGTTGCATTTCCAAAGGTGCAAAATGCAAGCGAGCTTATGAGTGCTTGTCCGTCTGAAGTTGATGAAAAACAGCTTGATGAGCTTCATATAAAGACAGTTGTTGAAGAATAAATGTAAAACCTGAAATTGAGGTGAAAAATTATGGCTATAAGAGAGTCCGGCGAAGATTATCTTGAAACTATACTTATTTTACAGGAAAGAACAGGCTATGTAAGGTCAATTGATATTGCAGCAGAGTTAGGTTTTTCAAAACCGAGTGTCAGTCGTGCCATGGGCATCTTAAAGAATGACGGGTTTATAACCGTTGAGCCGAGCGGCCAGATTGTGCTTACAAAAAGAGGATACCTAAGAGCAAGAGAGGTCTATGACCGCCATTTGCTTATAACAAGATTTTTAAGCGAGATTCTTGGTGTAAGCGACAAGAACACTGACGAGGACGCTTGCAAGATTGAGCATGTTATAAGCTCGGAAACTTATGAAAAGCTTAATATATTTGTCAGCGACTACTTAAATGATGACAAAAAATAAAAATAACGGACACCCAGAGTCGGGTGTCCCTTAATTTTTTGTTAAATGTTACTTATTGTATCGTTTACTATTTTTTCTGCGTCAAAGCCTTCAATGTCGAGCATTTCAGCTTTGACAAGGGTTGTTTTTGGTATGCCCATAAACTGTTCGGCAAGCGTTTTAATATAGCCAAAGCTGTAGTCGGCTACATAAGGTCCGCCTGCGGTTGTGACATATATCAGTTCTTTTGCTTTGCATAAACCGTGTGGCAAGCCGTTCGGTGTGAACTCGGTGATAATGCCTGTGACATAGATGTTTTCTATATATAATTTGAGTATTGCAGGGAATGAGCAGTCCCAGTATGGTGCAGAAATCACAATAATATCTGCCTTAGCAAACTGCTTTGCATAATCAAACAGCTTGTCTGAATAATCATTATTTTCGATGAGCTTTGTTCTTTTTTCAAGCAGTTCTTCTGACAGCGGTTGCAGGTTTTCATCAGGCAAAAACAGCTCGGTATATTCACCGCCCAGATTGTTGAGAACAGCTCTTGCAATCTTATCGGTGCGTGAGTTCCTGCGAACACAACTGTTAATATATAAAATCATTTTTAGCCTCCAAAAATTTAGTCAGCGATAGAATTAATCATTTTAAGCATAGCTCAAACGGTGCCTTGACCGTTATTTCATCATTTGTTGTCGGATGGATAAAGCTTACCACACCGCAGTGCAAAGCCTGCCTTTTGTAGTCATCTCTGGTGCCACCGTACATATCATCTCCAGCGACAGCGTGACCGATATGAGCCATATGCACTCTTATCTGATGAGTGCGGCCGCTTTCAAGCGTAAACTCAACGATTGAGTATTTATCGCTTTCGTCAAGCACCTTGTAATGCGTTATTGCAACTTGTCCGTCATCACGCACACAGCGTTTTATAATCGACTCTTTTTCTCTTGCAATCGGTGCGTTTACAGAGCCTGTTTTATCTGTAAATCTGCCGTGACAGATTGCGTAGTAGACTTTCTTGTACGAGCGTTGCAGAGCCTTTGCGGCAAACTGGTTTTTTGCAACGATAACGCAACCTGATGTATCCCTGTCAAGCCTGTTTACAGGTCGGAACGTCAGCTTTGGGTAAAGTGCGGCAAAATAGTTGCCGAGCGTGTCGCCCTGGTGCTTTATTGATGGGTGGACAGGCATGAATGGTGGTTTGTTGAAAACAACAAGCTGGTCATCATCAAAGAGTATCTCAACATCAAGCGACGGGTTAGGTTCAAGCAGCGTGTTGTCCTGTTCATTGAGTATGATAACATCGCCGTTTGACACAGTATCGATTGTGCGGATTATCTCACCGTTTCGGGTAATGCCGTTCGGTGTGCGTTTAAGCCTTGTGATAAGCCGTCTTGACACACCTCTTTGGAGCAAAACCTCGCCCAGCTTTTTGCCGTTGTCCTTTTCTTTTATGATTATTTCAACAGCCATTTTTACTCGTTCTCTTTTTTGTATGGGAATCTGCCCAGTATCTCAAAGGCGTTTGAGCGTTGCCACATTGATGCAGAAATGAGTATCTCGAAGCCTTCGCCAAAATCGCAGGCGTATTCATTCGGCTCCATTTTCGGCAAACCAAAGCAACTGAGCATATTCATGATTATACCGCCGTGAGTGATTACAGCACAGTTTGTAAGCCCTTCATACATCATATCCGAGATGATAATGTTGAGTGCTTCAAAAGACCTGTTTACGACATCTCTTGCCGATTCGCCGTTTGGAGCAGGATTGTCAAGACCGCCTTTTATAAACTTCTTGTAGTTCGGGTCGTCCATTAATTCTTCTGCTTTTTTGCCTTCGAATATGCCGAAGTTCATCTCGGCAAGCGGTCCAAGCTCGGCTGTATATCTGTTTGGATAGAGAATATTCGCTGTCTGCTTGCAACGCTTTAAAGGTGAAGTGTACACCTTCTGAACGGCAGGATAGTCATATTTTTCGATTTTCTCATAAAGCTCGTCTGCACCCTGCTTGCAAAGAGGCAGGTCGGTCACGCCGATATACTTTCCGTCAAGATTTCCCTGTGTTATACCGTGTCTAATAAGCTGAAGTCTGTAACCTTTCATAAAAAAATCTCCTTTATGTGTTTGTAGTCTGCAAAAACGCTTTACAAAAAGCTTGAAATATAGTATAATTATAATAATTATATGGTTTTTATAACAGCTGTGCAGATTTATGTTGATTCTGCACCCGAAAACCAATCAGCATACCAGTTAAGGAGCCAATTGATGAAAAACAAAGAACAGGAAATTCAGATGTGCCGAGAGGTAGGAAAACGCCTTTGTGAGCTTAGAAAAATGAACAACCTTACTCAAAATCAGGCGGCAGATTATCTGGGCGTGTCCCAGAGCAATATGTCACAGCTTGAAACCGACACACGAAAGTTTTCTGTTTATTCTATAAAAAAGCTGCTTGAGCTTTATAATGCAAGCTATGAATCTGTTTTGGGTGAGCTGTCGCATGACAACACCGAAAACCTAATCAAGCCTGAATGTGCAATAGAAAGCGTCAATCTTTTGATGTCTGTTTGTGAACAGGCAGAGAGCCAGGACCTAAATAACGCTGTTTGTGCATATATTAATATGTGCGTGTATGTAATCATGCGTGAGCTTTATGAAGCAAACCCAAGAAACACAGGCAAGATTTTCTCAATTGAAAAAGATGCTGCACATGAATTTGCAATTGAGTTTATTGAAAAATCTCCTCATCAGATTTCCTCGTTTATAAAAGCTTCAACAGGAAAGGTTAATAAAAAATCCATTGAACCGCCACTTGAAAAAGCAGCTGATTTCAGGGAGTTTATAAGGAATTCTGAGGAGTATATTTCAAAATATCTCATAAAGTAATAATTATAATATCATATTTTAATAAGTTTTTCAAGTCGTGATATGCAGTGTGGAGGTAAAGATGAAAAGCAGGAAAGCATTGTGGATTATAGCTTTAATAATTGTTATGGCTGCAGTGCTGAGCTTTTACTTTTTTGCAGACGACGGCATTTTGACAAAACAGTTTTTTTGCATGGACACATCGGTTAAGCTGTCGGCAAGTAATGACAACATTGATAAGTATGCAAGAATTATAAAAAAGCTTGACAAATCGTTGTCTGCATATAGCAGCAAATCTGAAATCTCAAAGCTTAACAAAAACGGCAATGCAAAGCTCTCGGACCTGACGGTTGATTTGCTGAAAAAAGCAAAAGCCCTGACGGCTGACTATCCGCAGGTTGATATAACCGCAGGTGCTTTGACAGAGCTTTGGAATATAAACAGCGACAAGCCGAAGCTGCCAAAAGATTCATACATTCAGTCAGCGTTAAAGACAGTGGGTAGCGATAATATTGCAATCAAGGGTAATTATGTAACGCTGAAAAATGGTGCAAAAATTGACCTCGGAAGCTGTGCTAAGGGGTATGCACTTGACCTGCTTTTTGATGAGTTTGAAAAGAGCGATGAAAAGTGTGCGGTGCTGTCCTTTGGCTCATCGACCTTGCTTTATGGCGAAAAGTCGGACGGCAAGCCATTTGTGACGGCTGTTTCAAACCCTGATGACAGCAATTCACAGGTGCTGGAATTTAAGTCGGGACAATGCTTTGTGTCAACTTCAGGCGGCTATGAGCGGTTCTTTGAGATTGACGGCAAAAGATACTGCCATATAATTGATTTAAAAACAGGCAGTCCTGCAGAGAGCGACCTTACGTCAGTGACAGTCATATCAAAGGACAACGGCTTGCTTACAGATTTTTTGTCAACCTGCATTTTCATTGACGGCGTTGACAATATTGAAAAGTATCTCAACGATAATAGCTATGAAGTAATAGCACTTGGCAAGGATAAAAAAATCTACTGCTCAAAGAGCATTAAGGACAAAATTAAGATAACAAATGATAATTATAGTTTTAAATAGTTTAGTTGAAAGGATTGATCTAACATGAGGCTAAATGGGATTCATATTCCTCACAGGAAAGGGACGCAGTATTTTGAAACTCAGACTTTTCCTGTTCCCGAGCGAGTGAAAATCTCAATGTCACAGCACATGGGTGCACCGTGTACACCGCTTGTAAAAAAGGGTGATACCGTAAAGGTCGGGCAGAAGATTGGTGAGTCTGAAGCGTTTATGTCATGTCCTGTACACTCGAGCGTATCGGGCGAGGTCGTTGATGTAAGCGATATGCTGCTTGCAAACGGCAAAACCTGCAAGGCTGTTGAGATTGCCTGTGACGGACAGCAGACAATGTCTGAGGAAATTGAACCACCAGTAGTTACAGACAAGCAGAGCCTTGTAAAAGCTGTAAGAGAGTCAGGCTGTTGCGGACTCGGCGGTGCAGGCTTTCCGACACATATAAAGCTTAATTATGACGAGAGCAAGGTCGATATCGACTCGCTGGTTATAAACGCTGCTGAGTGTGAGCCATATATTACATCAGACTTTCGTGAGATGATGGAAAACACACAGGACATTATCGAGGGAATTAAGACACTTTGTAAAATTCTTGAGATTGAAAATGTGTATATCGGAATTGAGGATAATAAGCCTCAGGCGATTGAAAAGCTTACAAAGCAAACAGAAAATGAAGACTCTATTCATGTTGTAAAGCTTAAATCATCATATCCACAGGGTGCTGAAAAGGTGATTGCTTTTTCAACAACAGGCAGAATAATAAAAGAAGGAAATCTGCCGTCTGACCATGGAATTATCGTTATGAACGTGTCAACTGTTGCGTTTATAAACCGCTACATAAAAACAGGTGTTCCGCTGATTTCAAGACGACTTACAATTGACGGTGACGCAGTTAATAAGCCATGCAACGTAAAGGCACTTATCGGCACATCGGTTAAGGACCTGCTTGAATTTGCAGAAACTGATTTTGACAAGGCACAAAAGATTATTGCAGGCGGACCTATGATGGGAATGTGTCTTTATGACGCAGACACACCGCTTTCAAAGACAAACAATGCGTTTTTAGCGTTTAAAGAGAAAACATATGCTAAAAAATCGCTTTTGTATAAAGGTCAGACAAACTGCATAAGGTGCGGAAGATGTATAGGTGCTTGTCCGCTGGGACTTATGCCGACAGAGCTTGAAAAAGCATACGACAGGCGTGACAAGGACGCACTTAACAAGATGAAAATCAATCTTTGTATGAATTGCGGAAGCTGTTCGTTTGTTTGCCCTGCAAGGAGAAATCTTGCAGAGAAAAATCAGCTTGCAAAAGGCTTCGCCTTTAGTAAATAACTATTGTAAAATCAAGTATCTTAAAATGGAAGTGATTTATCCTCATGAATAATGAAAATTTGATTGTCAGCCCGTCACCGCACATTAAAAGCGAGAGAACAACCGCAAGGGTAATGGGCCATGTGCTAATTGCACTCTTTCCGGCTTACGTTGCATCGGTTATAATATTTGGACTAAGAGCATTGTTTCTGGTTCTTTTCTGTGCTGCAACAGCTGTAATCTGGGAAAGACTTTGCAATATTATAATGAAAAGACAAAATTCAATTGGTGACCTGTCAGCAGCAGTAACAGGTGTTATACTTGCCTTTAATCTGCCGGTTACATTGCCATTCTGGATTGCAGCTATTGGAACATTTGTAGCAATAGTTATTGCAAAGCAGCTTTTCGGCGGTCTTGGGCAAAACTTTGCAAACCCTGCAATTGTAGGAAGAATAGTGCTTATGCTGTCATTCCCTGCTGCAATGAGCAACTGGGCTGTACCGTTTTATAACAGCGACAAGATTATAACAAGTGCAACTCCGCTTGTAACAGGAAAGGCAAAATACATAGACCTGTTTCTTGGAAAAACAGGTGGCTGTCTCGGCGAGGTGTGTGCATTAGCATTGCTTATCGGCGGTGTATACTTAGTTGTTATGAAGGTAATCTCACCTGCTGCACCTTTAGCTTTTATGGGAACGGTTGTCGCTTTCTCATATCTTGTAGGCGAGGACGGTATTTATCAGCTGCTTGCAGGCGGTGTGATACTCGGTGCAGTATTCATGGCAACCGACTATGTTACAACACCAATTACAAACAAGGGTAGAGTAATCTTCGGAATAGGCTGCGGTATTATCACCTGCGTTATAAGATTCTGGGGCTCTTTCCCTGAGGGCGTGTCATTCGGTATCTTGCTTATGAATATTGTTACACCATACATTGATATGGCAACAAAGAAAAAACCAATCGGAGCTTTGCCTCTTGAAAAGAAGGAAAAGGAGGTAAAGGCTGATGAAAAATAATATAATTCCACCACTTGTTTTAACGATAATTTGTATCGTGGTGTCAGGGCTTCTTGTGTTTGCACACAACCAGACCTACGTTGACACAACAGGCGTTATGACTGATGAGCTTAAGGCAGGTTGTGAGGACGTGTTCGGCAAGGGCGAGTATGAAATGCTTCTTGATAAAAACGCCGACACAAAAACGCCAGTAACATTTGATGTCGATGGCGTTGTATCTGTAATAACAGACAGCACAAAGGAAAAATGCCTTGTTGAAATTGAGGAGGACGGATATTCAAAAGGCGGACTTCATGTTCTTATCGGCGTAAACAAGGACGGTGCAGTTGAAGGTATCAGCTTTATTGAATGCGGAGAAACTCCAGGACTTGGCACAAAGGTTAAGGAGAAGTCATTCCTTGATACACTTGTGGGATTTGATACAAACACAAACCCTGATGATATTGACAATGTTACATCAGCAACATATTCATCAAAGGGTATGAAATCTGCTTGTAAGAAAGCAGTAAAGCTATATTCAGAACATAAGGAGGAGATTACAAATGCCTGAGAATAAAAGCAGTATGCATGAATTCACAAAAGGGCTTATAAAAGAAAACCCGACGCTTGTAACACTCCTTGGTATGTGTCCGACACTTGCCGTTACAACAATGGCAGTAAACGGTATCGGTATGGGACTTGCAACAACGTTTGTACTTGTCTGCTCAAATATAGTTATTTCGCTTCTCAAAAACGTGATACCAAAAGCAGTAAGACTGCCATGCTTTATTGTAATCATAGCAGGTTTTGTAACGCTTATAAGCTTTATACTTCAGGGATATTTCCCAGCCCTCTATTCAGCACTCGGAATATTCCTGTCACTCATTACAGTAAACTGTATAATCTTAGGCAGAGCTGAAGCATTTGCATCTAAGAACAAGCTTTTGCCGTCAATACTTGACGGTCTTGGCATGGGACTTGGCTTCACACTCAGCTTATTTGTAATGGGTTCGCTCAGAGAGATATTCGGTTCAGGAAGCTGGCTTGGATTTAAGATACCTGTAATAAGCTCAAATCCAGTGCTTATATTTATTATGCCGGCAGGAGGATTTTTCGTGCTTGGCTGTATAATTGCAATGGTAAACAAGATTGCAAACAGAAAGCCACCAGCAGAGATTTCCTGCAGCAATTGTCCTAATGCAGAGATGTGTGGACAGACAAAAGAAGATTGCACAAGGGAGGATAAGTAGCTATGAAACTGATAATCATTCTTATCACAGCTGTGTTTGTAAACAACATAGTACTCTCACAGTTCATGGGTATATGTCCGTTCCTTGGCGTTTCAAAACAGCTTAAATCATCAGTCGGAATGGGCGGAGCAGTAATTTTTGTAATGGTCTGTGCAACAGCCTGTACATATCCTGTGTACAAACTGCTCGAGCTTGCAAAGGTTGAATATCTGCAGACGGTTGCGTTTATACTTGTTATCGCCTTGTTTGTACAGCTTGTTGAGATAGTTTTGAAAAAGACAATGCCACCGCTTTATAAAGCGCTTGGCGTGTATCTGCCACTTATCACAACAAACTGTGCAGTGCTTGGTGTTACAATATCAAACATCGACAACAGCTATACATTCGTACAGTCAATCGTCAACGCACTCGGAACAGGTCTTGCATTTACACTTGCACTTGTTTTGTTCTCGGGTGTCCGAGCAAGAATCGCAGATTCCGACATACCAGAAACATTCAAGGGTGTTCCTGCGACACTTGTTGCAGCATCAATCGTATCGCTGAGCTTTATGGGCTTTGGCGGACTGTTCAGCTAATCGGATAGGGGGAATTATTGTGGGATATTTAATACCTATCGGACTGTTTGCAGGGCTTGGAATCTTGGCAGGCGTTCTGCTTACAACAGTATCAAAAATATTTGCAGTAAAAGTTGATGACAGAATTGAAGCTGCACAGGAAGCCTTGCCACAAGTAAACTGCGGAGCTTGCGGTTATTCAGGCTGTAATGACTATGCAGAAGCGGTTGTCACAAAAGGTGTGGAGTGCAATCTCTGTAAACCAGGCGGCAAGGAAAGTGCAGAAAAGCTTGCGGCAATAATGGGCGTTGAAGCAAAGGAAGCAGAGCCTATGACTGCATTTGTAAGATGTGCAGGCGATTGCAACGTCACAAACCACAAGTATGACTTTGACGGTGTTCAGAGCTGTGCTGCCTGCAACAGATTTTATAACGGAAGCAAAAACTGCACAAGCGGTTGTCTGGGCTATGGTGACTGCGTTAAGGTATGCCCACAGGGTGCTATCTCAATTGTAAACAGAGTTGCAGTTGTTGACCCTGACAAATGTATTGGTTGCGGACTTTGTGCAAAAGAGTGTCCGAACGATCTTATCGCAATACGCCGCAAATCGCAGAAGGTTGAGGTAATGTGCTCATCAGGCGATCTTGGCAAGGTCACAAGACAAATTTGCTCAATCGGCTGTATCGGCTGTAAGATGTGCGAAAACAAATGTCCGAAGCAGGCAATTACCGTTATTAACAACCATGCTGTTATCGACTATGAAAAATGCGTAAACTGCGGAATCTGTGTAGACACCTGCCGAGTTCACGCAATCAAGAGAATATAGGAGTTTTATCATGAAAAGACAGGATTATTTGTCGTGGGACGAATACTTTATGGGAATAGCACTGCT